>NZ_CP077800.1:301722-603444 GCF_019112525.1 Modestobacter sp. L9-4
CTTCATCGGCGACATCGGCGACCCGGAGCTGCACAACAAGTACGAGCTCTACGCCGCCGTGGTGGTCAACCTGATCGCCACGGTGCTGAAGTTCGGCGACCGCACGCAGATCGGCGCGGTGCACCTGGCCACCAGCCTGGTCGCCGACCTGCAGCTCATCGGCGCCTCGCTGATGTACGTCTACGCCGACCACATCTCCTCCGCCGGGCTGACCGAGGGCTGGACGGCGAGCATCGTGTCGCTGTCCGGCGGGGCGCTGCTGGCCAACGTGGTCTCGGTGGTGCTGCTGGTCGTGGAGACCACCTCCTCCCACCGCGGCTGACGGCGCCGTGACCACCCGCCTGCGTGCCCTGTGGCGTGACCTGGTGCCCCGCGAGGAGCGGCGGGGACGCCGGGCGGCGATGCGGCTGTCCGCCGCCTCGACCGCCCGGTCGGCGGAGTCGATCTTCCAGGTGCTCCGGCGGATGCGCACACCGCTGATCGCACTGATCGCGGTGTTCGCCGTCAGCACCCTGGGGCTCACGCTCATCCCCGGCCAGGACACCACCGGTGCGCCGGTGCGGATGTCGTTCTTCGACGCCTTCTACGTCATCAGCTACACCGCCACGACGATCGGCTTCGGCGAGATCCCCTACCCGTTCACCTACGGCCAGCGGCTGTGGGTGACGGTCACGATCTACCTCAGCGTGATCGGCTGGGCGTACGCCATCGGCTCGCTGCTGGCCCTGCTGCGGGACCGGGCGTTCCGGGCGGCACTGGCCCGGCAGCACGTCACCCGCAAGGTGGCCCGGCTGCGGGAGCCGTTCGTGCTCATCGCCGGCTACGGGCGCACCGGGGAGCTGCTGGGGCGCTCGCTGGACGCCCTGGGCCGACGCTTCGTGGTGCTCGACCACAGCCCCGAGCGGATCGACGACCTCGAGCTGGACGCCTACGCCGCCGACGTCCCCGGCCTCACCGGCGACGCCCGCGACCCCGGCAACCTGGCCGTCGCCGGGCTGGACCACCCCTCCTGCGCGGCCGTGGTGGCCCTCACCGACGACGAGGAGGCCAACCTCGCCGTCGTGATGGCCGCCGCGCTGCTGCGCCCGGACCTCCCGGTGATCGCCCGGGTCACCTCACCGGTGATCGCCGACCGGATGCGGGCGTTCGGCGACCCGAGCACGGTCAACCCGCTGGACCGGTTCGGCGACCACCTGCGGCTGGCGCTGCGGGCGCCGGCGGCCTACCAGCTGCAGACCTGGCTGGAGGCCGGCCCCGGCGCCGAGCTGCCCGACCGCGGGTCCCCGCCGCGCGACGGGCACTGGGTGGTGGTCGGCTACGGGCGGCTGGGCCGCGAGCTGACCCGGGACCTGCGGGCGGAGGGGCTGCAGGTGACGGTCGTCGACCCCGGCGCCGACGACGGCGACGTCGAGGGGACCGGCGACGACGGCCGGGTGGTGGCCGACGGCTCGGACCCCGCGGTGCTCGCCGACGTCGACCTCGAGCACGCCGTGGGCTTCCTGGCCGGCACGGACAACGACACGACCAACCTGTCGCTGGTGGCCGCGGCCCGGCGGATCAACCCGGCGCTGTTCGTCGGCGCCCGGCAGAACGCCGCCGCGAACGCCCCGCTGTTCACCGCCATGGAGCTCGACGCGCTCCTGGTGCCGGCCGAGGTGATCGCGCACGAGGTCTACGCGCAGCTGTCCACGCCACTGCTGTGGCGCTTCCTGCGCGACCTGCCCACCCGGGACGACGCATGGGCCCGCGACGTCCTCGGCCGGCTGGTCGGGCTCTGCGGCACCCGGCTGCAGACGCTGTGGAAGGTGCGGCTCACCCCCGATGCGGCCCCCGCCGTGCAGGACTGGCTGGCGACGGGGCAGGCCCGGCTGGGCGACCTGCTGCGCAACCCCGAGGACCGCGACGTCGCGCTGCACGCCGTCCCGCTGCTCGTGCTGCGCGGGGACACCGCGACGGCCGCCCCGGACGAGGACTTCCTGCTGGCACCCGGCGACGAGCTGCTGCTGGCCGGCTGGTCGGCCGCGGAGCGGGCGCTGACCACCATGCTGGAGGTCGACGCGGTGCACGAGTACGTGCTCACCGGACGGCGGGTGCCCTCCAGCTGGATCTGGCGGAAGCTGACCCCCGCCCACCGCGACTGAGCCGCGGCCGGGCTCAGCCCCGCTCGGCCCGGCGCTGCTCGATCACGCGGCCGACGAGCACCCGCCGGCGGGCGCGCACGGAACCGCCGGGCCGGCCGACGTGGTGCGGGTAGCGGCCGGCCTCGGCGGACAGCTGCTGCGCGGCGAGCAGCGTCGCCGAGGGGCGGGCCGGGACCGCGGGCTGGGTCACGACGACCAGCCGGTCGCCCCCTCCCCCGTCGGTGACGGGTTCGGGGGCGGCCGGCAGCAGGCCCTCGGCCTCGGGGTGCAGCTCGGTCAGCACGAAGGCCGACCGCGGTGGGTCACGACTCGGGCACCGGGCTCTCGGCCGGGGCGGCGTCGGCGTCGCGCTCGACACCGACGGGACGGGCGACGAGGACCGACTTGCGCGGCATCAGGCGCGGGTCGGGCCGACGGGGGCTGTCGGGGACCTGGGACGTTCCTTCGGTGCTCACGAGCGACCTCCCTGCATCTGGACTCCCGGCCGGAGCCGGTTCGCCGGCTGGCGGCCCTCGGACGACGAGCCGGCCCCGGCGGGAGCCGAGGAGGTGCCGGTGTGCCGTCGTGCGGAGGTGGACCCCATCGGGACCGCCGATGTCCCCTCCGCCTGCGGAGGGGCCTGAACGCCGGACGACGTCGAGCTGAACGCTACCCGCCCGGCGCCACGGCCTCCTCCGCCTCGCCGGGGAGACCGCCCGATCAGCCCCGCAGCGCCCGCACGAGACGGCGCCCGCCGAACACCGCCGCGCCCGCCCCGGCCACCCACGGACCGGCCACCAGCAGCGGGTCGATCAGCTGGTGCCGCGCGTCGCTGCGGCCCCTGCGCGAGGAGACGCCGCCGTGGGTGAGCTCGGTGCGCACACCGGTCTCGGTCACCGGGTTGTCCGGGTGAGCCGAGACGAACGAGCGCAGGTGCGCGCCCCACGCGTCGACCCGGTCACCGGCGATGAGCAGCAGCCAGTGCCCGTTGCGACCCTCGCTGTAGCGCTCGTAGGCGAACCGCCGGATCGCCCCGGAGAGCCCGTGCAGCGGCTGCGCCGTGCCGAACACCGGGGTGACGAAGGCGTGCTCGACCGAGCGCTCACGACCCTCCGCGCCGGGCTGGCGGTCGGGGAAGTCCCAGTGGGCCCCGGTCGAGGCCGGGTACTGCAGCTTCGGGTAGGACGGCCGGTCGGCCGGGTCGAGGTCGGCGCCCCAGCCGGGGATGCGGGCGCGCAGCTCCTCCCGGCTCGGCGGTGGCGTCCGCTTGTCACGGACGTAGGCGGACGGGATCTCGGGATCGGTCATGGCTGTCTCCCCCTCAGAACGCGCTGGGCACGATCAGCGGCTTGATGCAGCCGTCGAGCTTGGCCGAGAACACGTGGTAGGCCTCGGAGATGTCCTCCAGCGGGAAGCGGTGCGTGACCATGTCCCGCGGCGTCAGATGGCCGTTGCGTACGTGCTCGAACATCCGCGGCCACTGCCGCTTCACCGGCGTCTGGTTCATCCGCAGCGTGAGGCCCTTGTTCAGCGCGTCGCCGAACTTGACCGCGTTCGGGATCGGCCCGTAGGCACCCACCACCCCGACGTTGCCGCCCTTGCGCACGGCGTCGATCGCCCAGTTCAGCGCGATCGGCGAGCCGCCCTGCAGCTTGAGCTTGGTGCCGGTGACGTGCTGCAGGAAGCTGCCGTCGGCCTCGGCGCCCACCGCCTCGATCACCACGTCGGCGCCGATGTAGTCGGTCTGCTTCTTCAGCTCCACGACGATGTCGTCGTGCTCGTCGTAGTTGAGCGTCTCGGCGTGGGCCATGGTCGCGGCCTTCTCCAGCCGCTCGGTGAGGTGGTCGACCACGATCACCCGACCGGCCCCCATGAGCCACGAGGACTGCGCGGCGATCAGCCCGACCGGGCCCGCCCCCAGGACGACGACCGTGTCGCCCTCGGCGATCTCACCGAGCTGGGCGCCGAAGTAGCCGGTCGCGGCGGCGTCGGTGAGCAGGACGGCGTCCTCGTCGTGCATCCAGTCCGGGATCCTGACCGGGCCGACGTCGGCGAAGGGCACGCGCACGTACTCGGCCTGGCCGCCGTCGTAGCCGCCGGTGGTGTGCGAGTAGCCGTAGATGCCGCCCACCGCGGTGGCGTTGGGGTTCACGTTGTGGCAGTTGGAGTACAGGCCGCGGGCGCAGAAGAAGCAGGACCCGCAGTAGATGTTGAACGGCACCATCACCCGGTCACCGACGGCCAGGTTCTCCACCGACGGGCCGACCTCCTCGACGACGCCGATGAACTCGTGGCCGAAGGTGTGCCCGATCCGGGTGTCCGGCATCAGCCCGTGGTAGAGGTGCAGGTCGGAGCCGCAGATCGCCGCCAGCGTGACGCGCACGACCGCGTCGTTGGGGTGCTCGATCCGGGGCCGGTCCTTCTCCTCGACGCGCAGCTTGTACGGGCCGCGGTAGGTCATCGCGCGCATGGTGCCTCCTGGGAGCAGGTGTTCCGCCGCCAGTGCCCCGTCCCCACCCGGTGCACACACGCGGCGCGTTCACGGGGTGCTCACAGGGCGGTCACGAGCAGGCCGGGTGGCGTCTGCCTCGCCGGGCCACGGTCAGCGCGTCCGTTCCACCGCCCGTCCCTGGGAGACCACCCGTGCGCCGTCCGTCCCGCCGTGCCGCCCTGACCCTCTCCGCCGCCGGACTGCTGGCCGCGGTCGCGGTCCCCGCCGTCGCCGCCGGCCTCACGCCCGTGCCCCAGGGCAACGGCACCCAGCAGGCCGAGGTCGTCGGCCGCTCGGTCCTGCCCTCGGCGACCTTCGGGGAGCAGATCCCCTCCGGCGCGCTCGCCAGCCCCGCCAACGGCGTCACCACGCCCTTCGCGGCGCAGCCCGTCCAGGGCTTCTCCGGCCTGATCAAGGACGGCGACGACTGGCTGGTGCTGGAGGACAACGGCTACGGCACCAAGGCCAACAGCGCCGACTTCCTGCTGCGCGCCGTCCGGCTGCACATCGACACCACCACGCAGAAGAGCACCGTGGTCGAGGGCGGCTTCAGCCTCTCCGACCCCGACCGCAAGCTGCCCTTCACGCCCGTCCGCAGCGACCGCCGGCTCACCGGTGCCGACCTGGACCCCGAGTCCTTCCAGCGGATGGCCGACGGCACCTTCTGGATCGGTGAGGAGTTCGGTCCGAGCCTGGTGCACGTCGACGCCACCGGCAAGGTGCTCGCCGCCCCCGTGCAGCCCGAGGGCGTCCGCTCCCCCGACGCGTGGGACCTGGGCGGGGCCACCCCGACGCTGTCGTCGAGCAAGGGCTTCGAGGGCATGGCGCTCGGCGTCGACGGCCACACCCTCTACCCGATGCTCGAGGGCGCCGTCGTCGGTGACGACCCGGCCACCCGCCGCATGTACAGCTTCGACACCAACACCGGGAAGTACACCGGTCTGAAGGCGAAGGTGAGGTTCGAGGTGGCCGGTGACTCCCTCGGTGACATGGTCGCCCTGGACGTCAACCGGTTCCTGATCCTGGAGCGGGACAACAACCAGGGCCCGGCCTCCCAGCTCAAGGCCGTCTACCTGCTCGACACCCGCGACATCGACCGGGATGGCTACGCCGACAAGCGACTGCTGGTGAACCTGATGGCCATGCCCGACCCGCAGGGCGTCGCCGGCACCAAGGGCGCCTTCTTCACCTTCCCCTTCGTCACCATCGAGCAGATCGCCGTCCTCGACGACCACCACGTCATCGTCGGCAACGACAACAACTACCCGGGCTCCAACGGGCGCACCGCCGGCGTGCCCGACGACAACGAGCACGTCGTCGTCCAGGTGGACGAGGACCTGCACGTCGACCCGGCCCTGGCCTCGATCAACACCCGCGGCGCCGGGCGCCGCTGACCACCCGCCGTCCGGTCCCGCACCCCGGGACCGGACGGCCCCCGCACGTCCCGCCGGTGCAGGTGCCCGCTCAGGGCACCTGCACCGTCGTCGTCACCCGCACCACCGACGGCTCCGGGGGAACCGACCCGAAGCCGAACGTCACCGGCGGCCGCACGGGTGCCACGCCCCCGAGCGGCTCGCCGTCCCAGCTGGCGGTCACCGTGGCCAGGCCGTGCAGGTCCTGCACGCCGTACCACTCGGTGCGCCCGTTGCCGGCCGAGCCCCGGGTGCGCAGGCCCGTGAGCAACCGGGCCGGGGTGTCGAGGAGCCCGACCCAGGCCGGACGCCGGGCCAGCGGCGCCGGCACCGCGCGCAGCAGCCAGCCCAGCGCCGGACGGCGGCCGACCGTGGCCTGCAGCCGCAGCGGCCCGGCGGTCAGCGTCCAGGTGCCCGGGTCGGACCGGTCGACCGCGACGTCGACCAGCCGCACCTCGTCGAAGGAGTAGGTGGCGCCGACGAACTCGGCGACCTCCTGGCTCGGCGCCAGCAGCACCCGGTGCCCGTCGGGACGCTGCACCATCACGTCGGAGAACGACCCCAGCGGCGAGCGCTGCCAGTGCCCGAGCACCACCCGGGTGCCCGACGTCGTCCCGGTGCCGAGGATCCAGCCGTCGAAGCGCATCCGTGAGGTCACCGGGAGGGGGTGACCCCAGCGGCGTGCAGCCAACCGCGATCGGACTCGCAGCCACCTGTCCGGCCGGACGGATAGAACGGTCGTCGTCATGACGTTCCAGTCAATTCGTCCCTCCGAGAGGTCCGCCGTGCGCATCCTGTTCAGTGGTGTCCCTGCCTTCGGGCACCTGCTCCCCTTCGCCCCGCTCGCCCGCGCCGCCCGGGCCGCCGGGCACGACGTCGCCCTGCTCACCAGCGGCGGCATGGCCCCGGCCCTGGCCGCCGACCTGCCGGGTGTGCCGGTGCTGCCCGCCGGGCCGATGCCCGACGTCCTGTTCGCCGAGGTCGGCAGGCGCACCGGCGTCGCCGACGCCGCGGGCGAGCCCGACCCGCGGGCGGTCGCCGAGTTCTTCGCCGGTGCCCGGGTCGACCTGACCGCCGACGAGGCGCTGGCCGCCGCCCGGGACTGGGCGCCGGACCTCATGGTGTGCGAGGCGACCGACTTCGTCGGGCCGCTGGTGGCCGCCGTCCTCGGCGTGCCCTGGCACGTGCTGGCGGTGGGCCCGGGGGTCCCGCCGGAGTTCACCGCGCCCATGACCGCCCTGGTCACCTCGCGCTACGCCGACCGCGGCGTGACCCCGACGGCCCCGGCGTCCTACGTCGACCCGGTGCCGGCCGCGCTGCAGACCCCGGGCTTCGTGCCGCCGGCCCGCCGCCTGCCGGTGCGGGCCGAGGCCCACCAGCGGCCCGGCTCCCCCGCGCCGGCCGACGCCGTCCGGGCCGGTCGGCCCCGCGTGCTGGTCACCCTGGGCACGGTCTTCACCGAGGGCGACCTCCTCGCCGGCATCGTCGGCGCCCTGGACACCGAGCAGGTCGACGTGGTCGCCACGCTCGGGGTCATGGGCCTGACCGCCCCGGAGACCCCCGGCGTCACCTACCGGACCTTCGCACCGCTGGCCGAGCTCCTGGCCGGCGTCGACGTCGTGGTGTGCGCCGGTGGCTCGGGCACGATGCTCGGCGCACTCAGCCGCAGCATCCCCCTGGTCGTGCTGCCCCAGGGTGCCGACCAGCCGCTGAACGCCGCGCGGGCCCAGGCAGCCGGGGTGGCCGTCGTCGTCAGCGACCCGAGGGAGGCGGGGGCGGCCACGCGGCTGGTGCTCACCGACCCCTCCTACGGCGCCGCCGCCGCCCGGCTCGCCGGCGAGATCGCCGCACAGCCCTCCCCTGCCGACGTCGTCGCCACCCTGACCGCCGACCGCGCCACCGCCGGGGCACCGGCCGGGCGCTGACACCACCGGACGACCGGGAGGTGACGCGCGCCGGGCCTACGCTCCGGCGCGTGTCACCTCGCGCCTACTCCTCGCCGCTCCGGGCCGAGAGCGCCGCCCGGACGCGGCAGGTCGTGCTGGACGCGGCCCGCTCCTGCTTCCTGGAGCACGGCTACGCCCGGACGAGCGTGGCGCAGATCGCCGCCGCGGCGGGGGTGGCCGTGGCGACGGTCTACACCGCCGTCGGCGGCAAGCCCCAGCTCGTCGACGCCCTCACCCGCACCGGCATGGACGCGGAGTCGATCGAGGCCTTCAGCGCCGAGCTCGCCGGGCTGGACGACGGCCGGGCGGTCCTGCAGCTGACCGCCCGGGCCACCGGCACGGTCTACGAGGAGCTGCGCGGGACCATCACGCTGCTCGTCGACAACCGGCTCGCCGACCCCGCGGTCGCCCGGGCGCACGACACGGCGGTCGCCGTCTACCGCGAGCGGCTGGCCGTCGTCGCCGAGCGGTTGCGGGCGTGCGGGGCGCTGCGCCCGGACGTGCCGGTCGCCCGCGCGGCCGACGTCCTGTGGTTCCACTTCGGGCTGGGCGCGTGGCTGACGGCCCGGGACCTGGGGTGGGACCTGGACGCCACGGCCGACTGGCTGACCGACCAGGCCGGCCACGCGCTGCTGCGCGAGGCCGACGGGGCCCGCCGGACGGGCTGACCGCCGGCGGCGGGCCCGGGCTGTCCTCCGCCGGCGTCGACCTCCTGCCTGGCCGGTTCCGGCCTCCTCCGCCACGATCGGGTCGGACGCCGCCCGCCCCCTGCCTCAGGAGCCCCCATGTCCGGTGACACCCCGCAGGGCCTCGACGTCCCGGCGCTGCTGGCCCAGCTGACGCTGGAGGAGAAGGCCGAGCTGCTGGACGGCTCGGACTTCTGGCACACCACGCCGGTGCCCCGCCTCGGCATCCCGGCCCTGCTGCTGGCCGACGGGCCGCACGGGCTGCGCCGGCAGGCCGAGGGCGGTGACCACCTCGGCCTGACCGGCAGCGTGCCGGCGACCTGCTTCCCGCCCGCCGCGGGCCTGGCCTCCAGCTGGGACGTCGACCTGCTGGCCCGGGTCGGCGAGGCACTGGGCCGCGAGTGCCGCGACCAGGGCGTCTCGGTGCTGCTGGGCCCCGGCGTCAACATGAAGCGGTCACCGCTGTGCGGGCGCAACTTCGAGTACCTGTCGGAGGACCCGCTGCTGGCGGGGCACCTGGCCGCGGCGCTGGTCGCCGGGGTGCAGCGCCAGGGCGTGGGCACCTCGCTGAAGCACTTCGCCGCCAACAACCAGGAGACCGACCGGATGACGGTCTCCGCCGACGTCGACGAGCGCACGCTGCGGGAGATCTACCTGCCGGCGTTCGAGAGGGTCGTCACCGCCGCCCAGCCGTGGACCGTCATGTGCAGCTACAACCGCATCAACGGTGTCTACGCCTCCGAGGACCCGTGGCTGCTCACCGACGTGCTGCGCGGCGACTGGGGGTTCACCGGGCTCGTCGTCTCCGACTGGACCGCGGTCGACCGGCGCGACGTCGGGCTGGCCGCCGGCCTGGACCTGGAGATGCCCTCCTCGGACGGCGGCGGCACCACCAGCGTGCTCGAGGGGCTGCGGGCGGGGCGGATCACCGAGGACGACGTCGACCGCGGCGCCACCCGGGTGCTCGCCCTGGTCGACCGGGCGCTGCGCGGGCAGGCCGTCGCCGTCGCACCGGTGGACGTCGACGCGCACCACGCGCTGGCCCGGGAGGCCGCCGCCGCCAGTGCGGTGCTGCTGACCAACGACGGCGTCCTGCCGCTGGCCGCCGAGGGCGGGGCGGTCGCGGTCATCGGCGAGTTCGCCCGCACGCCGCGGTTCCAGGGCGCCGGGTCCTCCCAGGTCGAGCCGACCCGGCTGGACACCGCCCTCGACGCGCTGCGGGAGGGGCTGGCCGGGCGGCGAGAGGTGCTCTTCGCCCCCGGCTACGAGGTCGAGGCCGCCGAGGCCGACCCCGGGCTGGTCGCCGAGGCCGTGGCCGCCGCGGCCGCCGCCGAGGTCGTCGCCCTGTTCCTGGGGCTGCCGCCGTCGTGGGAGTCCGAGGGCTACGACCGCGACACCATCGACCTGCCCGCGACCCAGGTCGCCCTGCTGCACGCCGTCGCCGACGCCAACCCGCAGGTCGTCGTGGTGCTGAGCAACGGGTCGGTCGTGGACGTCAGCCCCTGGCAGGACCGCGCGGCGGCCGTGCTGGAGGGCTGGCTGCTCGGCCAGGCCGGGGGTGCCGCGACCGCCGACCTGCTGCTGGGCGTGGTGAGCCCCTCGGGCCGGCTGGCCGAGACGGTCCCCGCCCGCTTCGCCGACAACCCGACGATCGGGGCGTTCCCCGGCGAGCACGGGCACGTCCGCTACGGCGAGGGGCTGCTCATCGGCTACCGCTGGTACGACGCACACCAGCTCCCCGTCGCCCACCCCTTCGGGCACGGGCTGAGCTACACGACCTTCGACTGGTCGGACCTGGAGGTGACCGTCCGGCCCGGGGACGACGTGCGCGTCGACGTCCGGCTGACGGTGACCAACAGCGGCGACCGGGCGGCCACCGAGACCGTGCAGCTCTACGTCACCGACCCGCAGGCGTCGGTGTACCGGCCCGAGCAGGAGCTGCGCGCCTTCACCCGGGTGCACCTGGAGCCCGGCTCGAGCACCGCGGTCGAGCTGACCCTGGACCGCCGCGCCTTCGCGTACTGGCACGTCGGGCTCGGGCGCTGGGTCGTCGAGGGCGGCACGTTCGGCCTGCGGCTGGGAGCCTCCTCCCGCGACCTGCGGCTGGCCGCCGACGTCGAGCTGCCCGGGGACGACCTGACCCCGCCGCTGGCCGCCGACTCCACCGCCGAGGCCTGGCTCGCCCACCCCGACGCCGGCCCGTGGCTGCGCGGACAGCTCGCCGACGCGGAGTTCGGCCGGCTGCTGGCCGACCCGCGCAACGGGCAGATGCTGCGCGCGGTCCCGCTGGTGCGGCTGTCCCGGATGCCCGGGTTCCCGCTGCGCGAGCAGGAGGTGAGCCCGGCCGTCGGCCGGTTCGGGGCGGGGCGGGACGCGGACTGACCGGGACACGGCCCGGGTAGGGCAGCGCTCGACCCGCCCCGCCCGGGGCACCCGACACGACCAGGAGGTCCACCGTGGGACTGCTCGACGAACTGATGGGCGGCGGCGCGCGCCAGCAGGAGTACGGCGACTTCGTCAACCGGTACCAGCAGGGCGCACCGTACGACGGCATCTCCGACGACGAGGTCGGCCAGCGCTACGGCGAGGTGGCCGGCGAGGTCGACCCGGACACCTACCAGGCCTCCGCGCGGGACGCCCTGGGCAACATGGGCGACGACGAGCGCGGCCAGTACGCCGGGCAGCTCCACCAGGCCGCGCAGGAGCGGGGGCTGGACACCGGCTGGGACGGGCAGTCGACCGACCCGGACTCGCTGGCGTCGATGACCCGCAACGTCCACCAGCAGGACCCGGGCCTGCTCGGGTCGCTGATGGGCGGCGGTGGTGGCGGACTCGGCGGACTGCTCGGCGGCGCCGGTGGCGGGGCCGGCGGCCTCGGTGGGCTGCTCGGCGGCGCCGGCGGTGCGGGCGCGGCCGGTGGCCTCGGCGGCCTGCTCGGCGGCGCGGGCGGTGGCGCCGGAGGACTCGGTGGGCTGCTCGGTGGCGCCGGTGGCGGGGCCGGCGGCAACCCGGTCATGAAGGCCGCGCTCGGCGGGATCGCCGCGATGGCGGCCCAGCGACTGATGGGCGGCGGCCAGCGCGGCCAGGGCGGTTTCGGCCTCTGACCCGTGGACCGGCAGCCCGCCCCGCCCGGGGACGGCTGCCGGTCCCCCGTCCGCGGGTGCGGTCGCCGCCAGGGCGAGGCCGCGGCCTCCGGCAGCGGCGTCATCGCCCTACGCTGGCCCGGCCCGCCGCCCCCTCGCCCGAGGACGCCGCATGCTCCTGATGCAGTACCGGATCACCCTGCCCACCGACTACGACATGACCGTCGTCCGGACCCGGGTCGCCACCACCGGCCACCTGCTCGACGCCTACCCCGGTCTCGGCGTGAAGGCGTTCCTCATCCGGGAGAAGGGCGTCGACGGCGCGACCGCCAACGAGTACGCGCCCTTCTACCTCTGGGCCGACAGCGCGGGCGCGGCGTCCTTCCTGTGGTCCGGCGTCGGGTTCACCGCGATCGTCCGGGACTTCGGCCGGCCGGCCGTGCAGACCTGGGTCGGCGGCACCAGCCACGGCGCGGGCGACCCCACCGCCGCGCGGTACGCCGTCCGGTCGACGCGGGCCCTCGCCACGGACGTCGACGTCGTCGCCGCGGCGGCCGCGGCCGACGCGACGTCCGCCGCGGCCGTGCAGGACCCCGGCGTGCTCCTCGCCGCGTACGGCATCGACCCGCAGGGCTGGGAGCTGGTGACGTTCACGCTGCACACCGAACGCCCGGCGCAGGTCCCCGCGGACGCAGCGGTGTTCCAGGTGCTGCACGTCGCGGCCCCGGAGCACCGGGACCTCCCCCAGCGGGTCGACACCCGGATGCCCGCGGCCCGCTGAGGCCTCAGCCGGTGGCCGCCTGGACGACGGGCACGCCGAGACGCCCCAGCCGCACCATCACCTCGTCGGTCGGCGGCGCGTCGGTGACGACCCCCGCGACGGCCGACAGCGGCAGGACGGTGAAGGGCGAGGCGGCGCCGATCTTCTCGACGCTGGCGAGGACGTAGGTGTCGGCCGCCCGGCGGGCCAGCGCCCGCTTCATGGCCGCCTCGTCGGCGTCACCGGTGGTCAGCCCGCTCTCGGGGTGCACCCCGGTGACGCCGAGGAGGAAGAGGTCGGCGTTGACCGCCCCCGCCGCCTCCACCGCGGCAGCGCCACTGGTCACCGCGGAGTGCTTGAACAACCGCCCGCCCAGCACGTACACCTCGACGCCGGGGTGCTCGACCAGGGCGGCGGCGACGGTCGGGCTGTGCGTGACGACGGTGGCGACCAGGTCCGGCGGCAGCGCCCGGGCGACGGCCAGCGTCGTCGTCCCGCCGTCGAGGATCACGGTGCTGCCCGGTTCGACCAGCTGCACCGCGGCGGCGGCGACCCGCGCCTTGCTGTCCACGGCCACGCCGGCCCGCGTCGCGTAGTCGGCGACGGCCGGCGACGCGGGCACCGCCCCGCCGTACACGCGCTGACACAGGCCTGCGGCGGCCAGTTCACGCAGGTCGCGCCGGACGCTGTCCTCGCTCAGCCCCAGCTCGGCGGCGAGGTCCTTGGCGATGACCCGGCCGTCCCGGTGCAGCCGTGCGAGCAGGAGGTCCCGCCGTTCGGGGACGAGCACTGGTCCACCCTCTCTGCCGGGTACTTCCGGTTTCTGCACGTTTCATCGTAGTCTGTCGACATGACGACCCTGACCCCGTCGCTCTTCATCCTGATCGCAGGGCCCTACCGCTCCGGCACGGGGGACGACCCCGCGCTCATGTCCGCCAACCTGGCCCGGCTGGAGGAGGCCGCCTGGCCGCTGTTCCGGGCCGGACACGTGCCGATGATCGGCGAGTGGGTGGCCCTGCCCGTGCTGCGCAGCGCCGGCGCAGGCATCGGCGACCCGCTGGCCGAGCAGGTCCTGTACCCGACCGCGGAACGTCTGCTGGCCCGCTGTGACGCCGTCCTGCGGCTGCCCGGCGCCTCCGTCGGGGCCGACCAGGACGTGGCGATCGCCCGGGACCGTGGGCTGCCGGTGTGGTCCCGCGTCGAGGACGTCCCCGGGGTCGGCGCCCCGGTCGCAGCGTGACCACCGCGCCGGCGTCCACCGTCCGCCCCGTGCCCGGCGTCGACGTCCCGGACGCCCGCGGCCGCACCGGCCTGGACCGGGCCGGTGCGGACCTGGACCGGAACCCGGACGTGCGGGTGCTGGACGTCGAGGTGCTGGCCGCCGCGTGGCACGTCCTGCGCCGCACCACCCTGGAGGTGCGCGGCCGCGACGGCAGGTGGCAGCGCCAGCAGCGGGAGACCTACGACCGGGGCAACGGCGCCACCGTGCTGCTCTACGACGCCGGCCGGCGCACGGTGCTGCTCGCCCGGCAGTTCCGCTGGCCCGTGTACGTCAACGGCCATCCCGACGGGATGCTGCTGGAGACCGCCGCCGGGCTGCTGGACGACGACGACGCGGCCACCGCGGTCCGCCGGGAGGCGGCCGAGGAGCTCGGCGTGGTCATCGGCGCGATGGAGCCGGTGTTCGAGGTCTACATGAGCCCGGGCTCGGTCACCGAGCGCCTGCACTTCTTCGCCGCCCCCTACACACTCCTCAGCCGGGCCGGCTCCGGCGGCGGCCTGGCCGACGAGGGCGAGGACATCGAGGTCTGCGAGCTGACCGTCGAGGAGGCGCTCGCCCAGGTCGCCGACGGCCGCATCTGCGACGCGAAGACCGTGATGCTGCTGCAGTGGTCGGTGCTCTCCGGCCCCTTCTCCCCCCAGCGGTCATGACCGGGCCGGCCGTCCCGCGGGGCTGGTGGTGCTGGCCGGTCAGCTGCCGGCGCCCCGCCAGCGGAGCACGTCCAGTGCCGCCGCCACGGCGACGGCGTCCTCGGCCAGGGGGCGCGGCAGCAGCTCCTCGGCGCGCGCCAGCCGCCGCAGCACGGTGTTGCGGTGGGTGAAGAGCCGCGCCGCCGTCCGGGCGACGCTGCCCAGCTCGGCCACGAAGGCCAGCACCGTGTCCCGGACGGCGACGTCGGCGTGCAGGAGGTCGCCGAGGGTGGCGGTGAGGAACTCCTCGACCCGGCCGGGGTCGGCGGTGAGCAGCGCGACGAGCTGCACGTCGGCGAAGCGCGCGACCTGCTGCGCGGAGGTGAGCCGGGCGAGCATCTGCTGGGTGGTGGCCGCATCGAGGTGGCTGCGCCGGAAGCCGTCGACGTCGGTGCCGGGCCGGCCGACCGCGACCCGCACGTCGGGGGCGTCGGCCAGGCCGGCGGTCACCACGCCGGGGTCCGGCGCCCGGCCGACCGGCAGCCAGACCCACAGCGCCGCGGCTCCCGCGACGACGGTCAGCCGCCGGCCCGCACCCGCCGCCCGCATGGTCGCCTCGGCCGCGGCCTCCAGCTGGTCGGACGCGGCGGCGCCCGACCCGCTCCACACGATGACGGCGGTGTGCGGCCCGGTGAGGCCGTAGCCCAGCTGCGCCTCGGCCCGGGCCCGCGCCAGCGGGGCGCCTTCCAGCAGCAGTGACACCGTCGCCCGGCGCTCGGCGTGCGCGCCCCGGGTGAGCTCGCTGCGCTCCGCGGCCATCCGCCGGGTGACCGCGGCGACCGTGTCGTCGACGAAGGTGGTGATCGAGCGCGCCGAGACGTCGAGCAGCTCGCGCAGCTGTGCGGTGTCGTCGGTGAGCGTGAAGCAGATGCCCATCCAGTGCTGCCAGGCCACCGCCTGTGCGGTGCGGTAGGCGTCGAGGCCGATGTGGTCGAGCCCCCGCCGCACCAGGTCGCGGGCACCGTCGAGCACCTCGGGACCGACGTACACCGGCACCCGCTCGCCGGGGCGCTGCACGTTCGCCGCGGCCCAGTGCAGCAGGTTGGCCAGGTTCGCCCGCCGGGCGCCGGCGGCCAGCACCGGGTCCTCGGCGACCGGGCGCATCCCCGCCCCGCCCAGCGCCGCGGTGTGCACGTCGGCCACCCAGTCGGCCCGCGGGTCCAGCGCCTGCTCGGCACCGCGGCGGAACAGCTCCCGGACGTCCGGTGAGGGCAGCGGCCAGGTCATGGAGGGCATCGTGCACCACGCGGCGACCATCGTGGTGCACGGAGTACTGGCAGGGAGTGGCCGCGGTCACGGATCGTCGGGTACGTCCCCCCGGACACCGACGACCGGACACGGGACGACCGACCTGGAGCGACCATGACCACCTCGACCACGGTCGAGCACCTCGACGTGCTGATCATCGGTGCCGGCCTGTCCGGCATCGGCGCCGCGTACCACCTGCGACGCGACCACCCGCAGCGCAGCGTCGCGCTGCTGGAGGCCCGCGGCGCCACCGGCGGCACCTGGGACCTGTTCCGCTACCCCGGCATCCGCTCGGACTCCGACCTGCACACCTTCGGCTACGAGTTCAAGCCGTGGCGTGAGGAGCAGTCGATCGCCGGCGCCGACCGGATCCTGGCCTACCTGCGGGAGACGGCGGCGGAGAACGGCATCGACCGGCTGGTGCGGTTCCACTCCAAGGTCGTCGCCGCCTCGTGGTCGTCGGAGCAGGCGCGCTGGAGCGTCGAGGTCGAGCGCACCGACACCGGCGAACGGACGACGCTGACCTGCGGCTGGCTGTTCTGCGCCGGTGGCTACTACCGCTACGACGAGGGGTTCACCCCGGTCTTCCCCGGCCGCGAGCGGTTCACCGGCACGGTCGTGCACCCGCAGCACTGGCCCGAGGACCTCGACACCGCCGGCAGGCGGGTGCTGGTCATCGGCAGCGGCGCCACCGCGGTGACCCTGGTGCCGGCGCTGACGCAGACCGGTGCGCAGGTGACGATGCTGCAGCGCACGCCCAGCTACGTGCTGCCCGTCCCGGCCGAGGACGCGCTGGCCAACCGGCTGCGCCGGCTGCTCGGCGAGGAGCGCGCGCACCCGCTGATCCGGCGCAAGAACATCGCCAAGAGCCAGTTCATCTGGCGGTTCTGCCAGCGGCACCCGGAGCGGGCGCGGGCGCTGATCCGCTGGGTCAACACCAAGCAGCTGCCCGAGGGCTATCCGGTCGACGAGCACTTCAAGCCGCCGTACGGGCCGTGGGACCAGCGGCTGTGCGCCGTCCCCAACGGCGACCTGTTCCGCTCCATCCGGGAGGGGACGGCAGAGGTGGTCACCGACCGGATCGCCACGTTCACCGAGACCGGCGTGCTGCTGGAGTCCGGCCGCGAGCTCACCGCCGACGTCATCGTCACCGCCACCGGGCTCAACGTGCAGGCCTTCGGGGGCATCGCGCTCACCGTCGACGGGGACGAGGTGCGACTGCCGGAGACCGTCGCGTTCAAGGGGATGATGCTGTCCGGCGTCCCGAACTTCGCCTACGCGATCGGGTACACCAACAGCTCGTGGACGCTGAAGATCGGGCTGCTGTGCGAGCACTTCACCCGGCTGCTCAGCCACATGGACGCGCACGGGTACGACTCCGCCCGGCCCGTCCCGCGCGACCCGGACATGCCCACCCGGCCCTTCCTGGACTTCGGCGCGGGCTACCTGCAGCGGTCGATGGACTCCCTCCCGCGGCAGGGTGACCACATGCCCTGGCTCACCTCGACCGGCTACCGCGCCGACGTCAAGCTGCTCCGGGCCGACAGCGTCGTCGACCCCGAGCTCCACTTCTCGGCCCGGGTCCCGGTGCCGGCATGACCGACACGAGGACTCCCGTGACCGATGTCGACCAGTTCGTCGACCTGCCCGCCGGCCCGCGGATCTGCTACCGCGTCGAGGGCCCGGACGACGGCGTCCCGCTGCTGCTCATCGCCGGGCTCGGCATCGACCTGACCTCCTGGCCGCAGCGGATGGTCGACTTGTTCACCGCCCGCGGGTTCCGCGTCGTCCGGTTCGACAACCGCGACATCGGCCGCTCCAGCCAGATCGGCACGCCGCGGCCCGGGCGGCTGCGCCAGCTGCTGGCCCGGCCCCGCGCCGACGCCTACGACCTCGCCGACATGGCCGCCGACGCCTACGGGCTGCTCGAGCACCTCGGCATCGAGCGGGTGCACCTGGTGGGCATGTCGATGGGCGGGATGATCGCCCAGACGCTGACCGCCCGGCACCCGGAGCGGGTCGCCAGCCTGACCTCGATCTTCTCCACCACCGGCGACCGCTCCGTCGGCCAGCCGGCCCGCTCGACGCTGCTGCGGCTGGCCAAGGGCCCCTCCCCCACCATCGAGGACTCCGTCGAGCGGCACCTGGGCATGCTGGCGCACATCGGCTCGCCGACCCTGCTGCCCGACGAGGACCTCGAGCGCGCCTGGGCGACCGGGTTCTGGGAGCGCGGCGGCGGCGTGCGTGCGCGGGCCGGGGTCCCCCGGCAGATCGGCGCGATCCAGGCCTCCGGCGACCGGACGGCGGAGCTGGCCTCGATCACCGCACCGACGCTGGTCGTGCACGGGTCGACCGACCGGATGGTGCACCCCACGGGTGGCCGCGCCACCGCCGACGCCGTCCCCGGTGCCCGGTTCGTCGAGATCACCGGGATGGGCCACCACCTGGCCCCCGGCGTGGTCGACCGGCTGGTCGACCTCACCACCGAGCTGGCCCACGGCACCGGCGCCCCGCTGACCACCCCAGGAGACCCCCGATGAGCAGGACCCCGCACAACAGCGTCCGCGGCAAGGTCGCCGTCGTCACCGGCGCCGGGTCCGGCATCGGCCGCGAGCTGGCCCTGCAGCTGGCCCGCCGGGGGGCGCGGCTGGCGCTGTCCGACATCGGCGAGACCGGGCTGGCCGAGACCGCCGCGCGGGCACGGGCGCTGGGTGCCGAGGTGCACACCGCCCGGCTCGACGTGACCGACCGGGCCGCGGTGATCGCGTACGCCGAGAGCGTGGCCGGTCACTTCGGCGTCGTCCACCAGGTCTACAACAACGCCGGGGTCGCTGGCGGCGCCGCGGTGCTGGACAGCGACTGGGCCGACTACGACCGCATCTGGGGCGTGAACCTCTTCGGCGTGCTGCACGGCACCAAGGCGTTCCTCCCCCACCTGGTCGCCTCCGGCGACGGGCACGTGGTCAACGTGTCCAGCCTCAACGGGGTCATGGCGCAGGCCGGCATCAACGCCTACAGCGCGAGCAAGTTCGCCGTCCGCGGGTTCACCGAGGCGCTGCGGCAGGAGATGCTGCTCGCCGGGCACCCGGTGCAGGTCACCGTCGTCCACCCCGGCGGGGTGCGCACGAACATCGCCAGCGCGGCACTCGAGGTGTCGCGGCAGCGGGGTGACGAGGTCACCGCCGAGGACGAGGCACGCGTCCGCTTCTACAACGAGAAGCTGCTGCGGATGCCGCCCGAGCAGGCCGCCCGGATCGTCGTGGACGGCGTGGAGGCCGGGCGGGCGCGGGTGATGGTCGGCAACGACGCCAAGGCCGTGGACCTGCTGGTGCGCCTGTTCCCGGCCTCCTACCCGCGGATCGCCGCCCGGCTGCAGCGGCGCCGCCAGCGGCCCTGAGCTCAGACCTCCCGGCGGGCGCGCACGGCGGCGGCCAGCTCGGCCAGCAGCCGCTCGGTCGTCGGGAGGTCGACGCAGGCGTCGGTGACGCTCTTGCCGTACTCCAGCGACCCCGGGTGCGCGCGGTCGAGGTCCTGCCGGCCCTCGACGAGGTTGCTCTCGATCATCACCCCGCGCAGCGCCCGCTCACCGCCGGCGATCTGGCCGGCCAGGTCGGCGACGACGGCGGCCTGGCGGCGGTGGTCCTTCTGGCTGTTGCCGTGGGAGGCGTCGACGACGACCACCTCGGGCAGGCCCCGCGCGGCCAGCGCCTGCTTGGTGGTGGCGACGTGGGCGGCGGAGTGGTTGGGGCCGTCCTTGTCCCCGCGCAGGATCACGTGGGCGGTGTCGTTGCCGGTGGTCGACAGCTGGGCGGTCACCCCGTGGCCGTCGACGCCGAGGAACTCGTGCGCGGCCCGCGCGGTGAGCACGGCGGAGATGGCGGCGCCGATGCTGCCCTCGGGTGAGTTCTTGAAGCCGATGACCGAGGAGAAGCCCGAGGCCCGCTCGCGGGCGGTCTGGTCGGTGACGTTGCGGGCGCCGACTCCGTTGTAGGTGACCAGCCCGTTGACGTACTGCGGGGTCAGGGCGTTCAGCGGCTCGGCCGCGACCGGCACGCCCAGGGCGGTGATGGCGCGCATGAGCATGCGGGTGGCGACCAGCCCGACGCTGATCCGGCTGGAGCCGTCGAGGAAGGGGTCGTAGGCGAAGC
Organism: Modestobacter sp. L9-4; assembly: GCF_019112525.1. NCBI lineage: Bacteria > Bacillati > Actinomycetota > Actinomycetes > Geodermatophilales > Geodermatophilaceae > Modestobacter > Modestobacter sp. L9-4. Next base: position 321,588 of record NZ_CP077800.1, read on the forward strand.
CCTTCCAGTCGACCTCGGTGCGCGGCTTCTCGGTGTAGGTGCGCATCAGGACCTCGAGGTCGGCGCCGTGGCGCTCCCGCATGCCGGCGATGAACCCGGCGTACTCCACGGCGGCGGCCGGGTCGTGGATCGAGCACGGGCCGGCGATCACGGTCAGCCGGTCGTCGGCACCCCGGACGATGTCGCCCACCGCCCGGCGCGCGGCGCGCGTGGTGGCGGTCGAGGCGGCCGGCAGCGGGACGACGGTGGCGACCGCGGCCGGGGTGACCACGACGGACAGACCGGTGATCCGGGCGTTCACCAGGTCGGCGTCGTCCACCTCGTCCGCCGCGCCGGTGCCCAGCTCCTGCACGACACCGGGCAGCAGCTCGGCGAGGGTGTCGTCGATCTGCTGGTTCACCCGGGTCTGCAGTTCGAGGAGGCGGTCGGCGATCCGGGTGGCCTCGGTCAGGATCTGGTCGGCGGGGAGCGGGGCCTGGTCCATGCCGCGAGTGTTCCTGGCCGCACGCGCCGCCCGCGAGCGGGGGCCGCGTCCACCTGCCCCAGGACGGGACTGCCCGTTCTGTGCTGCCGTGATCCGTGGCGGCCCGGCGTGCAGTCAGCAGTACGAGCCGGAGTCGACCTGCCAGGTCTCGTCCGGGCCCCGGACGACGTGCAGCTTCAGAGCACCCGAGCGGACGCTCGTGCCACTCGCGTCCGCACCGTCCTGCTGCCAGCCGGACCGCGGCACTCCAGGGACGCCGCCGTGTTCGGCGAACCACTCGGCCGCAGCGACCGGTGTCGGCCGACCGCCCCTGTCCGACACCAGGGACAGGGAGAACCCGCCGCAGCTGGGTGCGGGCGTCCCCGTGGCTGCAGCCGAGGGAGATGTCGCTGCGGTCGGCTCCGCAGCCGGTCGTGACTGCGTCGCGGTGCCGCACGACGCGGTCGTCATCACCGCTGTCCCGACGACGGCCACCACCGCGGACCGCAGCGTCAGAGCGCTCGGACGCAGGCTCATGGGGGCAGGCTGCCAGAGCGACGCGCCCCCGACCAGCGAGGCCGCCGGACGACTCCGCTCGCCAACGATCCGGTGACGAAGGGCGACGAACCGGCGGACGGGCGCCACACTCCCGGCATGCGGAGGACGACGGTCTCGCGGGTGGCCCTGTACGCGACCACGGCCGTTGCCCTGGTCGCGTGTTCCCGGGCTGACGCGCTCACCCCCCAGGCCGCCGGACTCGACGTCAACACCGCACCCACCCCGGACGCGCTCCGCACCGTCGACGTCCCTCCGGAGCTGGCGGCCTCGATCGACGACCCGGTGCCCGAGGTCGCGGGTCCACCGGCATCGGGGGCGACGAGCATGCCGTGGGCCTTCGTCTCCCAGGACGGGGCTCAGCTGCGCATCGCCTACATCGCCGGCAACGGTTCCGGCGACGGGGCCTGCACCCGACTGCACGGCATCCAGACGGCGGAGACCGACACGTCGGTGTCCCTCACGGTCTGGAGCACGACGGACCTGTCCCAGACCGCGTGCGCGTCGATGCTCGTGACCGGCTCCGGCACCGTCACCCTCGACGCCCCGCTCGGCGACCGCCCACTGGTCCACCCGCCGCTGTCCGGGTCCTGGGCCCAGCTCGCCGACCAACTGCCGGAGTAGTCCGGGGCAGCTCGACACCGACCGATCACGGACGCCCGCCGACGGACTGACCAACAGCCGGCCTGGCGTCTCGTTGGCACTGACGACGAGTGCACCGGGAGCCCGGGTACGACCTGTCCCGGAGGGCTCAGCGAGCGGCGAGCCGGCTGAAGGTGGCCGCGATGGAGTGTGCGAGCACCGGGACGTCCACCGGGTCCTCACCGGCGCCGGGGTCGCGGAGACTGCCGTCACGGGCCAGCACGACCAGCCCGTGCACCAGGGCCCAGGCCATCACCGTCAGCGTGGACGGCGACATCTGCTCCGAGCCGCCCATCCGGCCGGCGGCCGCGGCCAGGACGCCGATCGCTGAGTGCTGTGCCTCGCGGAGCGCTGCGTCGTCCGCATCGAGCTCGACGGCGCGGAACATGAGGTCGAACAGCGCCGGGTGCGCCACGCCGAAGTCGATGTAAGCCGCCCCCAGTGCCGCCAGCCGGGCCTCGGGATCAGGTGCGTCCACCGCGCCGAGCGCTGCGGCCAGGTCACGGAAGCCCTGCGTGGCCACCGCGGTGAGCAGCCCGGCTCGGTCGTCGAAGTGGTACTTGGGCGCGGCATGGGACAGCCCAGCCCGCCGGGCGACGGCGCGCAGGCTGATGCCCGCGTGCCCGTGCTCGGTGAGCTCGTCGACCGCGGCTGCCAGCAGGGCCGCGCGTGCGCTGGCGACCGGCTTCATGGCGTTCTCGTCGTCCATGGGGCCAGTCTGCGGCGTTCGACTTGACACTGTCAATCATAGCGGTGCATGCTGGTCCTCGTCAGCTTGACAGTGTCAAGCACACCAACTCCGAGGAGCCCGCCGTGTACCACTCCATCGTCGCCCGCATCTCCCGCCGCAACTTCGAGCGCGTCAACGCCCACGACTACGAGCCGCTGCTGGCCAGCTGCACCCCGGACATCCACCACCGCTTCGGCGGCGACCACGCCCTGGGCGGCGAGCGCCACGACAAGGAGCACCTGCGGGCCTGGTTCCAGCGCCTGGGCCGGCTCAACCCCACGCTGCGGCTCACGGTCAGCGACGTCTGGGTCAAGGGCCTCCCCCACGACACCACCATCGTCATGCGCTGGGACGCCGTCCAGGACATGCCCGACGCGTCGCCCTACGTCAACCACGGCGTGCACGTCATCAAGATGCGCTGGCTGAAGGTGGTCTCCATCGACGCCAACGAGGACTCCCAGGCCGTCGAGCGCGCCTGCGCCGTCTTCGCCGCCCACGGCGTCGCCGAGGCCACCGCCGCCCCCATCACCAGCTGACCCGTCACCACGCCGACCGGAACGGACGCCACGATGACGACCCACCTGAGCACACGCGCCTGCACCACCCGGACGGCGACCACCGGCAGGTCACGGCCTGCGTCCCACCGGCCGACCTCCGGCGCCGGTGAGACCACCGAGGACCTGCGGGTCGGGGACGCCGAACGGTCCCAGACCTCGGCCCTGCTCAGCCGGGCGTTCACCTCCGGCCACCTCGACGTCCTCGAGTACGAGCAGCGCCTGGAGGCCCTGGCCACCACCCGCACGCACCGCGACCTGGCCGGGCTCACCGGCGACCTGCCCGTCGCGACCCTGCTCCGGTCCGACCCCGACCGCCTCGCCCGACGCCGGCGCGCAGCCCGGCTCGCACTGGCCGTCCACACCGGTGCCGCCGTCCTGACCGTCGTCCTGTGCTCGCTGGTCTGGCTCATCGTCGCCCTGACCGCGCACGCCTGGTACCCCTGGCCGATCTGGCCACTGCTCGGCGCCGTGCTCGGCGTCGCCTCACACGCACTCGCGACCCTGCACCTGACCCGACGACCCCCGGCCGACACGCACCGGTGACGGCGAGCGTGCCCCCTGCGCTCGAACGGTCGCACTGCTCGGGCCGACCGGGACGGCTCGTCGGTGAGTGGCCCCGCACCTGACCGTTCCCGGGCCACCGGCACCGGTGGCGCAGCGGGGTCCCCTCATCCGCGTCCTCGCAGCGATGGGGTCCCTCTGCCCCGGTGGCCCGGGAGCCGTCAGAGGCTCAGGGTCGTCGGGGGGCCTGACAGGGACGCCTTGGCGCGTCGGGCGAAGTCGTCGGCCACGACCTCGATCTCGCCGGCGGCCAGACCGTCGAGCACGGTGGTCACGAACTCCTCGGTGCTGATCTTGGGGAAGTCCCAGCCCGCGCTCATGTCGGTGTCGACCAGACCGACGTGGGCACCCAGGACCTGGGTGCCCTGCTCGGCGAGCTCGACCCGGAAGGCGTTGTTGAGGTTCCAGGCGGCGGCCTTGCTCACCGAGTAGGCGGCGTTGCCGGGCACCGCGTACCAGGAGGCGGCGGACAGCACCGTGACGATGGCGCCGCCGCCGTTGCGGCCCAGCGTGGGAGCGAACCCCCGGGTCACCTGCAGCGTGCCGAAGACGTTGGTCTCGACGTCCCGCCGGATGGTGTCGAGGTCCCCGGACAGCACCGGCGTCACCGTGGCGATGCCGGCGTTGTTGACCAGCAGGTCGACGTCAGGAGCCGCGTGAACAGCGGCGTCCACGCTGGCGGCATCGGTGATGTCCAGCTCGAGCGGCACGGCTCCGTCGACGTCGATCGAGCGGGCATCGCGGGCGGTGGCATAGACCCGTCGGGCGCCGCGGGCCAACAGCTGGCGGGTGAACTCCCGGCCCAGCCCGCGGTTGGCCCCGGTGACGAGTGCAGTGGCGTTCTCGATCTCCATGACCCGAACCTAGGATCTGACACGCATGTGAGGTTCAAGCCCTGAGCGTGAGACCTGGGTCACGGAGGTGATGGGTGTGCGGATCGGTGAACTGGCCCGACTGACCGGGGTGAGCCCCAGGTCGCTGCGCTGGTACGGCGAGCAGTCACTGCTGTCCGCGGAGCGCACCAGTGGGGGCCACCGGGAGTACGGCGACGACGCGGTCGAGCGGGTGCGGGCCATCCAGGCGCTGTTCGCGGCCGGCGTCCCCGCCCGGCACGTGGCGGGGATGCTGCCGTGCCTCTACACCGGGACGACGTGCCCGGCCACGGTCGAGCGCCTGGAGCAGGAGCGAGCCCGGCTGCAGGCGCAGGCCGCGGGGCTCTCCGCCACCCTCGCGAGACTCGACGAGGTCGTCGAGCAGGCACGCGCCCTCCTCGTGACCGCCTGACGCCCGGAGCCGCACGCGGCGCTCCCTCGTGCGGTCGTACCGCGGGCACCGGCTCGACCCGCGGTCTGACCGGGGCACTGACCCTCGGTGGGCACCGGCACGGTCCACGCGGTCGAGCCGGCCACGCCGGCGCTGCGGGAGCTGTACGTGACGGCCTCCGTCGGCGCGTGCGCAGCGAGCACCACCACCTGCTGACTGCTGCGCGCGCTCATGCCCGCCACTCCTGGCGGTAGCGAGGGTGGTCGGCGTACGGCAGGGCGAGCAGGCGCAGTGTCTGCGCGGCGAGCTCCCGCCGGCCCCTGTCGTGGTGCACGGTGCTGGCCAGGAGCCTCCGGCGGAGCGACCGGGGCGCGAGGGCTGCTGCGCACCCCTCGACGACCCCCCGCCTGGCGAGGCACTCTGCGACGACCCGCTCGGGGTCCCAGCGCACCATGTGCTGGGCGAACGGCTGGTGCATCAGCTGCTGCCAGGGGCCGCAGGCAACGGGTTCGGATGTGCGGTCGACGAAGACGGCATCTCCCGCACCGCTCCAGTACCACCCGCCGACCCGCTCCTCCCCGACCGGGTGGAACGCCGCACGGGCCGTCGCCGCGTCCTCGGCGATGCGGGCCAGCAGGAAGTCGCACAGCTCGGTCATGCAGGCATCCTCGTGCCCCTTCTGGTCCACGTCCGACCACCTGCGTCGAGGACGCAGGACGCCCGCCTCGGTGGGCGGCGCGCGCCAGTCGTCGTGGCTCTGGCCCAGCCCTGCGGCTGCCTCGTCGACGAGGACGTCAGCGCCGTGCCGGGCGCACGCAGGTCGCCACCCAGCCGCGAGGGACCGTCACCGGGCTGCCTCTGTGACGCCCCGGCCCCGCCGTCGATGACGGCGGGGCCGGGGTGTCCCCGAGCCGGCCCGGTGGCCAGGCGGCGGGTCGGTCACGTCCGATGTCCCACGAGCACCCGCCGCAGGGACCAGCGAGCGGGGCGGGCGGGGTGCGAGGTCCCGCCCGCCCGGCCGTCAGCCGGCGACGACGGCGATCTCGTTGGGGGTGGCGTCCAGCTCGGCGGAGGCGATGACCTCACCGGTGGTCAGGTCCAGGGCGTGGACGGCGTCGGCAGCGGGCTCGGTCACGTAGGCGATGCCGTCGTGGACCTTGATCGCCGGGTGCGGGTCCTGCCACTCGGCCGGCCCCTCCCACGCGTCGATGACCGGGTGGCTGGCGATCAGCTCGCCGCTGTCCTCGTCCATGACGTGCACGGCGCCGTCGGTGCCCAGGAGCACGGCCTCGTCGGCCGGACCACGCGCCAGGTCGCGGAAGGTGTACTGCACACCCTCGGGCAGCGGGACGACCTCCAGCGTCTTGGTCGCGGTGTCGATCAGGGTGACCGCGGACAGCAGGGAGCCCTCGGCGTCCGGGTCGCTGCGGTGGTCACCGAAGGCGATCCGGGAGGTCTCGGTGGTGAAGACGTTGCCGGTGCGGCCGAACTCGCCGGGGGCCTCGAGCTTGGTGAACTCCCCGTCGTAGACCAGGGCGCCGTCCTCGCAGCCGAAGACGGCGACCTCGCCGGCGACCGTGCCCTCGCCGTGCACGCCGGGGCAGTTCTCGGCGCGGGCGGTCTCGGCACGGAGGTGGGGGGGGGGGGGGGGGGTGGGGGGGGGGGGGAGGGGGGGGGGGGGGGGGGGAGGGGGGGGGGGGGGGGGGGGGGGGGGGGGGCGGGGGGGGGGGGGGAAACGCGAGACCACGTGAGTGTGGCGTGTTGTGAATATAAATTAGATGTGAGAATACATACACGAATAGATATAAAACAAAAATTAAAAATAGCTAAAATAATAGTAACACACACATGACATTGTGTGAAACCAATAGAAAACGCACATGAGGCGCAATGAATAAGGAAAGATAGAAATTAAATCAGATCAAAAGAATTCTATCTCTCTAACGCGACGCACAGAATAGAGTAGAAGAGATCAGGCGGACATAGAGATCTCTCTATATATATGACACAATATAACGCAAGATAGTGCTACAGAACATAAGCTAGAGTGAGTAGAGCTGATCAATCTCTCTCATATAGAAACTACATAGCTAGGAAGAGGGAGGGAGGTACATAAGGAAAAGGATAGAATATGAAGAGTTTTGAAGAGTAGGGAATATAAAAGAGTGGGTATCGCGATGAGTAAAAGAGGGTATTTGTTTAGAAGAAGGAAAAGGAGTAATAGGGGTTAAATGAGTGAAAAGTATAAGAGTGGAAAGGAGGGTGTAGTGATAAAAGAGTGTAGGGGGTAAAATAAGAGGGGGAGAAAGATAAAAGAGGGTAAAGAATTAAAAATAAATGAGTTGTATAAGGATTGATGAATATAGTAGAGAATAAATGAATGGGAGGGAGTAGGGATGAGGGATAAGTTAGAATTATGGATATTGGATAATGATGAATGAAGTTAAGAAGAGGGGAAGATGATGGAGAATGTGGGATAAGAACAAGAGAAGTAACGAATGAAATAGGAAAAAGTTAGTGTAGTAGAAAAAAGAATGAATAGAATAAAAGAATGAAGATGAAGTGGATAGTTGTGTAAATAAAGGAAGAAGTGAGAAGAATGAGAGGATGATATGAAGGGGAAATAGTAAGAAATAGGGGTGAAGAGAAGTGGTAGGTTAGTAAGGAGGAAGTGAAGAACGTGGTGGTTGGTCACCAGGTTGCGGCGGTCGGCGGGCACCTGGGCCAGCTGCTCGCCCATCCAGGCGTCCAGTTCGGCCAGCCGGCCCTGGTAGTCGGCGACGTCGGCGGCCAGGACGTCGACGTCGATGCCCTCGACGTGCTCGGTGAGGGCATCGGCGAGCACCTCGGTGACGGTGGTCATCCGCGCCGGGTCGGTCCAGAAGTGCGGGTCGAGACCGGAGGCGTCCTCGCTCACCCACTGCAGGGGCTCGATGGCGGTCCCGGCCTCGAGCACCGGGACGCCGTCGGCGCGGGCGGCCTCGACCTGCGCGGCCAGCCCCTCCTCCAGGCCGAGCCCGTTGGAGACCACGAGGTCGGCGCTGCGCAGCCGCGCCGCGTCCTGGGCCGAGACCTCGAAGGAGTGCGGGTCGGACCCGCGCGGCATCAGGGTCATCACCTCCGCCTGCGCGCCCACGAGCTCCCCGACCACGTCGCCGAGGACGTCGGTGGTCACCACCACCAGCGGCTGGTCCGCCGAGCCGGTGCCACAGCCGGTGAGGATCCCGGCGGCGACCAGCAGGGCGGCGGCGCCGCCCAGGCCGGGCCTCATCGGCCTGTCTCGGCGAAGAAGGCCGGGGTGACGGCCGTGTCGAGGGTGCGGGCGATGCGGGCGCCGTCGGCGTAGTCGATCTCGTGCACCACCTGCGCGGAGGGCACGTTGACGTAGGCCCGGTCGGCGTCGACCTCCACCGTCATCGCGGTCAGGTCCTCCGGCGTGGCGGCCAGCACGTCGGTGGTGGCGGTGACCCCGGCCTCCGGGTCGATGACCAGCACGCGGCCGGTGTCGTCGAGGGCGACGACCCGGTCCTGGTCGTCGTCCACGGCCACGGCGCGCAGGAGCGGTGACGGTGTGGGGACGAGCTGCCAGGCGCGTGCGCGGCTGTCCAGCAGCCACAGCCCGCGCGTGCCCGAGACGGCGGCCACCGAGGGACGCCCGGGTCGCTGGGCGAACGACGTCCCCCGGTCGGCGGCGTCGACCGGCTCCGGGTACGGCACGGACTCGAGGACGACCTGCCCGTCGGCCTCGGTGGCCAGCACCGCCCCGTCGGCGCAGGAGACCACCACCCCGACCCGGGTGCTCGCCCCGCCTCGGGCGTCCTGGCACGGGACCTCCGCACCAGCGATCGGCTGCCCGGTGGCGTCCAGGGCGAGGACCTGGTCACCGGTGCTGCTGACCAGGGAGCTCCCGAGCGGCAGGAGCGTTCCGTCGTGCGGCGTGGCCGTGGTGCTCGCGATCTCCCGCACCTCGCCCTGCCCCAGGGCGAGGCGGTCCAGCACGACGCCCGCGCCGGTGTCCGGGGAGAAGAGGGTCGCCACCTGCTCCGAGGACCCGACCCGCACCTCACCGGCCCACTCCAGCGTGCCCACCACCCGCGGCTCGGCCCGGTAGTAGTGCGTGTGGTCGCCGTGGTCGACGGTCCAGGTGCCGGAGTCGACGACGGTGAGCGTCCCGGCGGGCTCGGAGGTGGCGAACAGGAAGCGTCCGTCGCTGACCACCGAGGCGGTGGGGCCCACCGTCCCCAGCGGGACGTCCTCACCGGTCAGCAGGTCCAGGCTGGAGGTCACCCCGGCCCGGTCGAGGTAGCTGATCCGCAGCTGCGCCTCGGTGACCTCCTCCGCCCCGGCCACGTACCCGTGCGGGGCCTCGGGCGCACCGGTGGCGGCCGCCTCGCCGGCGGCCGGGTCACCGGAGCCGCAGCCGGCGGTGAGCAGGGCGAGGGCGACGCCGGTGGCGAGCGCGGGACGGCGGGCGCGCACGGAGGCGCGGTCGGTGCGGGGCACGGAGATCTCCAGGGTGAGGGGACGGGGACGTGCTTCAGCGGGGGACGGCGGCCCGGACGGCGACCGACACCGCGACGAGGGCGACGGAGCAACCGGCGATCGAGGCGCCGCCGGCGGTGCTGGCGTGCCAGGACAACAGCAGCCCGGCGACCACCGCGGCGATGCCGAAGACGGCGCCGAGAGCCATCGTGGAGGGGACGCGGTGGGTCCACTGCCGCGCCGCTGCGGCCGGTGCCAGCAGCAGCGCGACCACCAGCAGGGACCCCAGCGCCTGGAACGAGGCGACGATCGCGGCGGTCACCAGCAGCCCGAGGACGACGTCGGCGACGTCCGGTCGCAGGCCGAGCGTGGTGGCGGTCCGCCGGTCGAAGGCCAGGGCGACGAAGGCGCGGTGGAAGGCGGCGCAGACGGTGAGGATGAGCAGCAGGGCGACCGCGAGGGTGGTCAGGTCGCCGGTCTGGACGGCCAGGACGTCGCCGAAGAGGATGGCGGTGAGGTCGGTGGCGAAGGACCGGGACCGGGAGACGATCACGACCCCGAGCGACAGCATGCCCACGAACAGCAGGCCGGTCGCGGTGTCGGAGGACAGCCGGGTGCGGCGGGCCACGACACCCACCCCGACGCTCATCACCCCGGCGCTGACCGCCGCCCCGACCAGCAGCGGCCAGCCGGCCAGGGCCGCCACTGCCACCCCGGGCAACATCCCGTGGGCCACGGCCTCACCCAGGAACGCCGTCCCGCGGACGACCACCCAGGTGCCGACCACGGCGCAGATGACCGCGGCCAGGCTCCCCCCGAGCAGCGCTCGCTGCAGGAAGGAGATCGCGAAGGGGTCGGTCAGCCAGGCCACGAGCGGCGACCCTACCCGCTACTGATTCTCGATCTCGTTAAGGTGGTGGAGTGGACTCCCCGACCGTGCTGCTCGAGCGGCTGACCGTCCGCCGCGGCGCGACCCTGGCCCTGGACGGGGTGGATGCGGTGCTGCCGGCCGCCGCGGTGACCGCGCTGGTGGGCCCCAACGGCTCCGGCAAGTCCACGCTGCTCGACGTCCTGGCCGGGGCCCTCCCCGCGACGTCCGGGCAGGTGGTGGGGCTGCGACCGCTGACGGTCGCCTACGTCCCGCAGCACAGCGCCCTCACCCCCGACCTGCCCATCACCGTCGCCGAGACCGTCGCCATGGGCCGCTGGCGCGAGCGTGGCCTGCTGGGGCGACTGCGGGCCGAGGACCGGGCCGTCGTCGACCGCTGCGTCGAGCTGATGGACCTGCGGGACCTGCTCGCGGCCCCGCTGACCCGGCTGTCCGGTGGGCAGCGCCAGCGGGCCCTGGTCGCCCAGGGCCTGGCCGTCCGCGCCGACGTCCTGCTCGTCGACGAGCCCACCGCCGGCGTCGACGACGCCACCCGGCTCGCACTCCTGGACGCACTGGCCACCGAGGCCGCCCGCGGAGCGGTGGTCGTGCACGCCACCCACGACGAGCTGGCCGTGTCCCGAGCCGACCACCTGCTGGCCCTGCGGGCCGGGCGGGTGCACGGACAGCGGGACGCACCGACAGCCGGTCGCTGACGCGGCACTCCGGCGCCGGCCCCGGACCGGCCCACGGGGGTCCAGCGGGCGTTCTCGTCGGCCTCGTCGACGTGACACACCGCCGTCCCGGTCCCGTCGGGCGACCCCGCCGTCCCGTCCATCACGCCTGTCACCTCACGACTCGCACGCACCCCGGATGCGCACGGGCAACATCTGACGAAGCGGACCAGTTCGTCTCGTCTTGGTCAAACCTGTGCGAGGTCACGATTTCGCATACGGTCAGTTGCAGCACAGCAGCGCAGGGTCGCCGGCTCCGAGTCGGCCCCGCGCCCCGCGAACACTTCCCGAGAGGCACTCCGATGACCCTGGCCCAGCGCTCCCCCGCTACCGCCCTCCCCCGCCAGACCGGCTACGGCCAGGTCCCCGCCCCCCGCCCCGCCGTCCCCGGCGCCCGCGTGCAGTCCGGCTTCGCCCCGGCCGCCCAGCGCCCGCTGCCGGTGCGCCCGATGGTGCAGCAGCCCGCCGCCCCCCGCCCCGCGGTGCGCTTCATGACCGTCGCCGAGGTCGCCGCGATGATGCGGGTCTCGAAGATGACCGTCTACCGCCTCGTGCACAACAACGAGATGGCCGCCGTCCGCGTCGGCCGGTCCTTCCGGGTCCCGGCCCCCGCCGTCCGCGCGTACCTCGACGGCGCGCGCACCGACGCCGCCTGACCTGACCTCGTACTCCTGACGGCCCGCCGCCCACGCGGGTCCGCCACGTGCGCCGGCGCCGCGCCACGCCAGACGTCCCCGCGCCCGTGGACGACGGCACCGGGCTGGTCCGCGCCGCACCGCTGAGGGCCGCCGGTCACGCGCCGGGCGGGGGGAACACCACCCGCACGCTCATCCCGCCCTCCGGCGGCGCCGACAGCTGCAGCTCCCCCCGGTGCACGTCGACGACCCGCGCCACGATGGCCAGGCCGAGCCCGCTGCCCGCCGGCGCCGCGGGACCGGTCGACGTCCGGCCGCCGCCGCGCACGAACGGCTCGGTCAGCGTGGCCAGCAGGTGCGCCGGCACGACCGGGCCGGTGTTGACCACCACCAGCTCGGCCGCGCCCGCAGGCGTCGTGCCCGTCCGGACCGCCACCTCTCCCCCGGGACCGGTGTTGTGGCGCACCGCGTTGAGCACCAGGTTGGTCACCAGCTGCCGCACCAGTGGCTCGACGCCGTCGAGGTCGCCCTCCCCCAGCTCGGCGTGCACGGTCAGACCGGCCGCACCGGCCAGCGGGGTCAGCTCGGCGACCACGCCGGCGGTGAGCTCGGCGAGGTCGACCGGCACCAGCGGCGGGGTGCGCCCTTGGTCGAGCGCGGCCAGGGCCAGCAGCGCCTCCACCGTCTCGGTGCCGCGGGTGTTGGTCTCGTCGAGGCGCCGCAGCAGCCGCCCGACGTCCACCCCGGCCGGGTCGGCGAGCGCGACGTCGAGCATCGCCCGCTCGACGGCGTAGGGGGTGCGCAGCTCGTGCGAGGCGTTGGCGGCGAACCGCCGCTGCTCCTCGAAGGTGGCCTGCAGCCGGTCGAGCATGGTGTCGAAGGTGTCGGCCAGCTCGCCGAACTCGTCGCGGGGGCCCCGCAGTCGCACCCGGTGCTCCAGCGACCCGGCCGCGACCTGCTGGGCGACGGCGTGCACCAGGTGCAGCGGGCGCAGCATCCGGCCGGCCAGCAGCCAGCCGCCCACCAGCCCGAGCACGCCGAGCACGCCGAGGACCACCACGAGCTTGGGCAGCAGCGCGTCCAGCAGGTCGCCCCGGTCGGGGACGGGCCGGCCGGCGGTGTCCCGCAGGTTGCCCTCGGGGACGAAGTGCAGCACGTAGGCCAGCAGCGCGACGGTGCCGCAGCCGGCGACGACGAGGAAGCCGGCGTAGCTCAACGCCAGCCGCAGCCGGGCGCTCACGAGGGGTCGGAGGACGGCTCGCCCACGCGGTAGCCCGTGCCGGGCACGGTGTGGATCAGCCACGGGTCGCCCAGCCGCTTGCGGAGCGAGGAGATGGTGATCCGGACGGCGTTGGTGAACGGGTCGGCGTTCTCGTCCCAGGCCCGCTCCAGCAGCGACTCCGCGCTCACGACCCCGCCGCGGGCGGCCAGGAGCACCTCGAGCACCGCGAACTGCTTGCGGGTCAGCCCCACGTAGCGGCCGTCGCGGTGCACCTCACGGCGGAACGGGTTCAAGGTGAGGCCGGCGAACTGCACGACCGGGGGTGCGCCGTCGACCGGCCGGCGGCCCAGCGCGCGCAGTCGCACCACCAGCTCCCGCATCGCGAAGGGCTTGGTCAGGTAGTCGTCGGCACCCAGCTCGAAGCCCGCGACCTTCTCCTCCAGCCGGTCGGCCGCGGTGAGCATCAGGATCCGGCAGGGCAGCGACCGGGCGACCATCCACCGGGCCACCTCGTCCCCCGACGTGCCGGGCAGGTCGCGGTCGAGCAGGACGACGTCGTAGGGGTGGACGGCCAGGCGCTCCAGCGCGCTGTCGCCGTCGTGCACCACGTCGGAGGCGATCGCCTCCAGCCGGAGCCCGTCCCGGATCGCGTCGGCCAGGTAGGGCTCGTCCTCGGCGATCAGCACACGCATGGGGCGAGGGTAGGGACGTCGGCGTCTCGCGGGCGTATGGCGCAGCAGCCGGGGCCGCTCCCGGGCCTCGGCGGCCAGCTGCCGGGCGGCGACGACGCTGGCCGGCTCCCACGCGGGTGTCACCCGGCGCGGGGGTCGGTCGCCGGCTGCGGGCACTCGCCGCCACGCTCGACGGCAAGCTCGAAGTGCCACGCCTCGTTGGCGTAGGTCTGGCAGAGGCCGGTCCCCGAGCCGTGCCGGGACAGCCAGTCCATCGCGTCCGTGGGACCGATGTCGACCGCGTCCCCGGTGACGTGCGCGGACTCCTCGGGCCGCAGCACGTGCGCCCGCGCCGCCTCGGGGCTGCCGTGCTCGCGCACCGCGGCGTCGAACAGCGACTGCTGGTAGGCCGCGCTCCGCCACCCGGTGGTGACGTGGAGGCGCACCCCGTCGGCCTGCGCCGCCCGCGCGGCGTCCTGGACGGCGGCCCGCAGCACGGGGTCGAGCCGGGTGATCGCCGGGACGTCGTCGAAGGGCGAGAGCACCTCGCCGTCGGGGAGCCAGCCGTCCTCGGCGGTCAGCTCCCCGCTGTGCGTCGAGGGCGCGGCCGGGACGAGCGGCACCACACCGGGGCCGACCGAGGCGGCGTCGGGGCCGGCCAGCACCGACCCGGCCGAGGAGCACCCGGCCAGGCCCACGACCACGAGCGGGACGGCGAGCAGCGCGGCCAGCCGGCCCCGCCCGGCCCGGCGCCGGACAGCCGTCCCCACGACGGCGAGCGCGACGCCGACCGCCGTCCCCGCGGTGTTGGCGACGACGTCGCCGAGGTCGGGCACGCGGCCGGGCAGCGCGGTCTGTGCCAGCTCGACGAGCACCGACGTGCCGGCGCCGAGCGCCAGCGGGAGCAGCGGGCTGCGCCGCCGCAGGAGCAGCGCGGCGAGTGCCCCGACCGGGACGAAGAGCAGCACGTTGGCCACCGCCTCGACCTGGGCCCGGTGCACGGTGCCCGGCCACGGCGCGGCGAGCGCCTCGACCACGGCCGTCACCGCCCGGCGCGCGTCGGCGACGGCCCCGGGCGGGCCGAGGGTGGTGCAGCCGACCGCGACGAGCACGGCGAGCGTGGCCAGCAGGAGCCGCCGCGGGCGGTGCGGGAGCGGGACGGGGGTGGCGGGCATGCGGGACTCCTCCCCGCCCGGCGGGGGGCGCGGCGTCGGGATCGGGTGGACGTGACCCCAGTCCAGCCGACCGGCCGTTGCCGCAGCGTCTCGGTTTCCGCATATGCCCAGCACATGCCGGCACCGTCAGGCGGGGACGGCCTCCCGGCGCCGCAGCCGGGCGAGGGCGATCGTGGGCACCAGGGTCAGCGCCGCGACGCAGGTCCCGACCACGGCCGGCCCGGTCGCCCCGAGGTCGGTCTCCAGGGCGTGCCCGGCGGCCAGCGAGCCGACCGCGGTGCCGAGGTTGTACGCCGAGACCGACAGCGCCACCCCCAGCGTGGCCGCCACCCCGGAGAACCGGACCGCCAGCGCCGACAGCACCGGGTTGGCGCTGAGCCCGAGCAGCCCGAGCAGGACCAGCAGGACCACCGTGGGCGCGGCGGAGCCCGAGAGGAGGCAGACGGCGAGCAGGACGGCGGTCGTCGACGCGGCCACCCCGATGGTGGTGGCGGAGGGGTGGTCGTCGCCGAGCCGGCCGCCGGCGACCGTGCCCACGAGGGACCCGACGCCGAAGCCGACGAGCACCAGCGGCACCCACCCCGCCGCCAGACCGGCCCGGTCGGTGAGCAGCGGCGACACGTAGGAGTACACCGACAGCACACCACCGGTGGTGGTCGCGCACGCGGCCAGCACCAGCCACAGCCGGCCCGAGCGCAGCACGCCCAGTTCCGACCGCAGCGACGTCGGCTGCCGGTCGCCGTCCTCGGGCGGGACGCTGCGGGCGACCAGCGGGACGGCGGCCAGGGCGAGCACCGCGAGCGCCCAGAACGGACCCCGCCAGCTCGACAGCTGCCCGGCGAACGCGCCCAGCGGCACGCCGGCGACGTTGGCCAGCATCCCGCCGGCGCCGACCAGCCCCAGGGCCCGGGCGCTGGCGCCCGGGCCGGCGGCGCGGGTCGCCACCACCGAGGCCACCGACCAGAACGCACCGGTGGCGAAGGCGGTGACGAATCGCGCGGCGAGCAGCACCGGGAGGGCGTCCGCGACGGCGACGACCACGTGCCCCGCGGCGAACACCGCCAGCGCCAGCACCAGCGTGACCCGGGCCGGCATCCCGCGGGTGAGCAGCGCCATCGTCGGCGATCCGACGATCATGCCGACGGCGAACACCGTGATCAGGAGGCCGGCCTGCCCTACGCCCACCTGCAGGTCGCCGGCGATCTCCGGCAGCAGCCCGGCGACCACGAACTCGGTGGTGAGCATGAGGAACGTGCCCACGGCCAGCACGTACACGACGAACGGCATGCGGGTGGGCCGGACCGCCGGTGCGGTGTCCGTGCTCCCGGCGGTCCGGCCCGCGGTCACCGGAGGCTGGCGGTGTCGATGACGAACCGGTACCGGACGTCGGAGACCAGCACCCGCTCGTAGGCCTCGTTGACCTGCGCTGCGTCGATGACCTCGACCTCGCTGCCGATGCGGTGCTCGGCGCAGAAGTCCAGCATCTCCTGGGTCTCGGCGAGGCCGCCGATCATGGACCCGGCGAAGGTGCGGCGGCCACCGATCAGCGACATGGCGTTGACGCTCAGCGGCTCCGGCGGCGCGCCGACGTTGACCAGGGCACCGCCCACGGCCAGCAGCGAGAGGTACGCGTCGACGTCGATCGGCGCGCTGACGGTGTTGAGCACCAGGTCGAACGTGCCGGCCAGCGAGGTGAAGGTGTCCGGGTCGCTGGTGGCGGCGTAGGCGTCGGCACCCAGGCGCAGGCCGTCCTCCTGCTTCTTCAGCGACTGCGAGAGCACGGTGACCTCCGCGCCCATCGCGTGCGCCAGCTGCACGGCCATGTGGCCGAGCCCGCCCAGGCCCACGACCGCCACCTTCTTGCCCGGGCCGGCGCCCCAGTGGCGCAGCGGGGAGTAGGTGGTGATGCCGGCGCACAGCAGCGGCGCGGCCGCGGCGGAGTCGATGCCCGCGGGGACGCGGAGGGCGAAGTCGGCGTCGACGACGACGTGCGTGGAGTACCCGCCCTGGGTGGTGGTCCCGTCGCGGTCGGTGTTCGCGTAGGTGCCGACCATGCCCTTGAGGCAGTACTGCTCGTCGCCGGCCAGGCAGTTGGCGCACTCGCGGCAGGAGTTGACCATGCAGCCGACACCGACCCGGTCACCGACCGAGTGGGTGCTGACCTCGGAGCCGACCTCGGCGACGGTGCCGACGATCTCGTGGCCGGGCACCACCGGGAAGGGCTGCGGGCCCCAGTCGCCGTTGACGGTGTGGATGTCGGAGTGGCAGATGCCGGCGTGCGTGATCTCGATCAGCACGTCGCGCGGGCCGACGTCGCGGCGCTCGATCGTGGTGGGGGCCAGCGGCTCGCCGGCCGCGGGTGCTGCGTAGGCGTGGACGCGCATGAGGGTCTCCTCGTTCAGTGGGTGGTGGGGGTGGCCGTGTACTCGGCGTCGGTCACCGGCGTCAGCCAGTGGACGACGGCGTGGTCGTCGTCGCCCTCGTTGATCGCCAGGTGGACCATCAGCCGGTTCGGTGCGGCTCCGTGCCAGTGCTCCTCGCCGGCCTCGAACAGGACGCGGTCACCGGGACGGATGACCTCGACCTGCCCACCGCGGCGCTGGCACAACCCCACTCCCTGTGTGACGAACACGGTCTGGCTGAGCGGGTGGCGGTGCCAGTGGGTGCGCGCGCCGGGCATGAAGTGCACGAGGTTCGCGCTGACCCGGGACGGCGCGGGGGCTGCGGCGACGACGTCGATGTACACGTCGCCGGTGAACCAGTCGGCCGGGCCCTGCACGGTGTCGGCGGAGCTGCGGGTGATCTGCACGGTGGTCTCCTCCGAGGTGGGCCGATCGGTGTCGGTGTCCACGGAACGCCTCCGGGCGCGGGCGTGACAGGGCGGGCCTGTGGGGGGTGGGAGCTCGACCCCCCACCGGCGGCCCGCCGACGTAGCGTCGAGGGGGTGGACAACCGCGCCGACATCCGCGACTTCCTCACCACCCGCCGGGCCCGGATCACCCCGCAGCAGGCCGGGCTGCTGGCCGGGGGCGGACGGCGGCGGGTCCCGGGGCTGCGCCGGGAGGAGGTCGCCGTCCTCGCCGGGGTGAGCACCGACTGGTACACCCGTCTGGAGAAGGGCCACATCGCCGGCGTCTCCGAGGACGTGCTCGAGGCCGTGGCCCGCGCGCTGCAGCTCGACGAGGCAGAGCGCACCTACCTGTTCGACCTGGCCCGGGCAGCCCGCCCGAGCCGCACGCCCCAGCGCCGCAGCCGGGCGGTGGTGCCGGCGCGGGTGCAGTGGATGCTGGACACGATGACCGGCTCGGCCGCGTTCGTCGCCAACGGCCGGCTCGACGTCCTGGCCACCAACACCCTGGGCTGGGCGCTGCACTCGCCGATGTTCGCCGGCCCACGCCGGCCGGTGAACTTCGCCCGCTTCCAGTTCCTCGACCCGGCCGCGGACGACTACTACCTCGACCGGGGCGCCGCGGCCGACGTCACCGTGGCCCTGCTGCGCGCCGAGGCCGGCCGGCGGCCGCAGGACACGGCGCTGCGCGAGCTCGTCGGCGAGCTGTCCACGGTCAGCGAGGAGTTCCGCACCCGCTGGGCCGCGCACGACGTGCGCATCCACCACAACGGCACCAAGCGGTTCCATCACCCCGTGGTCGGCGACCTCGAGCTCGGCTACTGCACCCTCGACCTGCCCGCCGAGGAGTCCCCCGGCCTGCGGATGACCATCTACACCGCCCAGCCGGGGACGCCGTCCGAGGACGGGCTGAAGCTGCTCTCCAGCTGGGCGGCGACCCAGGCGGCCACCGGGGCCGCCCAGCCCGCACCGGCGGCCGACCGCCCCTGACCGGTCAGCCCGCGGTCGGCGTCAGCGCGTCGTCCCGGGCCGCCCGGGTCACGGGCACCGCAGGCGTGCGCACGGCCGGGGTGACCGGTGAGGCGGGGCGGCCGAACAACCAGCCCTGGCCGAGGTCGACCTGCAGCCGGCGCAGCTCCGCGGCCTCGGCCGCGGTCTCCACGCCCTCGGCGACGACCTTCGCGCCGCACCCGTGGCCGAACTCGACCAGCGAGGAGACCAGCTTGGCCAGCACCGGGTCGGTGTCGACGCCGGAGACGACGCTGCGGTCCATCTTCAGCACGTCGGGGCTGGTGAGCACGATGTGCCGCAGCGAGGAGTACCCCGCGCCCACGTCGTCGATGGCCAGCCGCAGGCCGTCGGTGCGCAGCGGGGCCAGGACGGCGGCGAGCTCGGCGTAGTCGGCGACCTGGTCGTGCTCGGAGAGCTCCAGCAGCACGCGGTCCAGGGGCAGGGCGCGCATGAGGTCGGTGAACTCCGGCAGCAGCAGTGTGGCCGGGGAGATGTTCATGGCCACGTACCCCTCGACCGCGTCGAGGTGGTCGGCCGCGCGGCGCAGCGCGAGCAGCTCCAGCCGGTGCCCGAGACCGACGCTGTGCGCCTCCTCGAACACCACGTCCGGCGCCTTGCCCCACGCGGCCGGGAAGCGGCTGAGCGCCTCGGACCCGACCTGCCGGTCGGTGACGAGGTCGACGATGGGCTGCAGCACGACGAGCGGCCCGCCGTCGGCGACGACCGGTTCGAGCCGGTCGAGCACCTCGCGCCGCCGGGCCGCCTCCCGCACGCCCGGCTCGATGACGAGCGCCGCAGCCGAGGCGAGCACGGTCATCAGTGAGCGGTCCCGCTTGCTGAGGTCCTTGTCGGTGGTCAGGCCGGCGGCGCAGAAGGTGCCGTAGAGCTCGCCGTCGCTGAGCACGACCGGGACGGAGACGAAGCTGCGGATCCGCGGCAGCCGCGCCGCCGGCAGCGCCATGGCCGCCGGGTGCTTGCGCACGTCGGGGATGACCGCGGGCAGGTCGCCGTCCAGGATCGCCTGGCAGAAGGTGGTCTCCTGCTTCTGCTGGTTGCCCTCCTGGAACAGGAAGGGCACCGAGGACTCGACCACCTCCAGGTGCTGGGTGGTGCCGTCGAGCCGGCTGAGGAACGCCACCGACAGGTGCAGCGACTCCTTCGCCGTGCGGAGCAGCTCGGCGACCTGCTCCTCGGCGTCCGAACGCCTCTTCTTCATCCCGACCTCCCGGTGGCCCTCCCCGGCTACATCGGCCGTCATGTGCCCCGACTGGAGCGCCTCACCCGATCGGGTCGGCGACCCGTCACCCCCCGCGCGGGACACCGCGGTCGGGCCGGCTCATGTCACCGGTGGCCGGCGTGCCGCCGGTGACCGCGTAGCGCAGGTGGACCGTGCCCCGGGGCGAGGCCACCGGCGGCGCCAGCAGGTCCAGACCGGCCGGGACGACGCCGCCGGCGAACACCCGCTTGCCCACCCCCAGCAGGACGGGGTGCAGCCAGAGGTCGAGACGGTCGACGAGCCGCTCGTGCAGCAGCGTCTGCAGCAGGTCCAGGCTGCCGACCACCGCGACGTGCTCGTGTCGGTCGCGGACGCCGCGGACCGCGTCCGCGAGGTCCGGGCCGAGCTGGCTGGACCCCGCCCAGGACAGGTCGGGCCGGCCGCGGGAGGCCACGTACTTCGGCACGCCGTTGAACAGCTCCGCGATCACGCCGTCCTCCCCGCCGTGCTGGTGCGGCCAGTACGCGGCGAAGACGTCGTAGGTGCGCCGGCCGAGCAGCAGCGCGTCCACGCCCTGGTAGGCCGCACCCACCTGCCCGCCGGAGACCTCGTCGAGCAGCGGCGCCTGCCAGCCGCCGAACGGGAAGCCGTCGGGGTCCTCGTCCGGACCGCCGGGCGCCTGCCCCACCAGGTCGAGGGTCGCGAACAGCTCCGCCTGGATGAGTCCCATGTCGTCCTCCACTCCGTCGGTCGTCAGGGTGAGGACCGGCTGCGACCGGCGGACTCATCGGTCCTCGACGCCCGGAACGCGAGATCTGCGCTCCCGTGGCCCAGGTGTCCCGGGAGCCACGAGGACGCAGATCTCGCTCGGTCAGCCGGCCCGCCGCAGGCCGGTGAGCACGACGGCGCCCACGAGCGCGGCGAGGCCGCCGACGACCAGCGGGGCGGTGTCGGCGACGCCGTCGACCAGGACCCCGCCGACCACCGCCCCCACGGCGATGGCGACGTTGCAGACGGTCACGATCAGCCCGCCGATCTGCTCCAGCCGGTCGGGCTCGGCGCGGGCGCCCCAGCTGAGCACCGTCGTCGGCACCCCGCCGAAGCCGAGACCCCAGAGCGCCACCGCGGCGAACAGCCCGGCGTCCGAGCCGCCGGCGGCGTGCAGGAGGAGCATCCCGGCCCCCACCGCGGCGGGGAAGCCGAGGACGCCCACCGTCGGCGCCCGGTCGGCCAGCGGTCCGCTGACCACCGTGCCCACCAGCCCGGCGAGGCCGAACACCAGCAGCAGGACGGCGATCCCGCCGGACCCGATGTCGGACATGCCCTCGACCGCGGGCCGGATGTAGGTGAACCCGCTGAAGTGGCCGCCGAAGACCAGCAGCACGGCGAAGAGCCCGAGCAGGACGACGCGGGAGCGCAGCGTCTCCCCCAGCGCGCGCAGCCCGCCGGCCGCCGTCGGCGGGACGCCGGGCAGCGTCGCCGCCTGCACGCCCAGGGCGAGGACGGCGACCCCGGCACCCAGGGCGAACACGCCGCGCCAGCCCCACACCTCGCCCAGCCAGGAGCCCAGCGGGACGGCAGCGACCGTGGCCAGCGCGACCCCGGAGTTGATGACGGTGAGCGCCCGCCCGAGGTGGTCGGCGGGCACCAGGTGCGCGGCCATCGCGGTCGCCATCGCCCAGAACCCGCCGAGGGCCACCCCGAGCAGCAGCCGGGCCAGCAGCAGCACCGTCAGGTCGGGCGCGATGGCGACGAGGACGTCGGAGACGACGGCCAGCGCCGTCAGCCCGAGCATCACCCGGCGCCGGTCGGCCCGCGGCAGCACCACCGCGATGAACAGCGCGGAGACCGCCGCCGCGAGCGCGGTGGTGGTGACGCTCTGGCCCGCTGCGCCGACCGAGACGCCCAGGTCGTCGGCGATGCGCGGCAGCAGGCTGGCCGGCAGGAACTCCGACATCACGATGGCGAACACGCCCAGGCCCAGCGAGGCGACGCCGGCCCAGGACGCGCCCGCCGCGGTGCTCGCGGCCGGGGGCCCGACCTCCTGGCGGGTGCTCACCAGGCGAGCACCCCGCCCTCGTCCTGCAGGGTGCCGGTCGGTGCGTCCGCACCCCGGGTGGCCACCCGGACGACGACGGCGGCGCTCTCGGCGACCGGCCGGCCGATGCCGAAGGCGGCGGTCATGTCGGTCGCGGTGGTGCCGGGCTCCAGGGCGGTGAACCGGATGCCGGGGTGGGCCTTGGCGTACTGCAGCGTGAGCATGGTGGCCGCGGCCTTGGACGCCGCGTAGAGCGCCAGCGGCATCTGCGACTCCGGCCGCTCGGGGGTGGTCACCGCCCAGAACGACCCCATGCTGCTGGACACGGTGACGACCACGGGATCCGCCGAACGGCGCAGCAACGGCAGCGCCGCCTCGGTGACCCGGACGATGCCGACGGCGTTGACGTCGAAGGACCGGACCGCCGCGGCGGTGTCGAGCCCGGTCTCCAGGACGCCGGCGTTGTGCACGAGCAGGTCCAGGCGCCCCTCGACGGCGTCGACCTCGGCCAGCGCGCGGGCCACCGAGGCGTCGTCGGTGACGTCGAGCTGGACGAACCGTGCCCCGAGCTCGGCGGCGGCCTTCGCGCCCCGCTCGGCGTCCCGCGCACCGATGTGGACGACGTGCCCGAGCGCGAGCAGCTGGCGGGCGGTCTCGTACCCGATGCCCTTGTTGGCGCCGGTGATCAGTGTGACGGTCATGTCTCTCCCTCGATGAGCTCGGCCCGATCGGGCCCTCGTCGAGGTTGGGGCGCCCGGGACGCCGCACCCAGAGCCCTGCTCAGCCTGGGGGGTGACAGGACCCCCGCTGAGCACCCCGCGGCGTCCTACGCTCGGATCGTGAGCGAGTCGAGCAACCCCCTCGGGACCTTCCTGCGGGCCCGGCGCGAGCTGGTGACCCCGCAGCAGGCGGGCATCCCCGAGTACGGCGTGCGCCGGGTGCCGGGACTGCGCCGGGAGGAGGTGGCGATGCTCGCCGGCATCAGCGCCGACTACTACCTGCGGCTGGAGCGCGGCCGCGACCGGCACCCCTCGGTCCAGGTCCTGGAGTCGATCGCACGGGTGCTGCAGCTGGACGACGACCACTTCGCCCACCTGATGACGCTGGTCGCCGAGGTGCCCCGGCACCGCCGGGCCCGCCCGCGCCGGCAGACCCCGCCGCCCGGCGTCCTGAGGCTGCTGGGCTCGATGGCCCAGCCGGCGTTCATCGAGGACCGCTGGTTCGACGTCCTGGCCGTGAACCCGATGGCCACCGCGCTGTCCCCGGTGCTCGCCGTGGGCGGCAACCAGCTGCGCGACCTGTTCCTGGACCCGGCCGAGCGGGCGCTGCACCTGGAGTGGGAGCAGGTCACGGAGTGCTTCGTGGCCAACCTGCGGCAGGCGGTCGGCACCGACGTCGACGACCCGCGCTTCATCGAGCTCACCGGCGAGCTGTGCCTGGGCAGCCCCCGGTTCCGGCAGCTGTGGGCCCGGCACGAGGTGCGCGGCCAGCGCGGGACGCCGATCCTCTTCGACCACCCGCGGGTCGGGCAGCTGACGCTCAACCGCGAGCGGCTGTCCATCGACGGGGCCGACGACCTCAAGCTCGTCGTCTACCACCCCGACGCCGGCTCCGGCGACGCCGACAAGCTGGCCCTGCTGGCGGCCACCGCCGTCCCCACGCCGGGGACGGCGGCGGCGCGGCCGGCCTAGAGCGGGTCGAGCAGGCGCTGCAGGAACTGCCGGGTGCGGGCCTCGCGCGGCTCGACGAGGACCTCCGACGGCGGGCCCTGCTCGACGACGACGCCGCCGTCGAGGAACAGCACCTGGTCGGCGACCTGGCGGGCGAAGCGCATCTCGTGGGTGACCACGACCATCGTCCAGCCCTCGGCGGCCAGGGACTGCATCACCCGCAGCACCTCACCGACCAGCTCCGGGTCCAGGGCGCTGGTGGGCTCGTCGAACAGCACGACCTTGGGCTTGGTGGCCAGCGCGCGGGCGATGCCGACGCGCTGCTGCTGCCCACCGGACAGCTGCACCGGGAAGGAGTCGGCCTTGTCGGCCAGGCCCACCCGCTCCAACAGCGCCCGGGCCTCCTCCCGCGCCTCGGCCCGCGGCCGGCCCTGGGCGAACACCGGGCCCGAGGTCACGTTGTCCAGCACGGACAGGTGCGGGAAGAGGTTGTGCGACTGGAAGACCATGCCGCTCTGCCCGCGGAGCCGGGCGATCGCGCGGGCGTCGGGCCGGGAGCCGCAGTCCAGCTGGATGTCGCCGATGCGGACCGTGCCGGACTCCGGCATCTCCAGCCCGTTGAGGCTGCGCAGCACCGTCGTCTTGCCCGAGCCCGACGGCCCGATCAGGCAGGTGACCGAACCCGACGGGACGGCGACGTCGATCCCGCGCAGCACCCGGTTGTCCCCGAAGGACTTCACCAGCCCCCGGGCCTCCAGCAGCGGCGCGGTCATACGGCCACGTGCCGGGACAGCTTGGTCTCCAGCCGGGTCTGACCGAAGGACAGCACGAGACACACCACCCAGTAGTAGACGGCGGCGACGCCGTAGAGCGTGAAGAACGCGAAGCTCGGGGCGGCGATCTCCTGGGCCTTGCGCAGCAGCTCGGTCACCAGGATCACCGACACCAGCGAGGTGTCCTTCACCAGCGAGATCAGCGTGTTGCTCAGCGACGGGACGGCGATGCGGGCCGCCTGCGGGAGCACCACCCGGCGCAGCGTCGTGACCCGGCCCATGCCGACGGTCATCGCCGCCTCCCACTGCCCGCGCGGCACGGCGAGGATCGCCCCGCGCACCGCCTCGGAGGCGTAGGCGCCCACGTTGAGCGACAGCCCGATGATCGCGCTGGGCCACGGGTCGATCGTGAGGCCGAGCGAGGGCAGGCCGAAGAAGATGATGAACAGCTGGAGCAGCAGCGGGGTGCCGCGGATGACCGAGACGTAGGCCCGGGCCGGCGCGGAGACCAGCCAGTTGCCCGACAGCCGCATCAGCGCGACCAGCACGGCGATGACCAGCCCGAGGAGGAAGGTGGCCGCCGTCAGCGGCAGCGTGCCCTTGACCAGCCCCCCGAAGAGGGGGCCGAGGCTGCTGCGGACCAGGTCCCAGTCGATCGCGCTCACTCCTGGCTGACGTCCTCGCCGAAGTACTTCTCCGAGATCTGGGTCAGCGTGCCGTCGGTGCGCAGCTGGTCGAGGGCACCGTTGACCTTGGTCTGCAGGTCGGCCTCGTCCTTGCGCATGAGCAGCGCCGACTGGCTGTCGTCGTCGAGCTCGGCGGCGACCTTCACGCCCTGGTCACCGGTGGTCTTCTGGTACTCCAGGAAGGCCAGGCTGTCGTTGACGGTGACGTCGACGCGGGACTGCTTGAGCAGCGTGATCGCCTGGGTGAAGCCCTCGACGGCCTCGATCTTCGCACCGGCGCCGGTGGCGATCTCGGCGAAGTTGCTGGTGGTCGACTGCGCGCTGGTCTTGCCCGCGATGTCGGCCAGCGAGCTGACGCTGGTGTCGTCGGCGCGGGTGATGACCACGCCGTTGGAGTAGGTGTACGGGGTGGAGAACAGGTACTTCGCCTGGCGGTCGGGGTTGACACCGATCTGGTTGGCGATCATGTCGAACCGCTTGGCCTCCAGGCCGGCGAAGATCCCGTCGAACTGCGTCTCCTCGAACTCCACCTTCATGCCGAGCTTGTCGCCGACTGCCTGGGCGACCTCGACGTCGTAGCCGGTGAGCTCGTTGCCGTTGGCCGGGTCGTGGAAGGAGAAGGGGGCGTAGGTGCCCTCGGTCGCGACGCGGATCGTGCCGCCCGAGCTGCTGCCGCTGGCGCTCCCGGCGGCGTCGTCGGAGTCGCCGCCGCCGCAGGAGGTCAGCAGCAGAGCGGTGGCGAGGGCGGCGGTCAGGGTCAGGCGGGTGCGCACGGTGATCTCCGGGTTTAGGGGGTCAGGGCAGTCGACGTCCGGCAGGTGGGTGCTCCTGCCGTCAGGGGGAACCGCTCCCACGCCGGAGCATTCCGCCGCGTGGCCAGTCCCACAACTCGATCGACCTGGTGCAGTATCGCCGACGGCGGTGCCCGCACCCGCCGCGCCCGGTCCGGCGGCCGGTCGCGAGGAGCACTCCGCCGGCCCTGCGCGGTCGCGCGGCCGCCGGACCGTCGCGGCCGCGTGACGACGACCGCCCGCCCGCCACGGCTGGGTGGTCGCACGGAGGCTCAGGTCTGCAGGTCTCCCCAGCGTCGGTCCCACGCCCGGGACGCCGCTCACCGGTCAGGGACCGGTGTGGTCAGCCGATCGGCTGTACGCGAGCACGCGACGGGCCCACCGCGTCCTCCCGGCCGCGCGCGGGGACCAGCGCCAGCGAGGGGTGCAGTCCGGCGCGCTCACCGGAGGGCCCGTCGGTGACGAGGGCCAGTGGCAGGTTCTCCGGTGCCGACGGCCGGGCGAGCAGGTAGCCGCACGCCGAGTCCGCCCCCAGGGCGCTGAGCGCGGTGAGCTGCGACAGGGTCTCGACGCCCTCGGCGACGACGTGCGCGTCGATGGCTCGCGCCAGGGTCACGATGCCGGCCACCAGGGCGTCCCCCCGCGTCGTCCCCAGCTGCTGCACGAAGGACCTGTCGATCTTGAGGACGTCGACCGGGAAGTCCGTCAGGCGGGCCAGCGAGCTGTAGCCGGTCCCGAAGTCGTCGATGGCGATGGCCACCCCCATGTCGTGCACCCGTCCCAGCACCTCCCCGGCGCGCGACCAGTCGGCGAGCGCGGACTCGGTCACCTCGATGCCGAGGCGGTCGGCCGGCAGCCCGGCACGGTCCAGCTGTGCTGCGAGCCGGGCGGGGAACTCACGGTCGACGAGCTGCTGCGGGGCGACGTTGACCCACACCCGCAACTCCGGCAGGTGCGTCCACCGGCGGGCCTCCTCCACGGCGCGGGCCAGGACCAGCTCGCCGATGCGGTGGACCAGACCGGTCTCCTCGGCGACGGGGATGAACTCCGCCGGCCCGACGAGACCGCGGACCGGGTGCCGCCAGCGGACCAGCGCTTCCACGTGGCAGACCCGCTCCACCCGGAGGTCGAAGGCGGGCTGGTACTCCACGAACAGCTCGTCGCGGTCCAGGGCCAGCCGGAGGTCGCGCTCGAGCTCGACCCGGTGGACGGACTCGCGGTGCATCTGCTCGTCGAACCACACCACGCGCTCCCGGCCGGTGTCCTTGGCGCGGTGCAGTGCCGCGTCGGCCGCCCGGAGCAGGACGTCGAGATCGGCCCGTCCGGTCGCGGTGGCCAGGCCGACGCTCGTGGTGACCAGGAGCCGCGCGCCGACGTCGACCGGCTGCCGGCTCGCCTCGACGACCTGCTCGGCGAACCTGCCGCCCTCGGCCGCGGAGCGGTCGACCAGGACGACGACGAAGCCGTCGCCCCCGAAACGGGCCACGGCGTCGGCCGGACCCACCAGCGCCTCCAGCCGTCGCGCGAACTCCTGCAGGACCCGGTCCCCGACCGCGTGCCCCAGGCTGTCGTTGACCAGCTTGAACCGGTCCAGGTCGAGGAAGGCGACGGTCAGCGGTGCCTCCGGCCGGCCGTCGAGCAGCCGGCCGACCTCGTGCAGCAGACCGGAGCGGCTCAACAGGCCGGTCAGCTCGTCGTGCCGGGCCTGGTGGACGAGGTCCCGCTGAGCGACCTCCGCAGCCTCGCGCGCCGCCCGCTCGGCGGTCAGCAGTCGCTCCCGTTCCCGCTCGACGGCCCGCCGCCCGGAGATGTCCCGGAAGTAGATCGCGATGCCGCCTCGGCTCAGGGCGTGCACCCGCGCCTCGCACCACAGGGCCGCTCTGCCGTACTCCGCCTCGATGACGGCGGTCTCCCCGGTGGCCGCGACCTGCCGGTAGGTCTCCTCGAAGACGGTGCCCAGCAGCTCCGGGAACCGGAGCCAGATGTCCTTGCCCACGACCTCGTCCCGCGCGACGCCCAACCGGACCTCGGCCTGCGCGTTGATGTAGGTCATCCGCCAGTCGGCACCGACGCCGATGTACATGTCGCTCATGGACTCGAGGCTGTCGACGAGCTCGGCGGCCGTCCGGCCGGTCACCCGGGCTGCTCGCCCCTCGTCGTCGCTCATCGCGGGGCAGGAGACGTGCTGGCGGTCACCTCGCGGGAAGGTACTCGGGACCAGTTCGGCCGGCAGGGTGGCGCCGGGGACCGGGGACGCTGACTGATCGACGATCACGAGCCTGCATCGGCCGGCCGTCGGTTCCGCTTGACCCGGTTCCGCACTTCGGGTGAGCCGGACGGGCCGCCGTGGTCCGGCCCACTCCGTCGCCGAGCGCGGAGCACCTGCTCCGGCGCCGCCGCCAGCACCGCGGCGACCGCCCGACCGCCCGACCGGCGACCGGGGCCCACTGCCCCGGCGGGTCAGGACCGGAGCCGCCGGGGCGGTGGTCACCAGCCACGCCGCGGCGACCCAGGGGCCGGCGACGACCACGAGGAGCTCCCGCTCGCGACGCTGCTCAACGGCGCCGACGCCGCCGTGGCCCGCGCCGTCGGGCCGGCGGTCGGTGGGCTGCTGGTCGCCGCGGCCGGTCCGGCCGCCGCGTTCGCGCTGGACTCCGCGTCCTCCCTGGGCGTCCTCGCCGTCCTGTACCGCTGGCCGCGACCGGTCGCCGAGCGGCGACCACACCGCGCCCGGCTCGGGGTCCGAGCCGGGCGAGGGCCGGGTCCAGCCGGACGCCGACGGAGGTGTGGACCCCTCGGCCAGCATCGAACCGCACGACGAGGGGCTCGTCTGACCACCGCGGCCCGCAGCTCGCCGCTGCGGGCCGCGCCGGTCCTACAGCACGTCCAGCGGCACCTTGCCCGACGGCGGGGGGAAGACCCGGTCGAGCTCGTCCAGCTCCGCCTGGCTGAAGCCGATCCCCAGCGCCGCGTGGACCTCGACGACGTGCGCGCGGGTCGATGCCTTGGCGACGGCGAACACGTCGGGCAGCCGCAGCACCCACGCGATGGCCAGCTGGGCCGGGCTGACCCCCTTCTGCGCGGCCAGGTCGCGGACGGCCGGGTGTCGGAGGAGCCGGCCGTGGTCGACGGGTGAGTACGCCATCACCGGCATGCGCCGGTCGCGGCACCAGGGCACCAGGTCGTACTCGGGCCCGCGCCGGGCGAGGTTGTAGAGCACCTGGTCGGTCTGGATCCCGGTGCCGCCGGGACGCCCGACCAGCTCCTCCAGGTCGGCGACGTCGAGGTTGCTCACGCCCCAGGCCCGGATCAGCCCGCGCGAGACCAACGACTCGAAGGCGGCGACGGTCTCCTCGAGCGGGACCCGGCCGCGCCAGTGCAGCAGGTACAGGTCCAGCTGGTCGGTGCCCAGCCGGCGCAGGCTCCGCTCGCAGGCGTCCACCGTGCCCTGACGCGTGGCGTGGTGCGGCAGCACCTTGCTGACCAGGAAGACGTCGTCCCGCCGGCCGGCGATCGCCCGGCCGACCAGCTCCTCCGCGGCGCCGTCGCCGTACATCTCGGCGGTGTCGACGAGGGTCAGGCCCAGGTCGATCCCGGCACGCAGGGCGTCCAGCTGGACGTCGAGGCGGCCGGGGTCCTCACCCAGGTACCAGGTGCCCAGCCCGAGGGCCGGGGCGACGGTGCCGTCGGGCAGGGTCACGGTGCGCATCGCGGACGCGGTCATGCAGGTCTCCTCCTCGGGCGGTCCGGACTCCGTCCTGCTCCCCCGGGGCCACCCCACGTCGCGCGGGGTGGCCCCGGGGGAGGCCGGGGTCACCGGCTCAGTGCACGGACCCGTGCCCGTTCGACCCCACGCGCGCCAGCATCCTCGCCGTGCCGCGGGCGCCGGTGTAGACGACCGCGGCGGCGGCGATCCACGGGCCACCGACGATCACCGGGTCCATCCACTGGTGCTCCACGTCGGTCCGGTGCTGACCGAAGCGCGACGAGATGCCGTGGTGGGTGAACTCCGCCTTGACCCCGGTCTCGGTGATCGGGTTGTCCGGGCGCAGCGTGAGGAAGGACGTCAGGTGGTGCACCCACGCGTCCACCCGGTCGGCGGCGATGAGCAGCAGCCAGTGCGCCGTGCGGCCCTCGCTGTAACGGTAGGCGTGGCGGCGGATGGCACCGGGCACGCCCGAGGGCGGCTGGGCGGTGCCGAAGACCGGCGTGAGCATCCCGTGCTCCGGCGAGCGTTCCCGCGGGTACTTCTCCGGCTGCCGCTCCGGGAACTCCCAGTGCGCTCCGGTGAAGTCCTCCTGGAACTGCAGCTTCGGCACCGACGGCCGGTCCGCGGGATCGAGGTCGACGCCCCAGCCGGGGATGCGCGCGCGCAGCTCCTCGGGCGACTCGGCGAGCGGCGGCTTGTGCGGTGTGTAGGCCATCGGGGTCTCCTGTCGCTCACGCCGCGGTCGGGACGACGAGGGGCTTGATGATCCCGTCGAGCTTGGCCGAGAAGATGTGGTAGCCCTCGGCGATGTGCTCGAGCGGGATGCGGTGGGTGACCAGCTCACTGGGCTTGAGGTGGCCGTTGCGCACGTGCTCGAACAGCCGCGGCCACTGCCGCTTGACCGGGCACTGGTTGGTGTGGATGGTCAGCCCCTTGTTCATCGCGTCGCCGAACTTGACGGCACTGAACAGCGGGCCGTAGGCGCCCATCACCGAGATGGTCGCGCCCTTGCGGACGGAGTCGATCGCCCAGTTGAGTGCCACCGGGGAGCCGCCCTGCAGCTTGAGCTTGGCCGAGGTGACGTGCTGGAGGACGTTGCCGTCGGCCTCCGCACCCACGGCGTCGATGGCGACGTCGGCGCCGAGCCAGTCGGTCTGCTTCTTCATCTCCAGGACGATGTCGCCGTACTCGGTGAAGTTGAAGGTCTCGGCGTGGGCGAAGGTGCGGGCCTTGGCCAGCCGGTGTTCCAGGTGGTCGATGACGATGACCCGGCCGGCCCCCATCAGCCAGGCCGACTTCGCGGCCACGAGGCCCACCGGCCCGGCGCCGAACACGATCACGACGTCGCCCTGGACGATGTCGCCGAGTTGCGCGCCGAAGTAGCCGGTCGCCGTGGCATCGGTGAGCAGGACCGCGTCCTCGTCGTCCATCCAGTCCGGGATCTTCGACGGGCCGACGTCGGCGAAGGGCACCCGGACGAACTCGGCCTGGCCGCCGTCGTAGCCGCCGGTGGTGTGCGAGTAGCCGTAGATCCCGCCGACCGCGGTCGCGTTGGGGTTCACGTTGTGGCAGTTGCTGTAGAGCCCGCGGGCGCAGTACCAGCAGGTGCCGCAGAAGATGTTGAACGGCACCATCACCCGGTCGCCGACAGCCAGGTTCCGGACCGAGGAACCGACCTCGTCCACCACGCCGATGAACTCGTGGCCGAAGGTGTGACCGATCCGGGTGTCCGGCATCATCCCGTGGTAGAGGTGCAGGTCGGAGCCGCAGATGGCGGCCAGCTGGACCCGCACGATGGCGTCGTTGGGGTGCTCGATCGACGGCCGTGCCTTCTCCTGCACCCTGACCTTGTAGGGCCCTCGGTAGGTCATCGCGCGCACGGGTCCACCTCCTGTGACTGGGGGTCGCGGTCTCCCGACCACCGCGGAACGCCCACCGATCGGCTGCTCTCACCGGGACCCGGACTCTCCGCCGGCCCCGCGCACCCGTCCATGGGCAGGTCTGCCGATGGTGCCGGCCACGTCGGCCCGGGACGGTGTGTCCACCCGACGACCACGACCCCGAGCCGACCGGATCCGCGCAGGGCCGGCCCCCACGGGCCGACCGCCGGGCACGCACCACGAGAGGACGCCCGATGCGTCTCACCCGCTTCGTGCACGCCGTCCGGAGCAGCCTGTGGCTCGTCCCCCTGCTGTGCGTCCTCGCCGGCGTGCTGGTCGCCCTCGGGGCGCTGTGGCTGGACCGCCGATCCGACTACACGCTCGTCCCGCAGAGCGTGACGGGGACGCCCAGCGACGCGCAGACCACCCTGTCGGTCTTCGCCTCCTCGATGGTCTCGCTGACCACCGTCGTGCTGACCCTCACGATGGTGGTGGTGCAGCTGGCCATGGGCCAGTTCTCCCCGCGCATCGTGGCCGCGCTGCTCTCCGACCGGTTCAGCCAGCTGGCGATCGGCCTGTTCGGTGCGACCTTCGTCGTGGCCGTGCTGACGCTCCGGGAGGTCCGCGGCTCCGACACCGGCAGCGTCCCCGGCCTGTCGCTGCTGCTGAGCTACCTGCTGATGGCCGCCAGCCTCGTGACGCTGATCCTCTTCGTGCACCACTCCGGCCAGAGCATGCGGGCGTCGGGCCTGATCGACCTGGTCGGCGACCGCACCCGCGACCTCATCACGTCCTCCTTCCCCGCGGCGTCGCTGCCGCCGGCCGGCCCGGACGGCGACCCCGACGTGGTGCCGGCGCGGGAGCCGGGCAACGTCGTCCGGGTCGACCGCGCCGGTCTGGTGGCCGCCGCGCGCCGCGCCGACTGCGTCCTGGAACTCGTGCCCGTCGTCGGCGACTTCGTGCCCGGCGGTGCCCCGCTGCTGCGCGTCCACCCCGCCCTCGGGCGCACGACGGACGTCGTGACGGCGGCCGCGCGGCTGCGGGCGGACGACGTCGCGCGGCTGGTGCTGGTCGGCCCGGAGCGGGTGCACGGGGAGGACGTCTCCTACGGGGTCCGCAAGCTCGTCGACGTGGCGGAACGGTCGATCGCCCAGCCGTTCGACGACCCGACGACGGCTCTGCAGGCGCTGCACCGGCTGCACGACCTGCTGCGGCAGCTCGCCACGCGCCCGTTCCCCCCGGGCGAGCACCGGGACACCGACGGCGTGGTCCGGCTGGTCGAGCGCACGCTCTCCTGGGACGGCCACGTGCGGCTGGCCTTCGACGAGATCCGGCTGGCCGGGGCGGGTTCGCCCCAGGTGTCCCGGCGCCTGTGCGCTGCCCTGCACGACCTCAAGGCGGTCGCCGGGCCCGACCGGCAGGCTCCGCTCGACCGCCAGCTGCGGCTGCTGACCGCCGCCGTCCACCGCGCGTACGACGACGAGGAGGACGTAGTTGCCGCGCTCACGCCGGACGCCGAGGGCATCGGGTCCGGAGCCGACCTGACCACCGCCGTGGTCCTGGACGGGGCCAGGGGCGACGGGGTCCGGGACGCCGCGCGCGCGGGTGGCCGACGCCCGTCATGACGGGCGCCCGAGCCCGCCGGGGCTCTGAGCGCACACCTCGGTGGGCACGGTGAGCGACGGGGCGGCGGTGCGCACCCGGTTGCGGGCGGACCTGGCCGACATCGGCATGACGGTGGCGAGCCTCGACCAGCGCGCCGAGGCGGTGCTCGCGGCGCTCGGGCAGGTCGTGCCCGCGGACGCCGCCTGGCTCGCCGTCCGCGACCCGGAGCGCCGCCGGCACGTCCCGCTGGCCACCGCGGGCGCGGCCGACCCGCTGCGCCGCTACTTCACCTCCGCCACGGCCGACGCCGAGGTCGAGGACCTCGGGCTCAACAGAGCGCAACGGCCGGTGCTGGCCAGCGAGCTCCCCGTGCCCCTGCCCGAGGTCCAGGCGTGGGGCGAGCACCTGCTCCCGGCCGGCTTCCGCGGCGGGGTGGCCGGTCCCCTGTTCGCCTCCACGGGGCGTCACATCGGCTTCCTCAGCCTCCTCACCGACGACCCGGCGCGCCCCGGCGACACCGACCGGCGGCTGCTGGCCGACGTCCTGCGGACCGCCGCGGACGTCCTGGACCGGACGGCGGAGGTCACCCGGACGGCCCGGGTCGTCCGGTCGGCGTGGGCGGGGGTGGTGCTGACCGCGGGCGGGGAGGTGCACCGCCTGCCCGGGCTCCCTGGCGACCGCCTGCTGGCTGCCGGCTCACCCGTTCTCACCGCGGCCGGGTACGAGCTGTCCGCCGGTGGCCCGCACGCGGCCTTCCTCGCTCCGGTGGCCGGACCGGACGGCGAGGGACTCGTCCGGGTCACCGTGCTGGACTGCGCCCTGCCCGACGTCGACCACCTGTCCGCAGCCGTGCTGCTGTCCTCCCCCGGTGACCTGCGCGGGCTGGACACCCTGGGACTCCGGCTGCTCGGGTTCCTGGTCACCGGCAGGACGGAGGTCACCGCGCTCGCGGCAGCCCTCGGGCGGGACCCCGGCACGATCGCCGACACCCTCGCCCGTGTGCAGCTGACCCTGCACGCCCGCGACCGCACCGCCGCAGCCATCCGGGCGCTGCGCAGCGGGCTGCGCATCCCGCCGGCGCTGGCCTGCCCGGCCGGCACCCGACGCGGTCGACGTGCCGCGCCGGTCAGCCCTGACCCAGGTTCGTCACCAGGTTGACGGCGACGGCGATCACCACGGTCCCGAACAGGTGGGACAGCAGGGCGTGCCCGAGCGCGACCGTGCGGATGGAGGTGTCCACGATCTGGGTGTCCGGGACCGCGGAGCTCATGTCCACGGTGAACGCGACGTAGGCGAAGTCGCCGTAGGCGGGCGGCTCCTCCTGGCCGAAGTCGATCCCGCCGTCACCACCGGGGCAGTACCGGCGGGCGTACTGAGCGCGAAGACGGTGTTGACCAGGGCCCAGGACAGGACGGCCACGGCGACGCCGAGGACGACGGTGGCCACGCCCACGGCGTCCTGCGACCCGGACCGGACGAGGGCCTCGGCGACGGCACCCAGGCTCACCACCGCCGCGCAGAGGACGACGGTGTCGGTGACCCGGCTGCGCCCCTCCTCCTCGGCCAGCCGCTTCGTCCCGTCCGCGTCGCGCGGCCAGCTGATCCGCCACACCCAGGTCAGCAGCCCCGCAGCGGCCACCACCCAGCCCACCAGCGCGCTGAGCTCGGGCGCGCCGGCGAGCACGGTCACCCCCGCCGCGACGAGGCCGGCAGCCAGGCAGCTGAGCAGCCGCCGCCAGGACAGGATCGCCGGCCGCGGGGTCACGGCGGCCGACGTCCTCCCGTCGGTGGTGGTCACCGGCGGACCGTGCACCGGAGCAGGGCGGTGGACGCCCCGCTCCGGTGCCGGACCGGCGGTCTCGTGCGCCGGTGCCTCACGCACCCGGTCGGAACACCGCGCGCACGCAACCGTCCTCCTTCTCCTTGAACATCCGGTACCCCTTCGGCCCGTCCTCCAGCGGCATGACGTGGGTGGCGAGGTGCTCGGTGCGCACCTCGTCCCGGCTCATGAGGTCCAGGATCTCCGGGATGTAGCGGTGCCCGTGCTGCTGCGCGCCGCGCAGGGTCAGCGCCTTGTTCATCACCGCGCCCATCGGGAACTTGTCCACCAGGCCGCCGAAAACGCCGAGGGCGAACACCGTGCCGCCCTTGCGGCAGGCGTAGATGGCCTCCCGGAGGGCGGTCGGCCGGTCCGACTGCAGCCGCAGCTGCTGCTTGACCTGGTCGTAGAGGTACTGCGGGCCGGTGCCGTGCGCCTCCATGCCCACTGCCTCGATGCACACGTCCGGCCCGCGCCCGCCGGACATCTCCCGCAGCTCGGCGGGGACGTCGACCTGGGAGTAGTCGAGGGTCTCCGCTCCGATGTGCTGCTGCACCTGCTGCAGCCGGTTGTCGAACCGGTCGATGACGACGACCCGCTCGGCGCCCATGAGCATCGCCTTGCGGGCGGCCATCTGCCCGACGCCGCCGGCGCCCCACACCGCGACGACGTCACCGGGCTTCACCTCGGCCTGGTGCGCCCCGGTCCAGCCGGTGGGTGCGGCGTCGGAGGCGAACAGCGCACGCTCGTCGGAGACGCCGTCCGGGATCGCAAAGGCACCCTGGTCGGCGTAGGGCACCCGCATGTAGGGGGCGTGGCTGCCCGCGTAGCCGCCCAGCGCGTGGGAGTACCCGTAGCAGCCGCCGATCCCCTGACCCCACAGCGCCTCGGTGATCCCCGGGTTGGGGTTGCCGTTGTCGCACAGGGACCACAGCTCGTTCTTGCAGTACCAGCACTGCCCGCAGCTGGTGAAGGACACCACGACCACCCGGTCGCCGACCCGGTGCTTCGTCACGCCCTTGCCCACCTCGGCCACCCGGCCCATGAACTCGTGGCCGAGCACGTCACCGGCGCGCATCGCGGGGATGTAGCCGCCCAGCAGGTGCAGGTCCGAGCCGCAGGTCACCGACAGGCCGACCTCGAGGATGATGTCGTGGTCGTTGAGGATCTTCGGCTCCGGGACGTCCTCCACCCCGACCTCGTTGACGCCCCGCCAGGTCACCGCCTTCACAGCACTCCCCCCTTGGGCGCCCGCTTGGTGGCCGCCTCCAGCGCCGCGCCGGCCGGCGTGGCGTTCCGCTTGCCGTGCGGTGCGGGGTCGACCCGCAGCACCTCCCCGACCTCGATCAGCTGCTTGGCCTCCCGCAGGGCGGACCGGAGCTCGGCCTGCGGGTCGCTGCCTGCCAGCCGCGCCGGAGCCGCAGCGCTCCCCGACGAGCGCTGCCTCAGCCGCACGGCCAGCTCGGTGCCCTTGCCGCCCGGCGCCGGGCTGATCCGCGTCTCGATGCGGTCGCCGTAGGCGGCCAGCGGCGCCGGCAGCGAGCCGGCGCCGATCTCCGCCGGCTCGCGGTAGATGCTCACGACCAGCCACCCGGACGCCGGGCCCTTCGCCGGCACTGCGCCGTCCTCGTGTTCGAAGACCGAGCGGACCTGCCGGAGGACGGTGCCGCCCGCCCGGGCGGCCAACGACGCCACGTTCCCCAGCGGGCCGGTCACGAGGCACCGCCCGCGCCGGCGTGCTGCGGCGCACGGGCGAACTCCTGCACGATCCGCTCGCAGAACGCCGGCAGGTCCTCGGGCGACCTGCTGGTGGTGATGTTGCCGTCGGTGACGACCTCCTCGTCGACCACCTCCGCACCGGCGTTGCGCAGGTCGGTGCGGATGCTGGGGAACGAGGTCAGCCGGCGGCCGCGCGCGACGTCGGCCTCGACGAAGTTCCACGGGCCGTGGCAGATCGAGGCGACCGGCTTGCCCGACTGGACGAAGTCCCGGACGAACTGCACCGCTGCAGGCTGCATCCGCAGCTTGTCCGGGTTCACCGTCCCTCCGGGCAGGAGCAGCGCGCCGTAGTCGTCGACCGACGCCGCCCCGACCAGCCGGTCGACACCGAACGTGCCGGCGTCCTCCAGGTCGTTGTTGCGGGCCTGGATCTCGCCGTCGTGGATCGACACCACGTCGGTCCGCGCGCCCGCGTCGTCGAGGGCCCGCCGCGGCTGCTCCAGCTCCACCCGCTCCACGCCGTCCGCGGCCAGGATCGCGACCCGCCGGCCGTCCAGGTGCCCGGCCACGTCAGGCACCCGCCATCGCCGGGTGCAGGACGACCTTGGTCCAGCCGTCGTCCCGGGCGTCGAAGTGCTGGTAGGCCTCTGGGGCTGCGTCCAGCGGGAGCTCGTGGCTGACGATGAACGAGGGCTCGGCCTTGCCCGCGGCGATGAGGTCGCGCAGCTGCCGGTTGTACTTCTTGACCGGTGCCTGACCGCTGCCCAGCTTTTGGCCCTTGAACCAGAACATGCCGAAGTCGAAGGCGAGCTTGCCCTGCTTCGCCAGCTCGTCGGCGCCCCCCGGGTCCTGCGGGACGTAGACGCCGACGGTGCCGATCGTGCCGGTGAAGCGCACCGAGGCGACCAGCCGGTTCATCGTCAGGTTGGCCTGCTCCTGCCCGTCGGGCTCGTGCGCCTGGTAGCCGACGCACTCGCAGCCGTTGTCCGCCCCCAGCCCCATCGTCTGCTCCAGGACCGCCTGCACCGGGTCGACCTGCGAGTCGTCGATGGCGATCGCGCCGATGGACTCGGCCAGCCGCAGCCGGTCGGGCTGCCGGTCGACGACCATCACCTTGCTCGCCCCCCGGATGGTCGCCGACAGCGCGGCCATCAGCCCGACGGGTCCCGCGCCGTAGATGACGGTCTGGTCGCCCGGCTTCACCCCGGCCATCTCGGTGGCGTGGTATCCGGTCGGGAAGATGTCGGCGAGCATCACGTAGTCGGTCTGCCGCGCTTCGGCGTCCTCCCCCAGCAGCAGGCAGTTGAAGTCGCCCCACGGCACGCGCAGCAGCTCGGCCTGTCCCCCGGCGTAGGGGCCCATGTCGGCGAAGCCGTACGCGGCGCCCGCCCACTCCTTCTTCGGCTGGGCGGTCAGGCAGTAGTTGGTGAGCTGGCGCTCGCAGTTCTTGCAGTGCCCGCAGGCGATGTTGAAGGGCAGCACGACCCAGTCGCCGACCTGCACCTTGTCCACCCCGTCGCCCACCTCGACCACCTGGCCGAGGTTCTCGTGCCCGAACCAGCGGCCGGTCTCGAAGTCGGTCCGGCCCTCGTACATGTGCAGGTCCGAGCCGCAGATGTTCGCCGAGGTGACCCGCACCAGCACGTCGGTCGGCCGCTCGATCCGGGCGTCCGGCACCTCCTCGACGCTGACGTCACGCGGCCCCTGGTACACGACTGCCTTCATGCTGCCTCCCTGATCGCGGACGGGTCCCGGCCCGTGCTCCTGCCGGGAGGTCGATCGAACCGCCGCAGGACGGCGACCGGTATCGGTAGAACTGCCGACACCGGTCCGGCGCCGGCGCCACCGCGTTCCGGCTCGTCACCAGGGCCCGGCGTCCGCCGGTCGGGCGGGCCGGCGTCGGGGTCAGTGACCGCGCGGGGTCGTCCCGGGGTGCTGCGGCGCCGTCAGCAGCACCCCCGGCTCGCCGACCGTGCCGATCACCTGGTCGACCACCCTGCGGACCGCGGGCCGCGGCGACCGCCGCCAGACCACCTCCAGGTCCAGGGCCAGCTCGGGGGCCAGCTGCCGGACGACGACGCCGTCGACGTCGAGCAGCTCGGCGACGCCCAGGATCACCGGGGCCACGCCGGCTCCTGCGGCGACGGCCCGGAGCATCGCCTCCGGGCCGTTGATGAGGTCGGGCTCCACGACGACCTGGTCACGCCCGGCACCCCGGGGCAGCAGGTGGTCGACGGTCCGCTGCCAGATGCCGGCGAAGGGCGACCTCGGGAACATCACCACCTGCTCCTGCGCGAGCTCGGCGACGCCGATCTCCACCCGGCCGGCGAGCGGGTGCCCCGATGGCAGGGCGACCCCGAACGTCACCGCGCCGAGCACGAGACCGGGGAGGTCACGCTGCGCGGGCGACCGCTCCCAGACCACCGCCACGTCCGCCCGCGACTGCCGGACCGCCTCCACGGCGTCGTCCCCCGGGCTGGAGCTGACCACGGCCTCCACGCCGTCGACGGCGGTGCCGATGAGGCGCAGCGGGCCGTCGAGGACCCATTCGGCCATGGTGCACACCCGCACCTGCACCTGCTCCCGCTGCTCCGGCCCCGCCGAGCGCACGTCCTCGCGCGCCCGCTCGACCTCGGCGAGGATGACCCGCGCCCGGTCGGCCAGCACACGTCCGGCGGCCGTCAGCTCGGCGCCCTGCGGCGTCCGGTCGAACAACGTCACCCGCAGCTCGCGTTCCAGCGCCCGGATCTGCTGGGAGAGGGACGGGGGCGCCATGTGCAGCCGGCGGGCAGCGGCCGCGAACCGCCGCTCCTCGGCCACGGCGACGAAGTACCTCAGCTGGCGCAGCTCCACGACGCACGCTACCGCCGGTCCGTCGGCGGGGCCGGAGGCCACGGCTCCGCCCTGTGCGGATCTCCGTCATCGCAGCGGGTGGCGCAGGACCGTGCCGACCGGTAGGACTGCAGGGGTCGGCGACCCCTCGCCCGGTCGAGAAGCCGGTGAGGGCGCGAGGGGGCCCGACCCGCTCCGGCGGTGACCCCTGAGGGGGATTCGTGCAGCCACACACCACCGGCGAGCTGTCGCTGGCCGAGACCGCCACCTCCTGCGGCAGCACGGTCGAACGCGCGCAGGGGATGCTGGAAGCGCTCCGCCGTGTCGTGCCCTTCGACGGTGCCTGGCTGGCGCTCACCGACCCCCTCGGCGCGGGCTACCACTCCCTTGCCAGCGCGCACCTCGACGCACCGGTCGTGCAGTTCCTGGCCGGCCCGCAGATGGCGCGCGACATCGCAGCCACCGGCGCCGACCGGGCCAGCCCGCCGATCAGCCCCTCGGACCTGCCCTACCCGGTCGACGAGCTGCTCACCTGGGCCGACTGCCTGCTGCCCTCCGGCGTCCGGGAGGCGCTGGCGCTCGGGCTCTTCACGCCCACCGGTCGGCACGTCGGCTTCCTCGCGCTGCTCTCCGGCGACCTGAAGCCACCGTCCCCGGCCGTGCGCCGTGTGGTCCGCCAGGTGGCGCCGGTCCTCGCGCACGGCATCGACCCCATGCGGTCGCTGTCCACCGCCGCCCGCCTGGTCCGCAGAGCCCGTGCCGGGGTGGTCCTCTGCGCCGACGGCGGCTGCCGCCCACTGCCGGGGCTGCCCGGCGACGAGTTCCTGGCGCCCGGGTCACCGGTGCTCGCCGCGGTCCGGGAACGGGTCCACGACGGGGACGTCTGTGCCTCCTTCCTCTGGCCGGTGGGCGGCCGGCACGCCCCCCACGGACACGTGCGGGTCACCGCCCTGGCCGCGCCGGAGGACGTCCCGTCCGCGCTGGTCGGCCTCGCGCTGCTGTCACCGCCGCCGGACATGCGCGGCCTGACCCCCCGGGAGCTGGAGGTCCTCGGACTCCTGGTCGAGGGCTGCTCCAACGCGGAGATCGCACGCTCCCTCGTCGTGGCGCCACGGACCGTCGCGGCTCACCTGGAGCACGTCCTCGCCAAGCTCGACGCCCCGACGAGGACGCTGGCGGCGGTCCGTGCCGAGCGGGAGGGCCTGTACGTCCCCTTCCCGCGCGGTCGGCCGGAGACCACCGTCCACCCGGCCGACGCGACCTGAGTCGGCTGGGCGATCGGTTCCACCACTCGCCCCGGCAGCGACCGCGTGGGTGCCCGCGTCCCCGGAGCCGTCAGTCGCCGTGCGGGTCCAGGTGGTTCAGCGTCGCGACGACCCGGTCGTAGTCGCCGCGCGCCTCGCCGTAGCGGAGGAACTTGACGTTCTCCACCTGGATCTCCGTCGCGTCCGGCTGGGTGCGGATCAGCTCGACGACCTCGTCGACGAAGTCGGCCAGCGGCATGGCGAACTCGCTCTCCTCCTGGCCGGGCAGCAGCGCGGTGCGCACCGACGGCGGCTCGAGCTCGACCACCGCCACGCTCGTGCCCGCGAGCTGCAGCCGGAGGGACTCGCTGAGCATGTGGACGGCGGCCTTGGTGGCGTTGTAGCTCGGGGTGACCTTCAGCGGGGCGAACGCCAGCCCGGAGGAGACGGTCATGATCGTGGCGGCGGGCCGGGAGCGGAGGTGCTCGACGAAGGCGGCGATGAGCCGGATCGGGCCGAGCAGGTTGGTCGTGACCGTCTCCTCGGCTGAGGCGAGGAAGCCGCCCGGGGTGGTCCAGTCCTCGACCCGCATGATCCCGGCCATGATGACCAGGACGTCGAGGTCCGGGTGCTCGGCGAGGACCTGGGCGGCGGCGCGCTCGATGCTGGCGGGGTCGG
This sequence comes from Modestobacter sp. L9-4, assembly GCF_019112525.1. Classification (NCBI taxonomy): domain Bacteria; kingdom Bacillati; phylum Actinomycetota; class Actinomycetes; order Geodermatophilales; family Geodermatophilaceae; genus Modestobacter; species Modestobacter sp. L9-4. Next base: position 362,664 of record NZ_CP077800.1, read on the forward strand.
CCGTGTCGATCTCGACGGCGTGCAGGCCGGGGTGCTCGGCGGTGATCTGCTCGAGCAGCGCGGTGCGCCGACCGCCGATGACGACGGTGTTGCCCTCCTCGTGCAGGCGCAGGGCGAGAGCCAGGCCGATGCCGCTCGTCGCGCCGGGGATGAAGACGGTGTTCCCGGAGATGTCCATGCCCAGAGCGTCGGCCGGGCGCGAGCCCGGTGGCAGAGCGCGGTGATCGGGGGACCGCCGGTCCCTGGCTGCACCGGGCGCGCAGCGGTGACACTGGTCCGGTGAACCGCGACGACCTGGCCGACTTCCTCGTCCGCCGCCGCAACGGCCTGCAGCCGGCGGACGTCGGTCTCGGCGCGGGGCAGCGCCGGCGCACGGCCGGGCTGCGGCGCGAGGAGGTGGCGCAGCTCGCCGCGATGTCCACCGACTACTACACGCGGCTGGAGCAGCGGCGCGGCCCGCAGCCGAGCACGCAGATGCTCGCCTCCCTCGCCCGGGCGCTGCGGCTGACCACGGAGGAGCGCGCGTACCTCTACCGGGTCGCCGGGCACGACGCCCCCGACCGGGTCGGCGGCGGGGACCACGTCGCCCCCGCCCTGCTGCGCGTGCTCGACCGGCTCACCGACACCCCGGCGCTCGTCCTGTCCGCGCTCGGCGAGACGCTCGTGCAGAACGACCCGGCCCGCGCTCTCTTCGGCGACGCCAGCCACCTGACCGGCCTGGAGCGCAGCGGCATCTACCGGTGGTTCGCCCACCCGGACCAGGAGCGGGCGCACTACCCGGCCGACGACCACGACCGGCAGAGCCGAGCGCAGGTGGCCTCGCTGCGGGCCGCGTACGGGTCGATGGGGCCGCGTTCCCGCGCCGGCGAGCTGGCCCGGGTGCTGACCCGGACCAGCCCGGAGTTCGCGGAGCTGTGGGCCGCGCACGAGGTGGGCCGGCGGTTCTCCGACCACAAGGTGCTGCTGCACGCGGAGATCGGCCCGATCGAGGTCGACTGCCAGGCGCTGTTCACCGAGGACGAGTCGCAGGTGCTGCTCGTGCTCACCGCTCCCCCGGGCACCGAGGCCGCGAGCAAGCTCGCCCTGCTCGCCGTGCTCGGCACCCAGGCCTTCGCCCCCGAGCACCAGCCGGGGTCGCCCTGACGGTCCACGCCCGCCGTCCGGCCGGGCCGCGGGAGACGGCGCCGCTGCCTACGCTCACGGGGTGTTCTTCCTCTTCGGCCTCGGCACCAAGCAGCAGGACCTCGGTCCCGGGCAGGTCCGCACCTGCCCACGCTGCGGCAACACGTCCGCATGGGCTCGGGTGCGGGAGTCCCGGCAGCTCACGGTGTTCTTCGTGCCCGTCACCCGGTGGGGACGACGGCAGCTCGAGGTCTGCACCATCTGCGGCACCGCCGTCGAGGTCTGACCAGCGCCGACGGGCATCGCAGCTGCCCTCGGCACCGGACCGCCGACGCCCGCCCCCCGGTGGCGCGACGCGCACGTCGGACGGTCAGCGGCGCCGGGGCAGCTTCGCCGGCGCGACCACCAGGTCGACCCGGCACACCTGGCCGGCCACGACGGTCAGCGCACCCACGACGTGGACGACGTCCCCGGTGACGTACTCGAAGCCCGGCCCGCCGTTGAGGTGGAGCGGCCGGACCGGGTCCGCCTCCGCCAGCTTCCGCGCCACCCCCAGCAGGAACCGGGCGACCCGGTCCGCGCCGTGCACCGGCCGCCGCGCGGCACTGGCCTGTCCGCCTCCGTCGGCGGTCAGCACGACGTCGGGGTCCAGCAGTGCCAGCAGGCCGGCGAGGTCCCCCGACCCCGCGGCGGTCAGGAACGCCTGCACCGTGCGCGCGTGGTCGCCGCCGCCGACCTCGACCCGCGGCGCACCGGCGGCGACGTGCGCCCGCGCCCGCACCGCGAGCTGGCGCACCGCAGCAGGTGAGCGGCCCACGACGCCGGCCACCTCGGGGAAGGGCATGCCGAACACCTCGTTGAGCACCCAGACCACGCGCTCGGCCGGCGTCAGCGTCTCCAGCACCACCATGAGCGCGTAGCTCACCGACTCGTCCAGGGTGACGCGGTCGGCCGGGTCCTGGGAGCCGGCCGCCGGCGTGAGCAGCGGTTCCGGCAGCCACGGCCCCACGTAGGACTCCCGCTGCACGCGCGCCGACCGGAGCACGTCCAGGGCGCGCCGGGACGTGGCGACCGTGCACCAGGCCTCGACGTCCCGCACCGGCTCCCGTCCGTCGGCGGCGACCAGCCGCAGCCAGCAGTCGGAGACGACGTCCTCCGCCTCGGCCGTCGTCCCGAGCATCGCGTAGGCGATGCCGGTGAGCCGGGGCCGCAGCACGGTGAAGGTGGTGGCCAGCTCGTCGGCACGGCCGGGTGGGATCTGCACGGACGATGGACGATCCGGCGTCCGCGACTGTGACACCGGCGCCATGTCACACCTCCGCGACGTGCCCCGTCCTCACTCCGTACGGGCTCCAGCCGGGGCCTGCAGAGGAGGGAACGGTCATGAGGATCGCAGTTGCTGGGGGAACCGGGACGGTCGGGCGCGCGGTGGTCGCCGAGGTGGAGCGCACGGGGCACGAGAGCGTCGTGCTGGCGCCGACCACCGGCGTGGACCTGACCACCGGCGCGGGTCTCGACGCCGCGCTGCAGGGGGTGGACGTGGTGATCGACGTGTCGAACGCGGCGGTCTGGACGCGGGAGGCGTCCGAGTCGTTCTTCACCGCGGTGACCGAGCACCTGTTGGACGCCTGCGTGCGTGCGGGCGTCGGGCACCTGGTCGCGCTGTCGATCGTCGGCGCGGACGTGGTGGACCTGGACTACTACTACGGCAAGCGGGCCCAGGAGCGGCTGATCACGGCCGGGCCGGTGCCCTGGACGGTCCTGCACGCGACGCAGTTCTTCGACTTCGCCGCCCAGGTGCTGCGCGGCCAGTCCGGCCCGGTGGTCGAGGTGCCCCCGATGCTGTCCCAGCCGGTCGCGACGGCGGACCTCGCGGCCCGGCTGGTCGAGCTGGCCACCGGGCCGGCCCAGGGCGTCACGACGCCGATCGCCGGCCCGGACCAGCTCACCGTGGCCGACATGGCCCGGCAGCTGCTCGCCCGGCAGGGGCGGGACGCCGACGTCCGGGTGCAGGACGTGCCGGGGCGCACGGGTGAGCTGATGGCCGGCGGGGCCCTGACGCCCTCCGGTGAGTTCACCGTCGGGAAGAGGACGTTCGCGGAGTATCTGGCCGACGTCGCGCCGGCCGGCTGACGCACGGGTCCCGGCCGGCTGCTCCGGTCGGCCGGGGCCCCACCGACGCGCTGACGTCCGTCCTCGACACGCAGGTCGTGCGCTCAGCCACCCACCGCGCGCTCGGTCACCGCGCCCAGCTGCTCCAGCGTCATCGCCGGCACCGGGAGCGCCGACGCGGCGTCCCGGCGCACCCGCAGCCCGTCGAGCAGCAGACCGACGGCCCGGCGGTGCAGCCCCGGCACCTCCGTGCCGCCCAGGGTCGCCGCCGCCTGGACCATCGCGGCCATCAGCTGCACGTCGGTCACCTCGACGTCCGGACGCAGGTCCCCGTCGGCCTGCGCCCGCCGCACCACGGGCTCCAGCCGCTCCACCACGAGGCCGTCGGTGTCCCGCAGCACCCTCGCCAGCTCGGTGGGTCCGGTGCCCCGGGCCCAGCCCAGCGGCGCTCCGAAACCGCCGAGGACCAGCTCGCGCAGGCCCCGGTCGCCGGCCAGGACGTCGGCCGACGCCGAGACGAAGTGCACGAGCCCCTGCCACGCGGAGGACGTCGATGCCGCCTGGGAGGCCGTCGCGGGCCCGAGGGCCAGCATGTCGCGGTAGGCAGCGAGGATCAGGTCGTCCTTGGTCCCGAAGCGCCGGTAGAGCGAGGCGACGCCCGTTCCGGCGCGCGCGGCGACGTCGGCCTGCGTCACCGCGAGGCCTCGCTCGGCGAACAGCGCACGCGCCGCGGTCACCAGGCGGTCACGTCCGGCGTCGCCACGGGCGGTCAGGCGCTTGGGCGGCACTTGGGCAGCATACCGGAATAGCTGTTCCGGCGTACAGGTTGCAGCAGCCGTCCGACACGGGACGAGGGCTGGGAGGCCACCATGGACGAGGACCTACAGGGGCGCACCGTGCTCCTGGTCGGCGCGACTGGCGGGGTCGGTGAGGGGGCGACGCGGTCGTTGCTCGCCCACGGCGCCCGGGTCGTGGCGATCGGCCGCGACGAGGGACGACTGGCCGAGTTCGCCCAGCGCATCGGGGACCCCGGCGCCGGGGAGCTCGTGCTGCACCGGATCGACGTGACGGCGGCCGACAGCGCGGCGGTCACCCGCGAACTGCACGCCGCCTTCGGCACGGTGGCCGGGGTCGTCATCTCCATCGGCAATCCGGGCGGGCGGACCCGGGGGACGGTCCTGGACGTCCCGGACGCCCACTGGACCGAGATGGTGGAGACGAACCAGACAGCCGGGTTCCGTGCGCTGCGGGCCCTGGTGCCGCTGGTCAGCCCGGACGGCACGGTCGTGAACCTGCTCGGCCTGAGCTCCGAGCTGCCCTTTCCCGGCAACCCGCTGATGGCCGCGACCAACGCGGCGCTGCGCTCGCTCGTCCAGACCCTGGCGGTCCAGCTGGCCGCCTCCGGTCCGCGGCTGTACGGACTGGTGCTCGGCGTCGTCCGGACGCGCGCCCGGCAGGCCGTCGGAGTCGACGACCCCCGCTGGCTGACCGGGGAGCAGGTCGGCGAGGCCACTGCCGCGCTGCTCGCCGGCACGGCACCCGGGTCCGACCGGACCCTGCACTACCTGATCGACCCGGCAGCGGGCCTCACCACGACGACGCCGGTCCGGTCATGAGCGACTCAGCACGGACGTCGACGGCGCCCCGGGACCACGCACTGCCGGACCGGCTGCACGAGCTGGCGACCACCCCGGGTGACCCCAACTACCAGCGCCTGCGGCACACGTACTGTTACACCGGCAGCCCGGCACTGGTGCTGTCGGCGGAGAGCGACGATGACGTGGTCGCGGCACTGGCCCACGCCCGGGAGCGCGGCGGGCCGATGTCGGTCCGCAGCGGCGGCCACGGCATCAGCAGCCGCTCGACCAACGACGGCGGCGTCGTCCTCGACCTGTCGCGGATGCACGCCGTCGAGGTCCTCGATCGCGGTGAGCGGCTCGTGCGCGTCCAGGCGGGTGCCACGTGGGGCGAGGTCGCGGCCCAGCTCGCGCCGCACGGCCTGGCCATCTCCTCCGGGGACTCCGGCGACGTCGGCGTGGGCGGGCTGGCCACCACCGGCGGGATCGGTCTGCTCGGGCGGCGCTTCGGGCTGACGATCGACCACGTCGTCGGCGCGACGGTGGTCACCGCCGACGGCCGGGTGCTGCACGTCGACGCCGAGCACCACCTGGACCTGTTCTGGGCGGTCCGCGGGGCGGGCGCGAACGTCGGCATCGTCACCGAGTTCACGATGCGCGCGGCCGAGGTGCCTGGCGTCGTGCACGCCACGCTGGCCTACGACGCCCGGGACGCCGCGTCCCTGCTCGAACGGTGGGGGGCCGCGATGGCCGCCGCTCCCCGGGAGGTCACCGGCTTCCTCTACCTGTTCGGCGGCGGTCGCGGAGGGACCTCGGCGATGGCGAGCATCGTCGTGGCGACGACGGAGGCCGAGACGGCGCAGCGCCTGTTGCAGCCGTTCACCGAGGTCGCGCCGGTGCAGGGGGCTCGGGCTGCCACGACCTCCTACGACGCCGTCGTCCAGGCGAGCGGTGCGCCGCACACCGGCGCGGCCGGCGGCGCGACCCGGTCCGCGCTGGTCGACGGGCTGGACCGGGAGACGGCGGAGGTGCTGGCCGGCCTGCTGGAGCGCGGAGCGGCCGACAGCGTCCAGCTCCGCGCCCTGGGCGGGGCGGTCAACGACGTCCCGGCCGACGCGACGGCCTTCGCCCACCGGCACCAGGCGTTCTCGGTGCTGGCGGTCGTCTCCCCCGCGCGGAAGGCGGCCCTCTGGGCGGCCTGGGAGGACGTGCTGGAGCACGCCGACGGTCTCTACCTGAGCTTCGAGACCGACGACGACCCGCGCCGGCTCACCGAGGCCTTCCCTCCCCCGACCCTCGCCCGGCTCCGGGCGGTCAAGGCGGAGTGGGACCCGGACGACGTCTTCTCGCACAACTTCGACGTCTCCCGCGTGGCGGAGCCCGTCACCCCGCCGGGTCGCTGACGGGCGCCGCGGGCGTCAGAGGTCGATGGTGCGACCGAAGGTGCGGGTGACGGGCGGGCCGGCGAGGACGCCGCCGAGCGCGCTCGCACCCTCCGGCGTCTGGCGCCAGGCGACGTAGGCGTCGTGGTGGGCGGCGGTGGTCCACGTCTCGACGACGATCACCCGCGTCGGGTCGGCGTCGTCGACGAGGACCTGGAGGCCCTCGTTGCCGTCGAACGCCGCGGTCGCCACGAGCGTCTCGCGGATGGCGTCCTCCGCCTGGGCGCCGACGGTGTCAGGGCGGAGCTGGACCTCGAGGAAGACGGTGATCGACATGGGTCCAGGCTGCCAGCCCCGCTCGGGCGGACCGACGCCGGTGTCCCCGCGGACACGGGGCTGGAGAGACAGCTGAGGCGCGTGTGGCGCGGCGCCACCACCCGGGGTCGAGCCGTGCGCACGATGGGGCGTGCCCACTCGACCGGACGCCGTCGCCGCGTTGCCGACCGCCCCGGGCGTGTACCGCTTCCGGGACGCCGGTGGGCGCGTGCTGTACGTCGGCCGGGCCACCCAGCTGCGCAGCAGGGTCGGCTCCTACTGGGGCGACCTGCGGGACCGCCGTCACCTGCGGCGGATGATGCTCCGCGTCGCCCGGATCGAGGCGCTGGTCTGCGACTCCGTGCACGAGGCGGCCTGGGCCGAGCGCAACCTGCTGGAACGGTCGAAGCCGCCGTGGAACCGGGTCGTCGGCGGCCTGGAGGTGCCGGTCACCATCCACCTCGACACCTCGCCGACGGCGCCCCGCCTGGGCCTCGCCGCGGTGCAGCAGCCGGAGCCGGGTGTCCGCTGCTTCGGCCCCTACCTGGGTGCGAGCAAGGCGAAGCTGGCGCTGTCCGGGTTGGAGCGGCTGTACCCGATCGGCCACGCCGGACCGACCCGCAGCTCGGGCGCGCGGGAGCTGGCGTTGCTGCGCGGCGGGCAGGACGTCCCGCTCGCGCAGCTGGGTCGCGCCGTGGAGTCCGTGCTGGACCGCGACCCGACGGCGGTCGCGACCGCGCTGGCGGCGCTGGCCGCCCGTCGCGATGCCGCCGCCGGAGCGCAGGCCTACGAGGCCGCGGCCCGGCTGCAGCAGGAGATCGAGGCGCTGGAGTGGGTGGTCGCGCCCCAGCGGGTCACCACGGCCGGAGAGCAGGGCCGCCACGACGTCACCGCCTGGGGAGACGACGTCCTCGTCCGGCTGCGGTTCTCCAACGGCCGGCTGCGCTCCTGGGAGCAGGAGACGTGCACCCGCCCGGCGCCCGGAGCGAAGGCACCCGAGGGCTGGGTCCCGTTCCTCCGCCGCAACGCGGAGCTCGCCGCCCGGCTGGCGACCCTGCCCGTCCTCTGAGCCGGGCCGCCGCCGACCGATCAGTGGGCGCGGCCGGCTCGGTCTGTACGTCGGGCGCCGACCGACGAGAGGCTGAGCCGTGCGCAGACTGAGCTACGCCATGAACGTGAGCCTGGACGGCTACGTCGCCGCGCCCGGTGACGACCTCGGCTGGAGCGTCCCGAGCGACGAGCTGTTCCAGTGGTGGTCCGACCGGGTGGCCGCGACGGGTACGGCCCTGTACGGACGCCGGCTGTGGGAGGCGATGAGCGCGCACTGGCCCACTGCCGACCAGCAGCCCGGCGTCACCCCGGCCCACGCCGAGTACGCCCGCCGCTGGCGAGCGATGCCGAAGGTCGTCTTCTCGTCCACGCTGACCTCGGTCGAGGGGAACACCCGCCTGGTCACCGGCGACGCGGTCGCCGAGATCGCGCGGCTCAAGGCCGAGGACGGTGGCCCGATGGACGTCGTCGGCGCGACCCTGGCCGCAGCGGTGATGCGGGCCGGGCTGGTCGACGAGTACGTGCTCGTCACCCACCCGGTCCTGGTGGGCGGCGGCACGCCCTTCTTCACGTCCCTGGACCACTGGGTGGACCTGCGCCTGGTCGAGACCCGGGCCTTCCCCGACGGCCTGCTCCTGACCAGGTACGAGACCGAGCGCGCACCAGCCGACCGCTGATCGGCGCGGGCGCCGCCGTGCCTCCGAGTTGATCTCCCTCGCGCTTCGTCGGTGTCCGCGGCAGGGGGCTGGTCCCTTCCTGCACGACCGTGTGCTGGGTCTGCACGTGCTGGGCGCTGGCGTTCCCCGACGGGCCCACCGACACGAGGCTCGGCGTGCCGGGACACCAGCCGTGACCGCTGGGGTCCCGGACCCCGTCCCCCGTCGAGAGAGGCCAGCCATGAGCGATGTCGTCCCCGTGCTCGAACCGGCCGCACAGGCGTTCGCCGACGCGACCGACAACCCGCCGTACCTGTTCGACATGACGATCGAGGACGGCCGTAAGACCGTCGACTCGGTGCAGGACGGAGACGTCCCCGCGCCCGCCGTCGACGTCACCGACCTGACGATCCCCGGTGGCCCCACCGGGCAGGTCGTTCTGCGCGTGTACCGGCCCGCGGGCAGCACCGGGCCGCTGCCGGTGCTGCTCTACACGCACGGCGCCGGATGGGTGTTCGGCAACGCGCACACCCACGACCGGCTGGTCCGTGAGCTGACCGTCCGCGCCGGTGCGGCGACGGTGTTCACCGAGTACGTCCGCGCTCCCGAGGCCCGGTACCCGTCGCAGATCGAGGAGGTCTACGCCGCGCTCGAGTGGATCGCCGCCTCCGGCGCGGACCACGACCTGGACCCCACCCGGATCGCCGTCGCCGGCGACTCGGTCGGGGGCAACATGACCGCTGCGGTCACCCTGCTGGCCAAGGAGCGCGGCGGCCCCGCGCTTGCGGCGCAGCTGCTGTACTACCCGGTCACCGACGCCGCCTTCGACACCGGCTCCTATCACCAGTTCGCCGAGCACCACTGGCTCCGCCGGGACGCCATGCACTGGTTCTGGGACCAGTACACGACCGACCCCGCCCAGCGTGCCGAGCCCACCGCCTCACCGCTGCGGGCCACCACCGAGCAGCTGACCGGTCTGCCCCCGGCGCTCGTCGTCACCGGCGAGGCCGACGTCCTGCGCGACGAGGGCGAGGCGTACGCCGCAAAGCTGCGCACCGCCGGCGTGCCGGTCACCGCCGTGCGCTACACCGGCGCCATCCACGACTTCGTGATGGTCAACAGCATGCGCGACACCCAGGCGGCGAAGGCCGCCACCGCCCAGGGCGGTGCTTTCCTCCGCGCCGCGCTGCACCCCGCCGACTGACCCGACCACCACCAGGAGCCCACCATGAGCACCCCCACCGTCGTCCTCGTCCACGGCGCCTTCGCCGACTCCGCCAGCTTCGCCGCCGTCGTCCCCGGACTGCTCGACGACGGGCTGTCCGTCGTCGTCCCCGCCGTGCCGAACCGCTCCCTCATCGGGGACGCCGCCTACGTCGCCTCCGTCGTCCGCCAGATCGAGGGGCCCGTCCTGCTGGTCGGCCACTCCTACGGCGGCGCGGTCATCACCGTCGCCGGCGCCGAGGACAACGTCGTCGGCCTCGTCTACCTCGCCGGCTACGCGCTGGAGGAGGACGAGAGCCTCGCCGAGCTGCAGGGCGGCTTCCCGGACTCCGACCTGGCCACCGCGCTGGTCTACAGGCCGTTCCCGCAGCCCGGCGCCGAGGACGGCACCGACGTCTACGTCGACGTCGCGAAGTTCCCGGCCGTCTTCGCCGCCGGCGTCGACCCCGGCCTGGCCCGGGTGCTCGCCGTGTCGCAGCGGCCGCTGGCCGGCGCGGCGTTCGCCGAGAAGGCCCCGGTCGCTGCTTGGAAGACCAAGCCGTCGTGGGGCCTCGTGTCCTCGGCCGACCACACGATCAACCCCGACGTCGAGCGGTTCGGCTACACGCGCGCCGGGATGACCGTGACCGAGGTCGACTCCTCGCACCTCGTGATGCTCGCCCACCCGGAGGCCGTCCTGGCCCTCGTCCGCGAGGCCGTGCAGAAGACGACCGCCTGACCGACCGGGGACGCGCCGCGGACGGCGGTCGCGGCGCGTCCCCGACTCCTCACCAGACCGACCGAGAGGGATGAGCATGGAACCCGTGGCACGGCCCTTCTCCGCGGTGGCCGACGTCTTCTGCTTCGTCCGTGACCTGGCAGCGGCCACCGCCTGGTACAGCGCACGCCTCGGGAGGCCACCGGCGCTGACCGCTCGCCAGCTCTCCCGGTTCGACCTCGGCGGCGCGCGGCTGACGGTCCACACCATCGACGAGTTCAACGCGGGTGGCCCGGGCGGGTGCGTCGCCTACTGGGACGTCCCGGACGTCGACGCACTGACCGCCGAGTGGGTACGGCACGGAGCCGTCGCCCACCGGGGCCCGACGACGATCATGACCGGCGAGCGGTTGTGCCAGCTGCTCGACCCGTTCGGCAACCTGATCGGCATCCGGCAGCCGGCGCACGCGGAGCACCTCGACGTGCCGGTGGCCCTGCTGGAGGTCCCGGCCACCGACGGCTCCGCGGCCACGTGACGGGCGAGTGCCCCGCCGCGGGACCCGGCAACCCGCACTGGCGAGGGCGACTGCTGTCCCCGGGCGTCGGCGCCTGGCGCCACGACGCGGCGCCGCTGCGCGTCACCCGGGCGGCCGATGGCATCCCGGACGGGTCTGCCCGGCTGTCGTTCGTCGTCCCCGGTTCTCCCGGGGCGACGCTGTGGCAGGCGCGCCGGTTCTCGTCGCTGGCTGCGGGTGACCTGGCGCTGGTCGACCTTGCCGCCCCGTACGACTACCGGAGCCGTCCCGGCGTGCTCAGCGTCGTGCAGGTGGACTCCGACGCGCTCGGTGTGACCGCCGGGCAGGCGGCGGCAGCCGTGCCCCTGCTGTGCACGAGCCCGCTGCACGACCTGGTCCGTGACCACGTCCGCGCACTGGCCGCCGTCGTCGGGTCGCTCCCCGACGTCGCAGTGCTCGACGACCTCGGCGCCGCGACCGTCCACCTGCTGTCCGCCCTGCTCCTCAGCTGCGCCCCCGGCGCTCGGTGAACAGCGTGTGACGGACGGCGCCGGGCCCCGCCCGGCCGTCGCCGTCCCCCTACGCTGACCCGCAGCCTCGACCAGGGGGAACCCATGACCGTGCTGCTCGACACCGATCTGCTGCCCGAGGCCGACCGTGCCGACGCCGTCCACGCCACCTACGACGGGCAGCGTCCGCGGCGCACCGTCGCCCTGGGCACCCGCCCCGTGCGCCACCGCGTGGAACGTCTCACCCTCGGCGCGGAGCTGCACCTCCTGCGCACCAACGGGACCGCCCTGGACATCGTCCGCACGCCCCGGCAGGTGCGCGCCGACGCACCGGAGCACGTGGCGATCGGCTGGCACCGTCGCGGGGACGCCGTGGTCTCCTCTGCCGGCGGCGACAGCGTCATCACGGTCGGGGAGCTCAACTGCGTCGACATGACCTCGCCCTACCGGCTCAGTCACCGCACCGCACACGACCACGACGTCCTCATCCTGACCAACCAGCAGGCCGGCGTCCCGGTCGACGTCGTGCGGGCTGCGGCGCCCGCGCTGCGTCGCAGCCCCGTCTACGACCTGGTGCGCCGACACCTGGCCGGCCTGCACAGGGCGGTCGCCGGGTTGCCGGCCGAACACCGGCCGCTCACCGGGCAGGCCACCGCCGCCCTGGTGCGCGCGCTGCTCACGACCGCAGCGGAGTCCACCGCTGCCGACGACGCGATGGACGCGGCGCTGCAGACGCGGATCACGCTGTACGTCGACGCCCACCTGGGCGACCGTGACCTCACCGTCGAGCGCATCGCTGCCGCGCACGCCGTGTCCGTGCGCCACCTGTACAACGTCTGGGCCCGGGCCGGCCACGCACTCACGCCGGCCCAGTGGGTCGTCGAGCGGCGTCTGCAGCGGGCCCGGGAGCAGCTGCTGGCCGCCGAGTCCCGGGGCGTCAGCATCGCGGCCCTCGCCCGCCGCTGCGGTTTCGCCGACCCCAGCCACTTCAGCCGCCGCTTCCGACAGGCATTCGGGGTGTCCCCGACCGAGTGGCGGGCCACTGCGACGCGCGACGCCGCAGCGCACTGACCCGACCGTTCGACGACACCGAGCGACCCCGCCGGGCGGGTGCCCGGCGGGGTCGCGGTCGTGCAGGTGGAGAGGTCAGGCGGCGTTCTGCAGCTCGCGCCGCACCTTCGCCCCGCCCGTCGTCATCTTGTAGAGCTTGACGACCTGGGCCGGCGCGTTGGCCGGGGTGGTCTGGGCCAGCCAGCCGTTGGGCAGCGAGAGCCGGATGACCTTGTGCCAGGCCGAGCCGACCTGACGCGGCAGCGAGGCGGAGTGGTACCGCAGGCCGTAGCGGCGGAACAGGTCCTCGATCTTCGGGGCGATCTCGGAGTACCGGTTGCTCGGCAGGTCCGGGAACAGGTGGTGCTCGACCTGGTGGGACAGGTTGCCGGTCATGATGTGCATGGCCTTGCTGCCGGAGATGTTGGCCGAGCCGAGCATCTGGCGCAGGTACCACTCACCGCGGGTCTCCCCGTCGATGGACTTCTTCTCGAACGTCTCGACGCCCTCGGGGAAGTGCCCGCACATGATCACCGAGTGCGACCACAGGTTGCGCACCACGTTGGCGGTGAAGTTCGCGGCCAGGGTCGGCAGGAACGACGGCCCGCTCAGCAGCGGGTGCACCAGGTAGTCCTTGGTGGCCTGCTTGCGGATCTTCTTCAGCACCTGCTTGCCGCGGGCGCGGAAGCCGGGGTCGGCCCGGCGCTCCTTGGTGGCCATGTTCTTGCCCAGCTCGAGGTCGTAGGCGGCGATGCCGTACTCGAAGAAGATGGCGTTGACGAAGTTCCACACCGGCTGCAGCAGGTACAGCGGCACCCACTTCTGGTCCTCGTCGACGCGCATGATGCCGTAGCCGAGGTCGTTGTCCTTGCCGATCACGTTCGTGTACGTGTGGTGCAGCTCGTTGTGCGAGTGCTTCCACTGCTCGGCCGGGCTGGCCATGTCCCACTCCCAGGTCGTGGAGTGGATCTTCGGGTCGCGCATCCAGTCCCACTGCCCGTGCAGGATGTTGTGCCCGATCTCCATGTTCTCCAGGATCTTGGCGACCGAGAGCCCGGCCGTGCCCAGCAGCCAGGCCGGCGGGAACTTGGAGAACAGCAGGACGGCGCGGCTGCCCAGCTCGAGCTTGCGCTGCACGTCGATGACCTTGCGGATGTAGGCCGCGTCGGACTCGCCGCGGCTGTCCATCACGCCCTGCCGGATGGCGTCGAGCTCGAAGCCGATGGCCTCGATGTCCTCGGGGCTCAGGTGGGCGATCGGGTTGTCGGACTTCTTCTGCAGGACGGTCACGTGCAGCTCCTTCGCTGTCGGGCGGTGCGGAGTGGGTCCGTCGAGGTCACCTCGACGGGTCCACTCCGCGGGGGTGTCAGTGGTCGATGTCGCAGGCGCCGGCGGCGGCGCTGATGCAGGTCTGCACGAGGACCCCGTCGCCGGGGGCGGCGGTGGTCACCTCGCCGGTGCGCAGGTCACGGACGGCGCCCTCGCGCAGCGGCAGCACGCAGCCGTAGCAGATGCCCATCCGGCAGCCGCTGGGCATGAGCAGCCCGGCGTCCTCGGCGGCGTCCAGGATCGGGGTGGCGCCGTCGACCTCCAGGGTCGTGCCCGACGCGGTGAAGGTGACCGTGCCGCCGGCGTCGCCGGTGACGAGCACCCGCGGGCGGAACCGCTCGGTGTAGAGCTGGTCGGCGATGCCGGCGTCGGCCCAGTACTGCTCCAGCGTCTCGAGCATGCCGACCGGCCCGCACGCCCAGGTCGAGCGCTCGGCCAGGTCGGGCACCATGCCGGCCAGCACCGCGGCGTCCAGCAGCCCGTCGGTGGCGGTGTGCCGCTCGACCAGCCGGATGGCCCCGCAGCGGGCCAGCTCACGCAGCTCGGCGCCGAAGATGACGTCCTGGGCCGTCGGCGCGGAGTGCACCAGGACGACGTCCTCGTGCTCGTGCACGTGGTTGCGCAGGATGCCCATCACCGGGGTGATGCCGGAGCCCGCGGTGACGAACAGCGCCTTGGCCGGGCGCTGCTCGGGGAGCACGAAGTCACCGGTCGCCTGGTCCAGCTGCACGACGGTGCCCGGCTGGACGCGGTGCACCAGGTGGTTGCTGACCTTGCCGTCGGGGATCGCCTTGACCGTGATGGTGAAGCGGCCGTCGGCGCGGCCGAGCACCGAGGTGATCGAGTAGGCGCGCCACAGCCGGACGCCCTCGACGTCGATGCCGATGCGCACGTACTGGCCCGGGGTGTGCGGCAGCCAGTCGCGGCCGGGCTGGATGACGAGGGTCGCGGCGTCCCGGGTCTCGTGCCGGACCTCCTCGATCCGCCCGCGCAGCGCGGCACCGGAGCGCAGCGGGTCGATCAGGTCCAGGTAGTCGACCGGCAGCAGGGGCGTGGTCACCAGCTCCGCGGCCTTGAGCACCCGGTCGCGCAGCGCCCGGAACGCGGGGCGGCCGGGGCGCGGGACGGTGGCGGTCATGAACTGAGTCTTACCCGCCCCGGGACGAAAGACCTGTGCCTCCGACGTGAATCGACCCGTATCTTCTGTTCGCAGAGAACAGTCGGGCGATCAAACGAGGTGAGGACGACGACAGATCCGGGAACTTTCCCGTCGACCGTGGTCGCGGCCATGCGGGCCGAGCTGCCGGCGGTCGCCCAGCAGACCGTGGCCAGCATCGTCGTCGAGGTGCCCAGCTACACCGACGCCTTCGCCGGGGAGATGGGCCGGGCGATCACCAACGCCGTCCGGCTGGCCCTCGGCGGGTTCCTGGAGCTGGCCACCGCGACCGGCGGTGCCGACCCGAGCCGGCCGATCGCCCCGGCGCTGGAGGGCGCCTACGCCCTCGGCCGGGGCGAGGCGCGCAGCGGTCGGGCGATGGACGCGCTGCTGGCCGCCTACCGGGTGGGCGCGCGGGTGGCGTGGCGGCACATGAGCGACACCGCGGTCGCCGCGGGCATGTCGGTGGGGTCGCTCGCCCGCTTCGCCGAGCTGGTGTTCGCCTACATCGACCAGCTGTCGGCCTCCAGCGTGGCCGGGCACACCGACGAGCTGGAGACCACCGGCCGGGTGCGCCGCCACCACCTGGAACGCCTCGGGGCCCTGCTGCTGGCCGGCCGGCCGGTCTTCGACGTCACCACCGCCGCCGAGCGGGCCGGCTGGCTGCCGCCGCGGACGCTGACCGCCGTCCTGCTGCCCGAGGCCCGGGCCCGCGGCGCCCTGGCGCTGCTCGACGTGCGCACCCTGCAGGTCACCGACGACCAGCCGGGGCTCGACCCGACCGCCGGGCTCAGCGTGCTGCTCGTCCCCGACGCCGGTGAGGGCGCCCGCCCGGTGCTGCTGCGCGCGCTGGAGGGCCGCGACGCCGTCGTCGGCCCGGCACGCCCGTGGACGGCGGCGGCCGCCTCCTACGCCCGGGCCCTGCGGGCGCTGCGACTGGAGCTGACCGCCCAGGGCGCGGCGGCGCTGGACACCGAGAGCCGGCTCACCGACCTGGTGCTGCGCGCCGACGACGCCGCGCTGGCCGACCTGCGGACGGCGGTGCTCGCGCCGCTGGACGGACTGAGCCCCGCCGTCCGGGACAAGCTCACCGCCACCCTGCGCTCCTGGCTGCTGCACCACGGCCGCCGCGACCAGGTCGCCGCGGACCTCTTCGTGCACCCGCAGACGGTCCGGTACCGCCTCGGCCAGCTGCGCGAGCTCTACGGTGACCGGCTCGAGGACCCCCAGACGGTGCTCGAGCTGACCGTGGCGCTGGGCGCCCGGCTGCCGACGGAGGAGGACACCCGATGAGGACGGCGGTCGCTGGGGGCACCGGGCTGGTCGGCCGGCTGGTGGTGGCGGAGCTGGAGCGGCGGGGCGACACCCCGGTCGTGCTCGCCCGCGGCGCCGGGGTCGACCTCACCAGCGGCCGCGGCCTGGACGACGCGCTGGCCGGGGTGAGCACCGTCATCGACGTCAGCAACGTGACCACGACCAGCCGCCGCCGATCGGTGACCTTCTTCGAGGCGGCCACCGGCAACCTCCTCGCCGCGGCCGCCCGGGCCGGGGTCGGGCACGTGGTGACCCTGTCGATCGTCGGCGCGGACACCGTCGACTTCGGCTACTACCTGGGCAAGCGCCGCCAGGAGGAGCTCCTCGCGGCCGGGCCGGTGCCGTGGACGCTGCTGCGGGCCACCCAGTTCCACGAGTTCGCCGGCCAGCTCGTCGACCGCTCCCCCGCCCCGTTCGTCGTCGTCCCACGGATGGACAGCCGGCCGGTGGCCGCCGCCGAGGTGGCCGCCCACCTGGTGACGCTGGCGCACGGCACGCCGCAGGGGGTGGCCGCGCCCATCGCCGGGCCCGAGCGGCTGGACATGGCCGACCTGGTCCGGCGCCATCTGCGGGCCACGGGTCGGGGGCGGGTCGTCGTGTCCCTCCGGCTGCCCGGGCGGGTCGGGTCGGCGTTCGCCGGCGGTGCGCTCGTCCCCGCGCCGCCCGTCGTCACCGGCAGCACGACCGCCGCCGAGCACCTGCGCCGGCTGGCGACGCCACAGGGCTGAGCCGGGGTGGGGTGCGGGGCGACGGCAGGGGCGGATGTGACGCGCGCCGCGTGCCATCCTTGATCACCGGCGCCGTCCTGGAGTACCAAGACGACATCGTCCAGCGCACCCACGTCCCGCGCACACCAGGAGAGGTCACGGCCACCGAACCCCGCACCGGAGCACGGTCCCGCTGTCTGACGCCGACCGGTCACACCCGCGTCACCGGACGACGGGCGGCGCGCGCGGTGCGTGCCCGGGCCCAGGCGTGGGGCGGGCGCCTGCTGGCGCGGCGGCTGTCGCGCAAGGGCATCGACCTGGCCAGCCTGACCTTCATCCCGGCGCCGGCGAAGGTGCCGCTGCAGCGCATCGGCACCGACCCCGTGCCCCGACTGGCCGAGCTGCGGGCGACCGACCCGGTGCACCGGATCGAGCTGCCGTTCGACTTCTCCGTCTACCTGGTCACCGACACCGAGCAGGTGCGTGCGGTGCTGGCCAACCGGGACGACTACAGCAACGACATCCGGCACCTGCTGCCCGGCACCGGCGGCACGACCTCCGGCTCGGACATCGGCGGGCTGGGCTTCACCGACGCCCCGCTGCACACCCGGCTGCGCAAGATCATCACGCCCGAGTTCACGATGCGCCGGCTGGCCCGGCTGGAGCCGATGATCGAGGCGATCGTCGAGAGCCAGCTCGACGAGCTGGCCGCCGCCGGCGCGGACGGGACGCCGGTCGACCTGGCCAAGGCGCTGTCCTTCCCGGTGCCGTTCCAGACGATCTGCGCGCTGCTGGGCCTGGAGCTGTCCGACCGGGACGCCTTCGCCCGGCTCGGCGTGCAGCGCTTCGACATCACCTCCGGTGCCGCCGCGGCCTTCGGCGCGGTCTCCGAGCAGCGCGAGTTCCTCTTCGACGCCGTCGCCCGCCAGCGCCGGGAGCCCGGCCCCGGGCTGATCGGGCAGATCATCCGCGACGAGGGCGACGCCATCTCCGACGTCGACCTCGCCGGCCTGGCCGACGGGGTGTTCACCGGCGGCTACGAGACCACCGCCGGGATGATCTCGCTGAGCACCCTGGTGCTGCTGCGCGACCCCGCGCACGCCGAGCTGGTGCGCAGCGGCACCCGCAAGGACGTCGACCGGGTCGTGGAGGAGCTGCTGCGCTACCTGTCGGTGGTGCAGATGGCCTTCCCCCGCTTCGCCCGGCACGACATGGACCTGATGGGGACCCCGCTCAAGGCCGGTGACGTGGTGCTGGCCTCCCTCAGCGGGGCCAACCGCGACCCGCTGTCGGCCGGCGACTCCCCCGAGGCGTTCGACCCCGCGCGGGTGCCCACCAGCGGTCACCTGGCCTTCGGGCACGGCGCGCACCGCTGCATCGGCGCGGAGTTGGCCCGGATGGAGCTGCGCATCCTGCTGCCGGCGCTGCTGCGCCGGTTCCCCGACCTCGCGGTGGCCGTGCCGCAGTCGGAGCTGCGCTTCCGCGAGCTGTCCTTCGTCTACGGCATCGACGAGCTGCCCGTCACCGTCTGACCGGCCCGGCCCGGGCTCAGCGCGCCCGGGGACCGGGGTGCTGCAGGTCCGGGGGCAGCGGCTCGCCCGGGTCGTAGACCAGCGGGGCGTCGCCGTCGGCGACCGCGGCGCGTGCGTCGGCGAGCCCGAAGCGGCTGCGGACCCGGTCCAGGAAGTGCGGTTCGTCCAGCCGCACCAGCTCCGACCGCTGCGCGGCCCCGTAGACGGTGACCCAGTCACCGGGGTCGAGCACGCCCCGCAGCTGCCCGTCCACGCTCACCGCCACCTGCCCGGACCGCCCCAGCACCCGGACGCCGACCCGGTGCCGGGACGACAGCACCAGGCTCCGGTCGAACACCATGTGCGGCGCGACCGGGGTGAAGACCAGCGCCTCCAGGTCCGGGGAGAGCACCGGCCCACCTGCGGCGAAGCTGTAGGCCGTCGACCCCGTGGCGGTGGAGACCACCAGGGCGTCGGCGGAGTAGGAGGCGAACAGCCGGCTGTCGACGTAGAGGGCGAGGCTGGCCTGCCGGTCCCGGGCGAGCTTCTCGAACACCACGTCGTTGAGGGCCAGCACCTCCAGCGGGACGCCCCAGCCGACCTCCTGCGCGCTGCCGGGCCGCACCGCCGGGGCGGGCAGCGCCGGGCCGCGGCCGTAGCGCAGCAGCGCGTCCATGCCCTCGGGCAGCTCCAGGGGGCGCGAGGCGCGCATGGTCAGCATCATCCGGGCGTCGATCACCACCTCGCCGTCCACGACCGCCTGCAGGGCCTCCTCCAGCCGGTCGACGACGACCTCGGTGAGGAAGCCCACCCGACCGACGTCGACGCCCAGCACCAGTGCCCCGGCGGCGGCCGCCACCCGGGCGCCGCGCAGGAACGTGCCGTCGCCGCCGACGGTGACCACCAGGTCCGGGTTGCCGGCGAGCGCGGCCTCCTCGTGCGCGGGACGGCGGGCGTCGGAGTCGCTCCACACGTCGATGTCGACGCACGGGACGTCGCGCGCCGCCGCCCAGTCGCGCACCCGCTGCGCCGCGGCGCGGGCCACCGGCTTGCCCTCGTGCACGACCAGGCCGATCCGGGCGACCACCCGCCGGTTCCCTGCGGGGGTGCCGTCCACGCCGTCCTGGGGGGCTGTCACCCGGGCATCCTCCCCTCCCCCGGACCGGCCGCACACCCCCGGTGGGGTCACCGCCACAGGTGTGATGCCCGCCGCGGGTGAACGGCCCACGGCATACCGGTGACCACCCCGGGTAGTGCCGAGTGAGAACAGGGGGCCGCACGTGGAATCGCGCACGTGGCAAAGTCGGACTCCCTCGACGACTGGACCCCGCCCATGAGTGGCAACGCCACGCACCGTTTCCGCAACACCAGCGTCCTGACCGTGCAGACGGCGGACGCCTCCCAGGTGATCACCTCCGACGCACTCGACGAACAGCTCGCCGCCACCTACCGCCGGGTGGGGCTGCGGCCGGGGATGCTCGAGCGGCTGGCCGGCATCCGTGAGCGCCGGTGGTGGGCCGACGGCGTGACCTTCGTCGACGGCGCCGCGATGGCCGGCGCCAAGGCGATCAGCGAGAGCGGCGTCGACCCGGCGTCCATCGGCCTGATGATCAACACCTCGGTGAGCCGGCGGTGGCTGGAGCCCTCCACCGCGGTCGCGGTGCACTCCGCCCTCGGCCTGCCGCGCTCCGCGCAGAACTTCGACGTGACCAACGCCTGCCTGGGCTTCGTCAACGGCATGGAGCTGGCCGCCGCGATGATCGACTCCGGCATGGTCGACCACGCCCTGATCGTCAACGGCGAGGACTCCCGGATCGTGCAGGAGCGCACCATCGAGCGGCTGCAGGGCCCCGACGTCACCTCCCGCGACGTCATCGCCCAGTTCGCCACCCTGACGCTGGGGTCCGGGGCGGCGGCGATGGTGCTCGGCCGCAGCGACCAGCACCCGGAGGGCCACCGGCTGGTCGGCTCGGTCAGCCGCGCGGGCACCGAGCACCACGAGCTGTGCATCGGCGACAACGACGAGATGCGCACCGACCTCAAGGGCCTGCTGGACGCCGGCATCGCCCTGTCGCTGGACATGTGGGACGAGGCCGAGCCGGAGTTCGACTGGCGGCGCGGCATGGACCGCTACGTCATCCACCAGGTCTCCAAGGTGCACACCGCGACGATGGTCGCCAAGTTCGGCATCGACGAGTCCAAGGTGCCGCTGACCTTCCCGACTCGCGGCAACCTCGGTCCGGCCGCGGTGCCCTTCACCCTCGCCGGGCAGCAGGACTCCCTGGTCGACGGCGACCGGGTGCTGCTGATGGGCATCGGCTCGGGCCTGAACGCCTCCTGCCTCGAGATCGCCTGGTGACCGTTCCCACCTCTGTGCCCGACCTCCCGCCGGGCCTGCCCGGGATCGACCCGGCGTGGTCCCGGCGGGTCACGGTGGCCGACGCCACCGGCACGAAGCACGAGTGGCACCTGCTCGACAACGGCGTGACCGACCCGGTCGGCACGCTGCTGTGCGTCCACGGCAACCCCACCTGGTCCTACCTGTGGCGCCGGCTGGTCGCCGCGGCCCCGCCCGGCTGGCGGGTCATCGCCCCCGACCAGCTCGGCATGGGCTTCTCCGAGCGGGTGGGCGAGCTGCGCCCGCTGGCCCAGCGGGTGGCCGACCTCGGCGACCTCACCGCCGCCCTCGGCGTCACCGGCCCGGTCATCACCGTCGGCCACGACTGGGGCGGGGTCATCTCGCTGGGCTGGGCGCTGCAGCACCGCGACCAGCTGCGCGGCGTCGTCCTGACCAACACCGCGGTCGCCATGCCGCCGGGCGACCTCGGCCCGGCACTGATCCGCCTGGCGCACGCGCCGGGCGTGCGCCCCGCGGCCACCGTCGGCACCCCGCTGTTCGTGCGCGCCACCACCGCGCTGTCCCGCCCCGCCCTGCCGGCCGCCGTGCGGGACGCGTTCGCCGCGCCGTACGCCTCCGCCGACCGCCGGGGCTCCGTCGGGGACTTCGTCGCCGACATCCCCTTCGCCCCCGGGCACCCCTCCCGCGCCACCCAGGAGGCGATCGCCGAGGGCATCCGCGACCTCGACGTCCCGGCCCTGCTGCTGTGGGGCCCGCGCGACCCGGTCTTCGGCGAGCGCTACCTGGCCGACCTCCGCGGCCGGCTGCCGCAGGCGGAGCTGCACCGCTACGAGGGCGCCTCGCACCTGGTGCAGGAGGACGCCCCGGAGTACGCGAGGGCGATCGCCCAGTGGGTCGCCGACCTGGCCGAGGGGCGCTCCCCCGCCGCGGCGCGGCCGGTCGCACCCACCCCCGACCGGCACCCGTGGTCGGCGCTGACCGACCGCGCCACCGACGACTCCCCCGCCGTGGTCGAGGTCGGGGGCGACACGGTCAGCTGGGCCGCGCTCTCCCGCCGGGTCGAGGACCTCGCCGCCGGGCTGGTCGCCGCCGGCATCGGGCCGGGCACCCGGGTGGGCATGCTGGTCGAGCCCTCCGCGGACCTCACCGCCACCGTCTACGCCGTCTGGCGGGCCGGGGCGGTCATCGTGGTCGCCGACAAGGGCCTGGGGCTGCGCGGGATGCGCCGGGCGCTGCGCGGCGCCGGTGTCGGCGCGGTCGTCGGCAGCGCGCAGGGGCTGGCCGCCGCCCGGGTGATGGGGCTGCCCGGCACCCGCATCGCCGCCGGCGGGCTGTCCGGTGCCGCCGCCCGCGCGCTGGGCGCCACGACCACCCTCGCCGAGCTCGAGCAGCGCGGGGCCACCGCGGCCGCACCTGCCGTCGCCGCGCCGGACGCCGACTGCGCCGTCCTGTTCACCTCCGGCGCGACCGGCCCGGCCAAGGGCGTGGTCTACACCCAGCGGCAGGCCGTCGCCCAGCTGGACCTGGTGCGCTCGACCTACGGCCTCACCCCGGCCGACCGGCTGGTCGCCGCCTTCGCGCCGTTCGCGATCCTCGGCCCCGCGCTGGGCATCGGCTCCGTGGTGCCCGACATCGACGTCACCGCACCCGGCTCGCTCACCGCCGCCAAGCTCGCCGACGCCACCGCCGCGGTCGGCGGCACCGTGGTGTTCGCCTCCCCCGCGGCACTGCGCCGGGTGGTGGCCACCGCCGGTGAGCTCACCGACGCCCAGCGCAGCGCGCTGGGCGGGGTGCGGCTGCTGATGTCGGCGGGTGCACCGGTGCCGCTGTCGCTGTTGCAGCAGCTGCACACCGTGCTGCCGGCCGCCGAGGCGCACACGCCCTACGGGATGACCGAGGCGCTGCCGGTCACCGACGTGTCGGCCGGTCAGGTTGCGGCCGCCGGGGCCGGCAACGGCGTCTGCGTCGGCGCCCCGCTCGCCGGGGTGGAGGTGCGGGTCAGCGCGCTGACGCCCACCGGCCGCGCCGAGGGCGACCTGACCGACACCCCTGAGCTCACCGGTGAGGTCTGCGTGCGGGCCGCGCACGTCAAGGACCGCTACGACGCGCTGTGGGCCACCGAGCGGGTCTCCTCCCGCAACCCCGGCTGGCACCGCACCGGCGACGTCGGGCACCTCGACGCCGAGGGCCGGTTGTGGATCGAGGGCCGGCTGCCGCACGTGGTCACCACCGCCACCGGCGTGGTCACCCCGGTCGGCGTCGAGCAGCGGGTCGAGACCCTGCCGGACGTCACCGCGGCCGCGGTCGTGGGCGTGGGCCCGGCCGGTGCGCAGGTCGTCGTGGTCGTCGTGGTCCCGGCCGGGAGCCCCGAACGGGCCCGGCTGGCGACCGCCGGCACCGACCTCGCCGCGGCGGTGCGCGCGGCGGCCGGCACCGAGGTGGCGGCGGTGCTGACCACCGGGCGGCTGCCGGTCGACATCCGGCACCAGTCCAAGGTCGACCGCACCGCGGTCGCCCGCGCGGCCGGCGCCCTGCTGGCCGGCTCGGGCGGGTCCCGGCGCCGGTCGTGAGGGTCCGGTCGTGAGGGTGCTCGTCACCGGCGCCAGCGGCATGCTGGGCCGGGCCACGGCACAGCGGCTGCTGGACCGCGGCGACGACGTCACCGTGCTCCAGCGCCGGCCGGCCGGGCTGGCCTGCGCGCAGGTGCTCGGCGACGTCGCCGACCCCGCGGTGGTGGCCCGGGCGGTGGCCGGGCAGGACGCCGTGCTGCACCTGGCTGCCAAGGTCGACGTCACCGGGCCGTGGGCGGAGTACGAGCGGGCCAACGTCACCGGCACCCGCACCGTGCTGGCCGCCTGCGCCACGGCGGGCGTGGGCCGGCTGGTGCACGTCTCCTCCCCCTCGGTGGCGCACGGCGGGTCGGCGCTGGTCGGGGTGGGTGCCGAGCCCGCCGACCCGGCCGGGGCCCGCGGGAACTACTCGCGGTCCAAGGCCGTGGCCGAGCTCGAGGCGCTGGCCGCCGACTCCCCCGCACTGGCCGTGCTCGTGGTGCGCCCGCACCTGGTGTGGGGTCCCGGTGACACGCAGCTGGTCGGCCGGATCGTCGAGCGGGCCCGCACCGGCCGGCTGCCGCTGATCGGCTCGGGGGCGGCGCTGATCGACACCACCTACGTCGACAACGCCGCCGGCGCGCTGGTGGCCGCCCTCGACGCGTGCGGTCCCGTGCACGGCGAGGCGCTGGTGGTCTCCAACGGCGAGCCACGGCCGGTCGGTGAGGTCATCGCCCGGCTGTGCCGCGCCGCCGGGGTCCCCGAGCCGCACCGCCGGGTGCCGTTCGGGCTGGCCTGGGCCGCCGGTGCGGCGGTCGAGAGCGTCTGGTCGCTCACCGGCCGCCGGGAGACCCCGCCGCTGACCCGGTTCCTCGCCGAGCAGCTGGCCACCGCCCACTGGTTCGACCAGCGCCGCACCCGCGAGGCGCTGCACTGGACACCGGAGGTCACGCTGGACGAGGGGTTCGCCCGGCTGGCCGCAGCAGCGCACTGAACCCCATGAGCCCCGGCGGACGAACGCGGCAGAGGCGGGAGGAGGCCCCGGTGGACACGTTCGAGGACTTCGTCGCCGCGCGGCGCCCGGAGCTGCTGCGCACCGCCCTGCTGCTGGCCGGCGACCGGGCCGGTGCCGAGGATCTGGTGCAGCGCGCCCTCACCCGCAGCCGCCGCCGGACCGGGGACCCGCTGGCGGCTGCCCGCGCGGCCCTGGTCACCGGCAGCACCCGCCGCCGCGTGCGCGGTGAGCAGGTGATCGAGTCGCTGCCCGACCCGTTCGCCCCGGCCGCCGCCGGTCCCGAGCCGCTGGCCCGGGCGCTGCGCGACCTGCCGGCCCGGACCCGCGCCGCGACGGTGCTCACCGCCTTCGACCGGCTGCCGCCGTCCGAGGTCGCCGCGCTGCTGGGCTGCCCGGTCGAGACCGCCGCACAGGAGGCCGACCACGGCACCCGCACGCTGTCCGGCGTGCTGACCCCGGACCTGTACGCCCGTCCGGGGCAGGGCGCCGAGGACCCCGGCCGGCGGCTGCACGACGAGCTGGCCCGGCTCGCCGGCGGGACCGGCAGCTGGCGGCTGGACTCCGGGCAGGCGGTCGCCGACGTCGCGCACCGGCGCCGCCGCACCCGCTGGCAGGCCGCGGCCGCCGCCGTGCTGGCCGTGCTGTGCCTGTGCGGCGCGGGGATCTCGCTGACCCGCCCCGCCGCCGAGCCGGTCCCGGCGCCCGCGAGCCCGACGCCGTCGACCCGGCCTCCCGCAGGCGTCCCGCTCGGGGGCTACCCGGCCATCCCGGTGCTGCAGGGCCCGGCCCGCGGCTCGCTGGCCGGAGACGCGGTGTTCCTCGGCGCCGTCGCGCAGGTGGGCTGGGGCGGTCAGGAGCCCCCGCCGGCCGCCGACCGGGAGGTCGTGTTCGCCGGCGACACCCCCGCCGGCCGGGTCGCCCTGGTGGTCGGTGAGACCGACGGGGACTTCCGCGGCACCTGGCTCACCGGCCCGGTGGGGGCGTCCGCGGCGGAGCTGTCGCCCCGCTACGACCGCACCCTGGGCCGCACCCGGCCGGCCACGCTGCTGCTCGGCGGGCCCGGGGACGCGACCCTCGTGGTGGTCGCCGGCCGGGGCGACGCCGTCGAGGTGTCCGACCGGCTGATGGTCGGCCCGCGCGGCACGGTCGGCCGCGACTACCGGCCGGTCGACGCCGCCGACGGCGCCGCGGTCGTGGCGGTCCGGACGACGCAGGCCGGCTCACCGCTGAGCGTGCGGGTGCTGCGCGACGGCGTGGTCGTGCACCGGGCCGGGGTCGAGCAGCCACGCGCCGGCGCGGTCCCGCAGCTGCCGCTGACCTCCCTGCGGCCCACCACGTCACCCCCCGACCTGGCCGTGGTGGGCGCGGCGCTCGGCCAGCTGGCCGCCCCGCTGGCCGTCGAGCCGGCCGACCTGGAGCCGCTGCTGCTCTGGTCCGGGGAACTGCCCTCGAGCCAGGGCGGGAGCAGCGTGGCGGTCGTCGTCGCGCACAGCCCGGGCGGGGCACTGGTGGTCGGGACGGTGGCCGGCCGGCCCGGGACGGTGCTGCCCTGCGGCACCTCGACGCCGCCGGGCTCCACCGACGTCGCCACCCTCACGGTGGTGCGCACCTGCGACGTGGCGCTGCCGGGGCTGAGCGGGAGCGAGGACGGCCGGTGGCTGGTGGTCACCGCCCCGCCGGAGGCGGTGTCGGCCGAGCTGCTGGCCGCCGACGGGCAGGTGCTGGGCCCGCTGCCGCTCACCGACGGTGGGGCGGTCGTCCCGCTCCCGGCCGGTGTGGCGAGCGTGCGGACGCTCGACGCGGGCGGGCAGGCACTGCGGGAGACGGCGCTGGCGCCGGTGCCCACCGCGCCCTTCGGCGACTACGGCGCCGGCATCGGCGGCTGAGCCACCGGGTGGAGCCTGACCGGCCGACCCCGCAGGGCCGGCCGGTCAGTGGGGATCAGAGCGGGTCGACCGAGTCCGCCTGCACGCCGCGGTCGCCCTGGCTGGCGGTGTACTCGACCCGCTGGCCCTCGTCGAGGCTGCGGTAGCCGCCCCGGTCGGCGATGGCGGAGAAGTGCACAAACACGTCGTCGCCACCGTCGTCGGGCTCGATGAAGCCGAAGCCCTTCTCGGCGTTGAAGAACCGCACCGTGCCCTGGCCACCGGTGCCACCGCCACCGCCGGAGCGGGGCGCACGGGGTGCCCGGTCGTCGCGGCGGGGCCGCTCGTCCCGGCGGGGGCGCTCGTCACGCCGGTCGTTGCCGGCCGGGGCACCACCGCCGCTCACCGCGCGCACCGAGTCGGCCTGCAGGCCGCGCTGGCCGGGGCTGGCGGAGTACTCGACCCGCTGGCCCTCGTCCAGGCTGCGGTAGCCGCCGTGGTCCTCGATCGCGGAGAAGTGCACGAACACGTCGTCCCCGCCCTCGTCGGGCTCGATGAAGCCGAAGCCCTTCTCGGCGTTGAAGAAGCGCACGGTGCCCTGCGAGCCACCGCCGCCACCGCGGGGCGCGCGGGCACCCCGGTCGTCACGCCGGTCGTCGCGTCGGTCGTTGCGGGCCGGTGCGCGGCCACCACCGAGGGGCTGGACCGAGTCGGCCTGCAGCCCCTTCTGGCCGGGGCTGGCGGTGTAGGAGACCCGCTGGCCCTCGTCGAGGCTGCGGTAGCCGCCGTCGTCGGCGATCGCGGAGAAGTGCACGAAGACGTCGTCCCCGCCCTCGTCGGGCTCGATGAACCCGAAGCCCTTCTCGGCGTTGAAGAAGCGCACCGTGCCCTCGGACCCGCCACCGCTGCCGCCGCCCCGGGGGGCGCGGACCTCGCGGTAGTCGTCCCGGTGCCCGCGCTCGGCCCGGGCCGGCGCGCGACCGGCGCCGCCGCCCAGCGGCCGGATGGTGTCGGCCTGGAGGCCGCGGTCACCCGGGCTGGCCTCGAACTCGACCCGCTGGCCCTCGTCCAGGCTGCGGAATCCGCCGTCGTCGGCGATCGCGGAGAAGTGCGCGAACACGTCCTGCCCGCCGTCGTCGGGCTCGATGAACCCGAACCCCTTCTCGGCGTTGAACCACTTGACCGTGCCCTGGGGCATCCTGCGACTCCTGCACATCTCGACAACTGCTGAGGTACCTACGGGTACCAGGGTCCCCCAGGGTGCCCTCCCGGGGCCAGCCGCCCCGGCAAGTCGTCAGCCGCGCCGGTCGGCGAGGAACCGGAAACGGTCCCGCGTGGCGGCCACCTCGGCGGCGTCGACGTCGGCGACCACGATCGTCTCCACCCCCGACGCGGTGGCCAGCAGCTCACCGGTCGGGCTGACGATCCGGCTGTCACCGCCGTGGTCCAGGCCGGTGCCGTCGACGCCGACCCGGTTGCAGCCGACGACGTAGGCCTGGTTCTCGATGGCCCGCGCCGACAGCAGCGTCGTCCAGTGGTGCCGCCGCGGACTGGGCCAGTTGGCCGGCACCAGGAAGACGTCGGTGCCCGGGCCGGCGTCCCAGAAGACGTTCGCGAAGCGCAGGTCGTAGCAGATGAACGGGGTGACCCGCAGGCCACCGATCTCGACGGTCACCGGGCCGGTGCCGGCCTGGAAGCGGGTGCGCTCCTCGGCGAAGGGGTGCAGCTTGCGGTAGCGGTGGGTGCTGCCGTCCGGGCCGGCGAGCACGAACACGTTGTGCGGCAGCTCCTCCCCGGCGGTGACCTCGGGGCAGGTGCCGGCGACCCACACACCGTGCTCGGCGGCCTGCGCGGCGAGGAACTGCGCCGACGGCCCGCCCACGGGCTCACCGATGCCCGGGGTCATGGAGAAGCCGGTGGAGAAGGTCTCGGTGAGCAGCACCAGCTCCGCACCGGCCCCCACCGCCCGGGTCACCTGCGGGGCGAGCCGGGCGAAGTTGGCGTCCCGGTCCTCCCAGACGATGTCGTGCTGGACAGCGGCGATCCTCACTGCATCTCCCCCAACCGCCTCGCGGCGTCCTCGAGCACCTCGTCGCGCTTGCAGAAGGCGAACCGCACCAGGTGCCGGCCCAGGTGCGCGTCCGCCGCGTCGTAGAAGACCACGGACGGGACGGCGACCACGCCGGCGCGGGCCGGCAGCGACCGGCAGAACGCGATCCCGTCGCCGTCGGGCTGCCGCGGCCGGACGTCGATCGTGGCGAAGTACGTCGCCTGCGGGCTGACCACCGGCAGGCCCGCGGCGGCGAGCCCGGCGACGAGCAGGTCGCGGCGCCGCTGCAGGTCGGCGGCCACCCCGGTGAAGTAGGCGTCGGGCAGGCGGAGCCCGGCGGCGATCGCCGGCTGGAACGGCCCGCCGTTGACGTAGGTGAGGAACTGCTTGGCGGTGCGCACGGCAGCCACCAGCGGCGCCGGGCCGCACACCCAGCCGATCTTCCAGCCGGTGGTGCTGAACGTCTTGCCGCCGCTGCTGACCACCAGCGTGCGCTCGGCCATCCCGGGCAGCGTGGCGATCGAGGTGTGCGCGGCGCCGTCGAACACGAGGTGCTCGTAGACCTCGTCGGTGAGCACCAGCAGGTCGGCGGTGGTCGCGACCTCGGCCAGCAGCGCCAGCTCCGCGGCGGTGAACACCTTGCCGGTCGGGTTGTGCGGGGTGTTGAGCAGCAGCAAGCGGGTGCGCGGGGTGACCGCGGCCCGCAGCTCGGCCTCGGTGAAGGTCCACGCGTCGGTGCTCACGCTGCCCGGCTCGACCGCTGGCGGGCGCAGCGGCACCGGGCGGAGGACCCCGCCGGCCATCGCCACCGCGGCGGCGTAGCTGTCGTACATCGGCTCGAACAGCACGACCTCGTCGCCGGGCTCCAGCAGCGCGAGCAGCGCCGCGGTCAGCGCCTCGGTGGCCCCGGCGGTCACCAGCACCTCGCCGTCCGGGTCGTAGCTCAGGCCGCGGAAGCGCAGCTGGTGCTCGGCGATCGCCGTCCGCAGCTCGGGCAGGCCGGGGCCGGGCGGGTACTGGTCGTGCGGTGTGCCGATCGCGGCGCGGGCGACGTCGAGCACCTCGGCCGGACCGGGTGTGTCGGGGAACCCCTGGCCCAGGTTGATCGAGCCGGTCGCGACGGCCAGCGCGCTCATCTCGGCGAAGACCGTCGTCCCGAAGCCCTGCAGCCGGGAGGTGAGGTGCGGCGTGCGGGTCACCCGCTCATCCTGCCGTCCGCGGGCACCGTTGTCGGGCAGTTGTGCTCTGCTCCCCACCAGGGAGCAGAGCACAACTGCCGGGAGACCGGGTCGGCCCTCGGCGAGGATGACCGCCACCAGGGCGTCGGCGTGCCCGTGCCCCAGGCCGTGGACGAGTTCAGTGCAGCGCGGCGTCGGCGGGGCCGGTGGCCCAGCGCCGGAAGCGGACGACGAGGCCGGCGCGGGTGGGCGCGCAGCAGTAGGGCCCGGCCTGCAGTGGCGTCCCGGCCGGGAAGGGGGCGACGCGCACCAGCTGGAACGGCTCGTCGTCCACCCGGGCGCGGACGGTCACGGCGTCGCCGGTGCGGCTGGCCCGCACGGTGACCCGGCGGCCGGCCCACGTCGGCACCGGCGCGACCGACCAGTCCGACCGGCCCAGGGTGACCACCGCGCCCACCGACGGCGCCCCGTCGGCGAACTCGACGCCGGCCTTGACCCAGGTCTCGGCGTCGGCGCGCAGCACCAGCCCGGCCTGGTCGAACTGCTGGTCGTAGTCGAGGTCGAAGGTCACCTCGACCGCGCCGGGGTCGGCCAGCGGGGCGAGCAGGGCGTGCGCGGAGTCGTGCACGAACCCGTAGCTGGTGTGCCGCCACGCGTCGCTGCCCTCGACCGCGGTGACCAGCAGGTCCCCGCCGTCCTCGTGGGCGTCGGCGGGGGCCGCCGTCCACGTCCCGGCGCTCCACGGCTGGACGGCGTTCTCGGTCATCCCCGCACGTTAGAGGACGCCGGCCGGGCCCTAGCGTGAGCGCATGACCTCGCCGTACATCGCCCGTCCGGAGCTGCTCGACGCCGACCCGCTGGCCGCGACCGGCCGCCCCGTCGGCTGGGGCGTGGTGTCCACCGGCGCCATCGCGGAGAAGGTGACGGCGGACATCGCGCTGCTGCCCGACGCGACGCTGGCCGCCGTCAGCTCCCGGCAGGCGGACAAGGCCGCGGCCTTCGCCGAGCGGTTCGGGTTCGCCGCCTCCTACGGCGACGACGGCACCCGTTCGGGCCTGGACGCGCTGCTGGCCGATCCGGCCGTCGAGGTCGTCTACGTGGCCACCCCGCACGCCCAGCACGCCGCCGTGGTGCGCGCGGCGCTGACCGCCTGCAAGTCGGTGCTGGTGGAGAAGCCGATCACCATCAACGCGCGGGAGGCCACCGAGCTGGTCGAGCTGGCCCGCGAGCGCGGCGTCTTCCTGATGGAGGCGGTGTGGACCCGGTTCCTGCCCGCGTACCAGCGCGCGCTGCAGATCGCCGCCTCCGGCGAGCTCGGCCAGGTGCACTGGGTCAACGCCGAGGTCTCCTTCCCCGCCCCCGCCGACCCGACCGCGCGCATCTGGGCACCGGCCGACGGCGGCGGCGCGCTGCTCGACCTGGCCGTCTACCCGCTGCTGTGGGCCTGGGGCACGATCGGCCTGCCCGACTCGGTCACCGCGGTCGGCACGCTCAACAGCGAGGGCGTCGACGCGCAGAACGCGCTGTCGCTGACCTACGGCTCCGGCGCCCAGGCGCAGCTGACCACCTCGCTGCTGGCCCGCTCCCCGCACACCGCACTGGTCTGCGGCACCGACGGCTGGCTGCGCGCCGAGGGTGCGGACTCCGTCTACCGCCCCACCCGGCTCGAGGTGGCCGTGGGCGACGCACCGGTGCGGGTCGAGGAGTTCGAGCTCATCGGGTCCGGCTACGTGCACGAGATCCGCGAGGTCGTCCGCTGCGTCCAACAGGGGCTGACGGAGAGCCCCGTCATGCCGCTGGAGGACTCGCTGGCCCTCATGCGCTTCCTCGACGGCGTCCGCGCCCAGCTCGGCGTCGTCTACCCGAACGACTGACCTCATGGAGTCCCAGCGCTCGGGGGACGCAGCGCTGGGACTCCATCAGCCGTCCCCCGAGCGAGCGGGGGGTCAGGCGTCCCGGGGTGGCCCGGTGAGCGCACTGTCGGGGCGAGTGCGGGGGTGGCGAGCGGGCCTCCGGGGCGGCGCTACGGTGTGCCGGTGATCACCGTCTGCGGCGAGCTCGTGATCGACCTGATCCCCTCCGGGGCACCCGAGCCCGGGCAGGCGCCGCAGTACACGGCCTTCCCTGGGGGCAACGCGCTCAACGTCGCCGTCGCCGCTGCCCGGCTGGGTGTAGTCAGCTCCCTGATGGCGCGGGTGGGTCCGGGCCCGTTCGGTGCGCTGCTCCGCGGGCACGCCGCCCGCAACGGCGTGCGCACCGACGCGATGCTGCCGGCCGCCGAGCCGGTGAGCCTGGCGGTGGTGGAGCTGGCCGAGGACGGCTCGGCCGACTACTCCTTCCACACCGTCGGCGCCGCCGACTGGCAGTGGACCGCCGAGGAGCTGGAGCGTGCCTGGCCGGCCGACACCCGGATCGTGCACATCGGCTCGATCTCCAGCTGGACCCCGCCCGGCTCGGCCGCCATCGCCGACCTGGTCGCCCGGGTCCGCGCCGACGGGACGGCGCTGGTGAGCTTCGACCCCAACGTCCGCCCCGGCCTCATCGCCGACGCCGACGCCGTCCGGGCGCAGGTCGACCGGCTGCGCCGCACCGCGGACGTCGTCAAGGTCAGCGCCGAGGACCTGGAGTGGCTCGACCCCGGCGCCGACCTGGACGCCACCGCGCTGCGCTGGGCCGCCGAGGGGCCCTCGCTCGTCGTGGTCACCGACGGCGGTGGCACCCTCCGCGCGGCGCGCCCCGACGGCACGCTGCTGCACCGGCAGCCGCCCTCGGTGACCGTGGTCGACACCGTCGGCGCCGGCGACAGCCTGGCCGCGGGCCTGTTCGCCGGGCTGGCCCGCACCGGGGTGCTCACCTCCGCCGCGCTCCGCGAGCTGCCCGAGCCCGAGCTCGCCGCGCTGCTGGACGACGCCGCGCTGGTCGCGGCGCTGGCCTGCACCAAGGCCGGGGCCAACCCGCCCACGCTCGCCGAGCTGGAGACCGCCCGCGCCCGGTGACGGACCCCGTCCCACGCCCCGCGCGCGCCGGGACCCGACGACGGGGCCGAGCCGCGTCCCGGTCCGCGACCCGCCGTCCGGGACACTGGTGCGGTGAGCGCCGAGACCATGTTGTTGCTGGTGCTGGGCGCGGTGGCGGTCATCGTCGCGGTCCGGGCGGTCGCCGACCGGACCGGGTTGCCGGCCGCTGCCCTGCTGACGCTCGTCGGCATCGTCTACGCCCTGCTGCCCGGGCCGAACGTCGCCCTGGACCCGCACCTGGTGCTGACGCTGGTGCTGCCGCCGCTGCTCTACAGCGCGGCGCTGGACTCCTCGCTGACGGCGATCCGCAAGAACATGCGCACCGTGGTCAGCCTGTCGGTGCTGCTCGTGCTGGTGACCGCGCTGGTCATCGGCGCCGGGTTCGCGCTGTTCGTCACCGGCGCGACGCTGGCCGCGGGCATCGCGCTGGGCGCCGCGGTCGCCCCGCCGGACCCGGTCGCCGCGCTGTCGGTGGGCCGCAAGGTCGGCCTGCCGCCGCGACTGATCACCCTCATCCAGGGCGAGGGGCTGCTCAACGACGCGACCGCGCTGACCATCCTCACCGTGGCGGTCACCGCCGCCCAGGGCGAGGGGTTCTCCACCCCAGCCGCAGTCGGTGAGTTCACGATCGCCGCGGTCGGTGGGGTGGCCGCCGGGCTGGTGGTCGCCTACGGCGTGCGGCCGCTGCGCCGCCTGCGCAAGGACCCGCTGACCAACAACGCCATCTCGCTGGCCACCCCGTTCGTGGCCTACCTGCTGGGCGAGGCGGTGCACGTCTCCGGCGTGCTGGCCGTCGTCGTCGCCGGGCTGGTCATCGGGCACAACGCCCCCTACTGGACGTCAGGGGCCAGCCGGCTGCAGACCGACGCCGTGTGGCGGCTGGTCGACTTCCTGCTCGAGGGCATCGTGTTCCTGCTCATCGGCCAGCAGCTGCCCGAGGTCATCCGCGGCCTGGACCAGTACGACACCTCGACCGTGGTGACCGCGGCCGCCATCACCATCGGCAGCGTCCTGCTCATCCGGCCGCTGTGGCTGCTGCTCACCGAGTCGCTGCCCGCCTCGATGCACAGCCACCTCGGCGGGGACACCGACGACGGCAGCCGGTTCAGCGGACGGCTGTCCGGGCGGGAGATCGTCGTCCTGAGCTGGGCGGGCACCCGCGGCGTCATCAGCCTGGCCGCCATCTTCACCCTGCCGCTGGTCACCGAGACCGGGGCGCCGTTCCCCGACCGGGACCTGCTGCTGTTCTGCGCGTTCCTCGCCGTGCTGGTCACGCTGGTCGGGCAGGGCATCACCTTCGCGCCGCTGGTGCGCGCACTGGGCTGCCGCGCCGACCAGGCCGACGAGGCCCGGCTGCGCAACGAGGCCCGGATCGCCGCGGTCGAGGCGGGCCTGGCCCGGCTGGAGACGCTCCAGTCCGAGGAGCACGACGCGGTCGACGAGCGGGCGATCGTCACGCTGCAGACCCAGCTGACCACCCGGCTGGACCGCTACCGCAAGCGGCTGGACGTCATCAACTCCGCCGAGGGCGGGGAGATCCCGCTGTCCCCGGGGTATGAGGCCGCGCTGCGACTGCGCCGCGCGGTCATCGCCGCCGAACGCGAGGAGCTGCTCCGCTGGCGGGACGGCGCCCGGCTCCCCGACGAGGGACTGCGGATCCTCGAGCGCGAGCTGGACCACGAGGAGGGCCTGCTGCCCAAGCGCTGAGTCGGCACGGGTGCCCGTCCCGGCAGGCCGTCCCGACCAGGACGCTCCCGCGGGGGGCACGGCGATGGCGGCACGGTCCGAGCACGTCGCCCCGTCGGCTGACGGCGCCGGGAGCCGTCCTCAGACGGGCAGGCCGGCCAGCCCGGCGGCCAGGCCGAGGACGGCGCACACGCCGAGCGTGCGCAGCACCGACCAGCGCAGCCGGAACAGCAGCACCGCCGCGACGCACGCGATCGCCAGCGCCACCCAGCGCGGCGTGCCCAGGTCGGGCAGCTGCAGCGCCAGGCCCCACCGGTCGACGGTCACGACGTCGGTGACGAGCGTGTGCACCGCGAAGTACAGCCCCAGGTTGGCGATCACCCCGACCACGGCGGCGGTGATCCCGGTCAGCGCCGCCGACAGCGACCGGTTGCCGCGCAGCCGCTCCATGTACGGCGCCCCGAGCAGTACGAACAGGAAGCTGGGCACGAACGTCACCCAGGTGACCAGCAGCGAGGCGAGCACCGCCGCGACCCACGGGTCGAGGCCGCCCGGGTCGCGGTGGGCGCCGAGGAAGGCCACGAACTGCACGACCATGATCAGCGGCCCAGGGGTGGTCTCGGCCAGCGCCAGCCCACGCACCATCTCCCCCGGCGCCAGCCAGCCGTACACGCCGACCGCCTGCTGGGCGACGTAGGCCAGCACCGCGTAGGCGCCGCCGAAGGTCACCACCGCGGCGCCGGAGAAGAACAGCCCCTGCTGGGTGAAGACGCTGTCCGTGCCGGTCAGCAGCGCGACCGCCGCGATCGGCACGCCCCAGGCGAGCAGCCCGACGACCAGCACCCGCAACGTGCGGCGGGCCGAGGGGCGCTCGGTGTGCAGGGCGTCGTCGGGGATCAGCGGTGCCGGCCCGTCGTCGGGCGCCTCGGCCAGCGAGGTGGGACGCCGCCGGTGCAGCACCCAGCCGAGGACGCCGGCGCCCGCGACGACCACCGGGAACGGGACGCCGAACAGCGCGAGCGCGGCGAAGGCGGCGACCGCGATGCCCAGCAGCACCCGGCTGGTGAGCGCCCGCTTCCCGACGCGGGTCACCGCCTGCACCACGATCGCGACCACGGCCGGGGCCAGCCCGGCGAACACGGCGGTGACCGCGGTGGTGTCACCCCACGCCACGTAGACCGCGGACAGCACCAGCAGCGCGACGACGCCGGGCAGCACGAACAGCCCCCCGGCGACCAGCCCGCCGCGGGTGCCGTGCATCAACCAGCCGACGTAGGTGGCCAGCTGCTGGGCCTCCGGGCCGGGCAGCAGCATCGAGTAGTTCATCGCGTGCAGGAACCGGCGCTGCCCGATCCAGCGCTTCTCCTCCACCAGCGTCCGCTGCATGACCGCGATCTGCCCGGCCGGGCCGCCGAACGTCTGCAGCGAGATGAGGAACCAGGCACGGGTCGCCGCCCGCATGCTGACGGG
Source organism: Modestobacter sp. L9-4 (assembly GCF_019112525.1). Classification (NCBI taxonomy): domain Bacteria; kingdom Bacillati; phylum Actinomycetota; class Actinomycetes; order Geodermatophilales; family Geodermatophilaceae; genus Modestobacter; species Modestobacter sp. L9-4. Next base: position 398,078 of record NZ_CP077800.1, read on the forward strand.
GGCCGGCGGGGAGACGGGATCGCTGGTCACGGTCACTCCACGGGTCGGGCGGGCGGCGGCCAACTCTGTCAGACCCGAACGGGACCGCCGAGCAGCGCGCCGGTCCACACGGCCCGCGCCGTCCGCGCCGCCACCACGGCCCAGGCGCCGAACAGACCCAGGAAGAGGACGGCGGCGGCGACGCTGAGGCAGTCCAGGCCGCTGTGCCCGGCCAGCGCCGAGGTCCCGGTGACCATCGTGCCGACCGGGAACACGAACGACCACCAGGACAGCGAGAACGGCAGGTGGTGCCGGGCGGTGCGCACCGTGACCGCCAGCGCGACGGCGGCCCACATCAGGGCGAACCCCTCCACCGGCAGCCCGTACACCAGGCCGAGGGCGCGGAACGCCGCCGCGTAGGGCGGCGGCCACACCAGGTCCGACTGCGCGCCCAGCGCGTTGGCCGCCGTGATCGACTGCCCGAGCGGGCCCAGCACGATCCACAGCGTCGGCACCGCGGCCGCGGCCCCGACCTTGTACCGGGCCAGCCGTCCCCACAGCAGGGTGATGACCACCAGGCTGGCCAGCAGGCTGAGACCGAACATCGACCAGCAGCCGGCCGTGAGCGCCAGCCGCCACTGCCCGGCCGGCGTGTGGGGCACGAGCGCGGCACCGGTGGCCGCGCTGACCATCGGCGGCACGACCGGCATCAGCCAGCCCCCGGACGCCGCCTCGTCGCCGACCTCGTACCGGGTGAACAGCCGGTACGGCACCGCGACCGCCACGGCCAGGCCGAGCACCGTCCCGACCAGCCAGAGGACGACGTCCAGGTCGACCGCTGCCCGATCGCCGACGACGTCCCGGCCCACGGTGATCGTGGCGGCCCCCCAGGCGAGCAGCGCCATCGGCACCGCGCCGTAGAAGTGCGCCATCACCGGGTCGCGGGCGTGGGCGCGGGCGCGCTCGGGGTGGCGCAGCCAGTGCCCGGCGGTCGCCGCGCAGACCGCGAGCAGCAGCAGCCCGGCGAGGGCCCAGACCAGCTGGGCGAGGACCCGCTGACCGGGCACCTGGACGGGCAGCCCGGCCGCGGCGGTGGCGACGATCGAGGTGCCCATGACGGAGGCGAACCAGTTCGGGCCCACGTCGGCCAGCGACGGGCGGCGGGCTCCCGCGGACGTCACCGGGCGGCGCGGGGACGGAGCCGGCGGCAGCTCGACGGGCAGGTCGGTCGTGGCGGTCACGGCACCGAGACTCGCCCGGTGCGGTGCGGCCCGGTAGGCGGCTGCGACCTGTCCGGCCACAAGCGGAGGTTGTGACGGCTACGCTCCGGACGTGCCGCTGAGCAGCCACGTCCCGGACATCGCCGCCCTCGAGCTGCTCCTCGACGTCGCCCGCACCGGCAGCATCGGCGCCGCGGCGCGGGTGCACGGCGTCAGCCAGCAGGCCGCGTCCGCCCGGCTGGCCGGCCTGGAGCGGCAGGTGGGCCTGACCGTCCTGGACCGGGGGTCGACCGGCTCGCGGCTCACCGACGCCGGGCGGGCGCTGGTCGCCTGGGCCGACCGGGTGGTGTCGGCCGCCGGGGAGCTGGACGACGGCGTGGCGGCACTGCGGCGCGAGGGGTCGGCGCGGCTGCGCCTGGCGGCCAGCATGACCGTCGCCGAGCACCTGGTCCCGCGCTGGCTGGCGGCGCTGCGCGGGCAGACCCCGGCGGGCACGGAACCGCCGACGGTCATGCTCACGGCCACCAACAGCGACGCGGTCACCGAGCTGGTGCGCACCCACGCGGCCGACCTGGGTTTCGTCGAGGGCCCCGCCGCGCCACCCGGGCTCGAGCACCGGGACGTCGCTGCAGACCGGCTCGTGCTCGTCGTGCCGCCGGGGCACCCGTGGGCCGGTCGGCGGCGTCCGGTGACCGCGGCGGAGCTGGCGGCCACCCCGCTCGTCGTCCGCGAGCCGGGGTCCGGCACGCGGCGCGCGCTGGAGGACGCCCTGCACGCGGCGCTCGGCGCGGTGACCCCGCTCGCTCCCCCGGCCATGGAGTTCGGCACCGGCACGGCCGTGCGCGAGGCCGTCCGCGCCGGACTGGGGCCGGCAGTCCTGTCGGACCTGGCGGTGTCGGTCGACCTGGCCGACGGCCGGCTGGTCGAGGTCCCCGTGCCCGGGCTGCCGCTGACCCGCCGGCTCCGCGCCGTGTGGGCCGGCGCGGCACAGCTGCCGGCCGGCCCGGCCCGCGACCTGCTCGCCGTCGCCGCCCGCCGCCGCGGCTGAGAGCGGGCCGCGGACAGCCGCGGCCGGAGGCGACCCCCGGACCACCCCGGCAGAGAGCCGCCCTCAGACCGCCGCGGCGTGGGTGCCGAACGTGCGGGCGTGGTACGTCAGCGGCGCCAGGTCCTCCCGCGCCGCGGCGCGCACCTCGCCCAGCACGATGACGTGGTCACCGCCGGCGACGAGCTGGCTCACCGTGCACGCCAGCCAGCCGGGGCTGCCGGTCAGCCGGGGCGCGCCGTCCTCGGCCACCCAGTCGACGCCGGTGAACTTGTCGCTGCCCTTGCGGGCGAACGCCAGCGCCAGCGCGGCCTGCCCGCTGCCGAGCACGTTGACCCCGAAGACGCTGTCCACGGCCAGCCGGGACAGCAGCTCCGAGCCCCGGTCCAACGACACCAGGACCATCGGCGGGCTCATCGACAGCGAGGCGAACGCGCTCACCGTCGTCCCGTGCGGGGAGCCGTCGGTGAGCGTGGTGACCACCGAGACCGGCGTCGCCACCCCGGCCATGACGGCGCGGAACTCCTCGGCCAGCGGAGCGGTCACGCGGTGCCGCCGAGCGGGGCCAGGCCGAGGTGGTCGCGCAGCGTCGTCCCGGTGTAGTCGGTGCGGTGCACGCCGCGCTCCTGCAGCAGTGGGACGACGGTGTCGACGAAGACGTCCAGCCCGCCGGGGGTGATGTGCGGGACGAGGATGAAGCCGTCGCTGGCGTCGGACTGCACGAGGTCGTCGATCTGGTCGGCGACCGTGGCCGGGCTGCCGATGAAGTTCTGCCGGCTGCTGACCTCGATCATCAGCTCGCGGATTGAAAGCCCCTTGGCCTCGGCCTGCTCCCGCCAGGCGACGGCGACGGCGAGCGGGTCGCGGTTCATCCGCACGCTGGCCCGGCCCTTGGCCACGGTGTTCTCCCCGACCAGCGGGTCGACCTCGGGCAGCGGGCCGTCGGGGTCGTAGCCGGACAGGTCGCGGTTCCAGACCTCCTCCAGCTTGCGCAGCGCTGTCTGCCCCGACACCTGCTGCTTGCGCACCTCGGCGGCGAGCTCGGCGGCCTCGGCGTCGGTGTCGGCGACGACGAAGGTGGCCGCCGGGAGGATCAGCAGCTCCTCGGGCGTCCGGCCGTACTTCGCCAGCCGGCCCTTGACGTCGGCGTAGAAGGCCTGCCCGGCCTCCTTGGTGCCGTGCCGGCTGAAGATGGCGTCCGCACCCGAGGCGGCGAACTCGCGGCCCTCGTCGGAGTCACCGGCCTGGAAGACGACGGGGCGGCCCTGCGGGCTGCGCGGGACGTCGAACTGGCCGCTGATGTCGAAGTGCGCGTCGGAGTGGGCGAACCGGCCGGGGGTGGGCGTGCGCAGGAACTCCCCGGTCTCCTTGTCGGCCACGATCTCGTCACCGCGCCAGGAGTCGAGCAGCTCCATGGCCGTGGCCAGGAACGTGCGCGCCCGCTCGTAGCGCTGGTCCTGCGGCAGGAAGCCACCGCGGCGGAAGTTCTCCCCGGTGAAGGCGTCCCACGAGGTGACGACGTTCCACGCGGCCCGGCCGCCGGAGAGGTGGTCCAGCGTCGCGAACTCCCGGGCCACCTCGTAGGGCTCGTTGAACGTGGAGTTGATCGTGCCGGCCAGCCCGAGGTGCTCGGTGACCGCGGCCACGGCGGCGAGCACGGTGAAGGTGTCGGGGCGGCCGACGACGTCGAGGTCGTAGATCGCGCCGTTCTGCTCCCGCAGCCGCAGGCCCTCGGCGAGGAACATGAAGTCGAACTTCCCGCGCTCGGCGGCCTGGGCGAAGCGGCGGAACGACTCGAACTCGATGTGGCTGCCGGCGGCGGGGTCGCTCCACACGGTGGTGTTGTTGACGCCGGGGAAGTGCGCGGCCAGATGGACCTGCTTGTGCACCTGCTTGGTCATGGTCGTCTCCTCAGACCGCGGCGTAGCGGTTGGCGGGGCGCGGCAGCCCGAGCAGGCCGCGCAGGGTGGACGCCTCGTAGGCGGTGCGGAACAGGCCGCGGCGCTGCAGCTCGGGCACCAGCGCGGTGGTGACCTGGCGCAGGTCGTGCGGCAGCGTGGCCGGCCGCAGCCGCAGCCCGGACAGCCCGGCCTGCGTCCAGTCGGCGACCAGGTCGGCCAGGCCGGACGGCGTCCCGACGAAGACGGCGGCGTCGCTGGTGTACTCCGATCCCGCCCGCTCGTCGAGGCGGTCCTTGCGGGAGCGGGCGGTGGCCTCGTCCTCGTCCAGGAACACGACGAGGTCGCCGAGGACGTGCACGGTCTCCTCCGCGCGCCCGGCCGCGGCCTGCGCGGTGCGGATCTCGGCCAGGATGCGGGCTGCGTCGGCGGCGTCGGTGGGCGTCACGAAGCCGAGGTCGGCGCTGCGGCCGACCAGCTCGTAGGGCACGGCCTGGTGCGCGAGTGCGGCCACCAGCGGCTGGCCCTGCGGGGGGCGCGGGGTGATCGAGGGACCGCGGACGGAGAAGTGCGGGCCGGCGAAGTCCACGTAGTGCAGCTTGCCGACGTCGACGAAGCGGCCGGTGGCGACGTCGCGGACCTCGGCGCCGTCCTCCCAGCTGTCCCAGAGCCGGCGGAGCACCTCGACCCAGTCGGCGGCCTCGTCGAACAGCTCGCGCAGTCCGGCCTGGGCGACCGGGTCGGCGGGGTCCAGCTCGCGCAGGTCGGGCAGCTGCCGGCGGCCGATGTGCGCGGCCTCGGCCGGCAGCGCGCCGACCCGGACCCGGACACCGGCGCGGCCGGTGCTGACGAAGTCCAGCGTGGCGATCGCCTTGGACAGGTGGAAGGGCTCGGTGTGGGTGACCACGGCGGTCGGCACCAGCCCGATGGACCGGGTCAGCGGCGCGACCCGGGCGGCGACCTGGACGGCGTCGAGCCGGCCGCGCACCTGGTCGGTGCGCTCGTCGGGGGCCCAGCGGTCGCCGGACTGCAGCGCGAAGGCGTCCTCGAAGGTGACCAGGTCGAGCAGGCCGCGCTCGGCCTCGGTGACCAGGTCGACCCAGTAGCCGGGGGTGAGCAGCTCGGTGGGGCGGGCGTCGGGCTCGCGCCAGGCGGCAGGGTGCCAGCCGGCGCCGTCGAGGGCGACGGCGAGGTGGAGGGGGGTGGGCACGGGGACTCCAGAGGTCAGGCGGCGGCGGGGACGGCGGCGGGGACGAGCGCGCGCCACAGCCGGCGGGCGAGCGCGTCGTTCTGCCGGAAGAAGGGGGCGTTGGTGCGGGGCCGGGCGAAGGCGGCGACCTGCGCACCGGAGGTCCAGAAGCCGAGGGCGAACAGGCGCTCCTGAGCCTGGCCGGTCGCGTCGACGACCCGCTGGTCGGCGTCGACGTGCAGCCGTCCGGTGCTGCGGACCCCGCCGGGGGCGGTGGGGTCGGCGAGCACCTTCTCCGCGGCCACGCCGCGGGTGAGCAGGGCGGTGACCAGCTGGTCGGGGGTGGCGGCGACCGAAGGCGCGGGCACCCGGGCCTCGACCATCGCGCGGGCCTCGACGGTGCCCTCGACGCTCGCGGACCGGGCGCGGAACACCCCGGCGGCGGTGTCGAGCTCGAACTGCGCGTCGGCGCCGAGGAAGCGCAGCACGCCGGCCTCCGACAGCGCCAGCAGCTCGGCCAGCCGGGGAGCGGGCGGTCCGCTGGCCAGGTAGCTGAAGAGGTTCATCCACCAGCCGGAGACGTCCTCGGCCTCCGAGCGGGGCGTCAGCCGCCCGGCGCCGACCAGCCCGGCGAGGGTGCCGTGGCAGTACAGCAGCGCGGTGAAGACGGCGGCGTCGGCGCTGTGGGCGGGGTCCGCCGAGCGGGTCAGGTCGGCGCGCACCAGGTCGCGCACCGTCTCCTGCAGCGCCTCGGCGTCGGCGGACCGGGCCCCGGCCAGCGGGCGGTCGCGGGCGGCCAGGTCGAAGCGGTCGGCCGGGTCGGGGACGGCGGCCTGCACCAGCGCGGCCACCGCGACCGGGTCGTCGGTGGCGGCGTACCGCTCGGCGAACTCCGCCCAGGGCAGCGCCGTCCGCTCGGGGTGGGCGCGGAACAGCTCGGTGTAGTGCGCCCAGCCCAGCTCGCGGGCGATCACCGGGGCCAGGTCGGCGCGCAGGTCCAGCGGGCGGTCGCCGAACTGCGCGTCCACGGCGGCCGGGGTGAAGAACTGCAGCGGCACCGGCGGGCCGGCCCAGACGTAGCCGAGCTTGGCGCGGTAGGGCACCCCGCGGCGGGAGCCGACGTGCAGCACCGGCTCACTGCCCGAGGGCAGGTAGCGCAGCCGGTCCCCGTCGGGGGTGAACTGCCCGCCGCGCCCGCTGGTCAGCAGCACCATCAGGTCGGTGAAGGCCAGCCCCGCCCCACGGACGAGCACCGGCTCCCCCGGCGCCAGGACCGACAGGTCCAGGTCGGCGGTGTAGGCCGTGGGCAGGTAGGTGGCGCCGGCCGCGGCCGCGCGCCGGGCGGTCGCGGCCTCCTCGTCGGTGGCGTGCGCGTCCAGGTGGCCCTGGGCCAGGACGGCGCGGTCGGCGGACACCTCGCGGCCGTCGGCGAGCACCACGGTCACGCCGTCGTCGGCCACCCGGACGTCGACGGCGGTGCCGGTGTGCAGGTGCACGTCGGCCCAAGGGCGGGCGGACTCGACGACCTGGGCGAGCACCCAGCCGAGGTAGGCGTTGACCAGCGGCCGGGACGGGAAGCCGTTCGGCGCGAGACGCCGGGCCTCGTCGCCGATCGGGTCACCGGCGGGCAGGGCGCGGCCGACGGCCTCGACCCACTGCCACAGCGTGGAGCCCTCGCCCACCGGGCCCTCGACGGTGACCGACGGGTCGGGCACGACGGTGACGTCGGCGGCCAGGGAGTTGGCCCACAGCAGGGAGGGCTGGGCGGCGCGCCACACGCGGCCACCACCCGGCGGGTGCGGGTCGACGAGGTGCACCTGCAGGCGCTCGGAGCCCGACAGCTCGGGCGCGCTGGCGATCAACCGCTCGAGCAGGCCGATCGCGGTGGGACCGGCGCCGACGACGGCGACCGAGGGGCTGGACGTGCGGGAGTGCGGCCGTACGGACATGCGGGCTCCGGGAGACGGAGGGTCAGGGACGCGAGGTCGTGACCGTCCGCAGACACTGCGCGCTCGCCGTGCGGAGGAGGTCGACGTGCCGGCGGCGGACCAGGGCGGTGCTGGGCACGTGCGTCTCCTCTCGTCGTCCGTCTCGTGGACTGCTCTGTGGGGGAACGGGACCCGGCCGGCGGGCTGTTCCCCGCTGTGGCGTGTCGCCCGCCGCAATGTCTACCAAACCGATGGTGTTTGACGACAAGCGGGTGGTGCCCCTATGGTCCCCCCAGGTCCTGAGCGCCAGCGACAAGCCCCGGCTCGCTGGCCGGCAACCCTCCCTGCGACGGGGTGCCCCGGGTGACGACCTGGCCGAGCGCGACCCGCGTCCCGGCAAGCAGTGGCCTCCCCTCCCGAGGGGACGAACGAGGAGCAGCACACCGTGGGACAGACCGGCCGCCGCGCCGCCTCCGCCGACAGCCCCGCTGTCGAGCGCGTCTCCACCGACCTGGTCGGCCGCCTCGCCGTCGACCTGCTCCGCACCGACAGCGCCCTCTGTCGCTGACGCAGCGGCGCCTCCCCCGGCGCTGACCTCGTCCCCGCGCTGACCTCGTCCCAGCGCTGACCCGCGCGCACCGCCCGCCGTCCGCACGGCGGTCCGCGGGCGCGCCCTCCTCACCGTCCAGGAGCACCTGACGCATGCCCACGTCCCTGTCCCCCGCCGACCTGCAGGTGGTCGACGTCCACCCCGACGACCCGCTGGCCGCGCCGCTGTTCGACGACCTGACCGCCGAGTACGACGCCCGCTACGGCGACCTGTTCGGCGGCGCCGCCGAGGAGATGACCCGCTACCCGGCCGAGGCGTTCCTGCCGCCGTCCGGGGCGTTCGTCCTGCTGCTGGAGGACGGCACGCCCGTCGCCGGCGGCGCCTTCATGACCCACCCCTCCGGTGCGGCGGAGGTGAAGCGGATGTGGACCGCCGCCACCCACCGCCGCCGCGGCCTGGCCCGCCGGGTGCTCGCCGAGCTGGAGCAGCGGGCCGCCGCGGCCGGCTACCCGGGCCTGTACCTGACCACCGGCCCGCGCCAGCCCGAGGCTCGCGACCTGTACCTCGCCACGGGGTGGACGCCGCTGTTCGACCCCGCCGTCCCCCGCCCCACCGACCTCGAGACGTTGCGCGGCCTGCCGGTCGCCGACCGCCTGTACGCCTTCACCAAGCACCTGGGAGACCCCGCGTGACCACCCTCGACACCCGGCCGGCCACCGCACCCCCGGCCGGCACCCCGTTCGACCAGCTGAAGGTGGTGCCGGCCCGGCACCCCGGCCGCTGGGTGGCCACCGCCGCCGTGGCCGTGCTGCTGGCGATGGTGGTGAACAGCCTGGTCACCAACCCGCGGTGGGAGTGGGGCGTCGTGGGCGCCTACCTGACCGAGGAGTCGATCGTCCGCGGCGTGCTCACCACCATCGAGCTGACGGCGATCACCGCGGTGGTCGGCTTCGCCCTCGGCACGGTGCTCGCGCTGATGCGGCTCAGCCGCTCGCCGCTGCTGCGGGCGGTGAGCTGGGGCTACACCTGGGTCTTCCGCTCCGTGCCGCTGATCCTGCAGCTGCTGCTCTGGTACAACCTCGCCTACCTCTACCAGCACCTGGACCTGGGCATCCCGTTCGGCCCGTCCTTCGTCAGCGTCCCGACGCTCTCGCTGATCGACAAGTTCGGCGCCGCGATCCTGGGGCTCGGCCTGCACCAGGCCGCCTACTCCGCCGAGATCGTGCGGGCCGGCATCCTGTCCGTCGACGCCGGCCAGCACGAGGCCGCCGCCAGCCTGGGCATCCCCCGCCGCCGGCAGACCACCCGGATCGTGCTCCCGCAGGCCATGCGCACCATCGTGCCGACCGCGGTCAACGAGGTGATCGGCCTGTTCAAGGGCACCTCGATCGTCTACGTGCTGGCCCTGGGTGAGCTCTTCTACACCGTCAGCGTCATCTACGGCCGCACCCAGCGGGTGCTGCCCATGCTGGTGGTCGCCGCGATCTGGTACATCGTGCTCACCACCGTCGTCACCGTCGTGCAGTACTACGTGGAGCGGCACTACGCCCGGGGCGCGGTCCGCGCGTTGCCGCCCACCCCGCTGCAGCGGGTGCGCTCCGAGCTGACCGGTGTCCTCGCCCGCTTCGGTGCCCCCCGCGGGGCCACCCGATGACCGCGGTCACGGCCCGCCCGGGCCGGGTCGAGGTGCACGGCGTGCACAAGTCCTACAGCGGGGTCGAGGTGCTGCACGGGGTCGACCTGGTGGTCGAGCCGGGCACGGTCACCGTCGTCCTGGGCCCGTCGGGCTCGGGCAAGTCGACGCTGCTGCGCAGCATCAACCACCTGGAGAAGGTCGACCGGGGCTTCATCGCCCTGGACGGCGAGCTGGTCGGCTACCGCCGCAGGGCCCACCGGGACGGCGACCGGCTGCACGAGCTGCCGGAGAAGGACCTGCTGCGCCAGCGCACCCGGTTCGGCTTCGTCTTCCAGTCCTTCAACCTCTTCCCGCACCTGACCGCGCTGGACAACGTGGTCGAGGCACCGGTCGCAGCCCAGGGCCGGCCGCGCGCCGAGGTGGAGGCCGAGGCCCGCGACCTGCTGGCCCGGGTCGGGCTCGGCGACCGCGCCGGGGCCTACCCGCGGCAGCTGTCCGGTGGGCAGCAGCAGCGGGTGGCCATCGCCCGGGCCCTGGCCATGCGCCCGGCGGTGCTGCTGTTCGACGAACCGACGTCCGCGCTGGACCCGGAGCTGGTCGGCGAGGTGCTCGAGGTCATCACCGACCTGGCCCGCACCGGCACCACGATGATCGTGGTGACCCACGAGATCGGCTTCGCCCGCGAGGTCGCCGACCAGGTCGTCTTCATGGACGACGGCCGGGTGGTCGAGCAGGGCCCGCCGGAGCAGGTGCTCGACGCCCCGCAGCACGACCGCACCCGGGCCTTCCTCGCCCGCGTCCTCTGAACGAGGGCCCCGGCGCCACCGCGCCGGGGCCCGGACCCCCACACCCCCTTCGGCCGGCGCACCGTGCGCCGTCCGGCGATGGTCTGCGCCCGCGGACCGACCTCGAGGAGAGAACGAACGTGACCGCACGCAGCCGGCGAGCCCCGCTCGTCACCGTCCTGGCCGCTGTGTCCGCGCTGGCCCTCGGTGCGTGCACCAGCTCCAGCGCCATCGAGCAGGCCGCCGCCGTCCAGGAGGGCGTCACCACCGACGCCCTCGTGGTGAACACGACCCCGGAGCAGGACCGGGTGCACACCCAGCGCAACCAGGCCGCGATCGACCTGCTGCCCGCAGGGGCCTTCCCGGACGGGAAGCTGCAGGTCTCGGTGACCCAGGGTGCCGTCCCGCTGGCCTTCTTCGCCGACGACAACGCCACCGTCATCGGCAACGAGACCGACATCGCCACCCTGGTCGCCGACGCGCTGGGCCTGGAGCTGGAGCTGGTGGTCAACGACTGGTCGAACTGGCCGCTGGCCACCCAGTCCGGCGAGGTCGACGCCACCATCTCCAACGTCACGGTGACCGAGAAGCGCAAGGAGCTGTTCGACTTCTCCTCCTACCGCGTGGACCAGCTGGGCTGGCTGGTGCGGGCCGACAGCGGCCGCACCATCGCCGAGGCCAAGGACGTCGCCGGGCTGAGGGTCGGGGTGTCCTCGGGCACCAACCAGGAGCAGATCCTGCTGGCCTGGGACCGGGCCAACACCGCAGCCGGGCTGGAGCCGGTGACCATCGACTACTACGAGTCCTACAACGACGCGGTGCTGGCCCTGCAGTCCGGCCGCCTCGACACCTACGTCGGGCCGAACGCCACCGCGGCCTACAGCGCGGCGACCAGCCCCCAGGACGTCGCCATCGCCGGCACGACCAACGGCGGCTGGCCGGACACCGCCGAGATCGCCGTCGCCACCGAGAAGGGCAACGGGCTGGCCGAGGCGTTCACCGCCGCGCTCAACGGCGCGATCGCCGACGGCAGCTACCGACAGGTGCTCGACCGCTGGGGCCTGGGCGCCGAGGCCGTCGCCGAGTCCCGCACCAACCCGCCGGGCCTGGGCTCCTGATGACCCCGCCCGCCGTCCGACCCCACACCACCACGAGAGGCACCACCATGACCCGCACCCGAACCCGCCGCCGCCGTCCCGCCCTGCCGGTGACCAGCGCCCTGCTGCTGTCCACCGTGACCCTGCTGTCGGCGTGCAGCAGCTCGGCCGACATCGAGGCCCAGCAGGCCGGCACCAGCGAGGCCGGCGCCGTGCAGGCGCTCGTGGTCGACACCAGCGCGGCGCAGTCCGGCCGCGTCACCACCACCGCCGACCCCGACGCGGAGGCGCTGGTGCCCGACGCGATCTCCGCCGACGGCAAGCTCACCGTCGGCATCGTCGGCGCCGGCGACCCGCCGCTGGCCTTCCTCGCCGACGACAACAGCACGGTGGTGGGCAGCGAGGTCGACATCGCCTCGCTGGTCGCCCAGTCACTCGGCCTGGAGCTCGACGTCCGCAACGTCTCCTGGGAGCAGTGGCCGCTGTCGGTGCAGAGCGGGGACGTCGAGGCGGTGTTCAGCAACGTCGGCGTCAACGCCAAGCGGCTGGAGCTGTTCGACTTCGCCACCTACCGGCAGGGGATCATGGCCTTCACCGCGAAGCCCGACAGCACGCTGGCGATCACCGAGGCGAAGGACATCGCCGGGCTGACCGTGGCCGTGGGCTCGGGCACCAACCAGGAGCGGATCCTGCTCGACTGGAACAAGGCCAACGAGGCCGCGGGCCTGGCGCCGGCGACGCTGGACTACTACGCCAACGCCGCCGATGCGCTGCTGGCCATCTCCTCCGGCCGGGTCGACACCTACCTCGGCCCGAACCCCAACGCCGTCTACCAGGAGAGCAAGAAGACGGTGAGCATCGTGGGCACGGTGAACGCCGGGTGGCCCAACACCACCTACGTGGCCGCGACCTCGCTCAAGGGCAACGGGCTGGTCGACGCGTTCGAGGCAGGCCTGCAGCACGCGTTCGACGACGGCAGCTACGCGAAGACCCTGGAACGCTGGGGCCTGACCGACGAGGCCGTGGAGGCACCCGAGGTCAACCCCTCGGTCGCCTCCTGACCCGCCGCACCGACCACGACGGCCGGTCACCCCGCTCCCGGGGTGACCGGCCGTCGCGTCGCGGGCGGCTCCTAGGCTGCCCGGGTGATCCTCATCGTGGTGAAGTGGCCCGTCCGTCCCGAGTTCGACGACCGCTGGCCGGAGCTGGTCGGCGAGTTCACCGACGCCGTGCGCGCCGAGCCGGGCAACGTGTTCTTCGAGTGGTCCCGCAGCGTCGAGGAGCCGCACACCTGGGTGCTCGTCGAGGGCTTCCGGGACGCCGAGGCCGGCGCGGTGCACACCGCCTCGGCACACTTCTCCAAGGCGATCGCCGAGATGCCGGACTGGGTGTCGGCGACCCCGTCGATCATGTACGTCGATTCCCCGGAGCTGTCCGGCTGGGGCCCGATGGGCGAGGTCCAGCCCCGCGGCTGACCACCCGGGCACAGCACAGCGGCCGGCCACCTCGTGCGAGGTGGCCGGCCGCTGTGCTGTGCCGGGGGTCAGGCGGCGGGCTTCTTCTCCCCCGCCTCGACCGCGAGCGGCAGCCGGTTCTCCGCCGGCGGCAGCGGGCAGGTGGCGAAGACGGTGTAGGCGCACGGCAGGTTGGTGGCCCGGTTGAAGTCCACGGTCACCGTGCCGTCGGCGGCGGGTGCCCCGACCTTCAGCGACCGGTTCGCCGCGTAGGTGGTGACCCCGGACGTCTCGTCGGTGAACAGCACCATGAAGGAGTCCGACGTCAGCCCCTCGAAGGCGGTGAGCGCCAGCTGCTGCCCGTCGAGGGTGAACTCGATCCGGCCGGGGGCGTCGTAGACGTGCTCGAGGCCCTCGACGACCGAGCCGACGGTGGTCGGGCGCGGCTGGTCGAAGGGCACGTACGTGCCGGTCACCTGCCAGCGCGGGTCCGGGGCGTAGGTGGGCGTGCCGGTGTAGGCGGCGAGCACCGGGTTGGCCGGGTCGCGCGGCCGCACGACGTCGGACCCGCCCCGGCGGGCGACCTCGATGACGACGTCCCCGACCACCGCGGTGACTCCACCGCGTTCGGGGATCTCGCCGAACGCGTGCTCCCCGGAGACGGTGGCACCGTCGGCGACGAGCTCCTCGCCGTCGGCGAGCCGCACCACGGGTCCGCCGGGCCCGGTCCACCACTCCCCCGGGACGCCGGCGACCCGCTGCGGCTCACCGGTGAGCCAGGTCAGGCCGGTGATCGCCAGGAAGCCGTGGCCGTCGGCGCGGGCGGCCTCGTGCTGGGCGTGCCAGCTGCGCCACTCGTCGGCGAACGCGCTGTCGGTGGGGGTCTCGGTGGGGGTCTCGGTGAGGGTCATCGGTGCTCCTGGGGATCGGGGGTCAGGCCGGGCGGTCAGGCCCGGGACGGTCCGCAGCCGGCGCCGCGGGCGACCGCCGCCGGGTCGGCGCCGGCCAGCCCGGCCAGCGGCCGGGGGTCGTCCACCGGCTGCCAACGCCCGGCGACCTGCGCGTAGTCCGCCTGCGGCCCCTCGCTGAGGTAGGCGTCGAGGGCGGCGACCAGCCGGTCGACGTCGGCGAGGGTGCTGCCCACCCCGACGCTGGCCCGCAGTGCACCCTCGGGCACGCCGAGCCGGGCCACCAGCGGGTGGGCGCAGAACCGGCCGTCGCGCACGCCGATGCCGTGCTCGGCGGACAGGTACGCCGCGACCAGCCCCGGGTCGGAGCCGGCGACGGTGAAGGACACGACCCCGGTGGGCTCGTCGGAGTCCGCCCAGATGCGCAGCACCCGGACGCCGGGCAGCGTGGCCAGGCCGGCGGTCAGCCGGGCGCGCAGCGCCCGCTCGTGCTCCTCCAGGGCACCGGCGGGGAGGGCGGCCAGCGCGTCGCAGGCCGCGGCCAGCGCGACGGCGCCGAGCACGTTCGGCGAGCCGCCCTCGTGCCGGTGCGGGGCGGCCGCCCAGCTGGTCTCCTCGACCGTCACCTCGGTGACCGCACCGCCGCCGGCCAGGTACGCCGGTGCGGCGTCCAGCCAGTCGCGGCGGCCGACCAGCGCCCCGGAACCGAACGGCGCGTAGGTCTTGTGCCCGGAGAAGACGACGTAGTCGGCACCGGTGGCGGCGAGGGAGAAACGGCGGTGCGGCACCAGCTGCGCGCCGTCGACGACCACCCGGGCACCGGCGGCGTGTGCGAGCTCGACGACCTCCGCCAGCGGCAGCGACTCACCGGTGACGTTGGACGCCCCGGTGACCGCGACCAGCGCGTACGGGGCGGCGGCCAGCTCCGCGCCGAGGGCGCGCAGGGTGGCCACCACCGTGTCGCCGGTGGGCAGGACGGTCACCGGGCCGCGGCGCTGCCAGGGCAGCAGGTCGGCGTGGTGCTCGCAGTCGAGCACCAGCACGGCGGCCCCGGCCGGGACGGCGCCGGCCAGCAGGTTCAGCGAGTCGGTGCTGTGCCGGGTGAGCACGCAGACGTCGTCCGCCCGGGCACCGACGAACCCGGCCACGGTCGAGCGCGCCGACTCGTAGAGCGCGGTGGAGACCTGCGAGAGGTACCCGGCGCCGCGGTGCACGCTGGCGTAGAGCGGCAGCGCCTCGGCGACCCGGTCGGCGACCGACTGCAGGGCCCGCGCGCTGGCGGCGGTGTCGAGGTCGACGTAGCGGGTGCTGCCGCCCGGGACGAGCGGCACCTGGGTCGCGGCGCCGACGACCGGCAGCAGCGGGAGGGCGCCGGGCACGGCGGTGGGGACCGGGGAACAGAGGAGTGCGCTGGACATGGGGGTGCTCCTGCGGGCCGGGGACCCGGGGCACGGGTCCGCGCTTTGCGGCTGCGGTGCTGCAGCCGCCAGGTCGTCACCCGGGGCACCCGCTCGCGGAGGAGGGTTGCCGGCCAGCAAGCCGGGGCTGAACGCTGGCACTCGTGACCTGGCTCCAGACTGGCAGGCACGCTGCCTGTCGTCAATCCCGACCGATGTGATGGGCTTTGTGTCGTGACCACCATCGCCGTCGTGGGCAACCCGAAGCCGAACTCCCGCACCCGCGCCGCCGCCGAGCGCGTCGTGGCCGAGCTGACCGGCGCACCGCCGGACCGGGTCGTGGACGTCGTCGACCTGGGCGCCGGGCTGCTGGGCTGGGGTGACCCCGCGGTCGCCGAGGCCGTCGAGGCGCTGCGCCGGGCGGAGGTCGCCGTCGTGGCGAGCCCGACCTACAAGGCCACCTACACCGGCCTGCTGAAGCTGTTCCTGGACCAGGTGGGCACCGGTGACCTGGCCGGGGTGGTCGCCGTCCCGCTCATGCTCGGCGGGGGGCCGACGCACGCGCTGGCGCCGGAGCTGCTGCTGAAGCCGGTACTGGTCGAGCTGGGCGCCACGACACCCACCCGGGGGCTCTACCTGGTCGACCGGGTGTGGGACGCCCCCGGTCCACTGGAGGAGTGGGCGGCCGTCGCCCGCCGACAGGTGACCGCTGCCCGCACCGCCGGCCGCGACTGACCTCCCGACGGCACGAGGCCCCCGCTCGACGGTGAGCGGGGGCCTCGGCCTGTTCGGGTCCCGTCCGGGACGCGGTCAGCGCCCCGGACGGGGAAAGGTCACTTCCGGACGTCGACGGTGACCGTGTTCGTGCTGGTCACCTTCGCGCCGAAGCTGTCCGTCATCGTCAGCGTGCAGTCGAACGTCGCCGTCCCGACCTGCGTGGGGGTGCCCCGCAGCTGGAAGGTGGCGTTCTGCTCGGCCGGGTAGTCGCGGTTGGTGACCTGCTGGGCCGACCCGGGGGCCAGCTCCAGCTTCATCGCCGGACCGGACTTCTGAGTGCAGCTGAGGGCGAACGAGCTGCCCACGAGCGTGCCCGTGCCCTTGTTGCCGAACTGCACGACCACCTGGACGTTCTGCTTCACGTTGGCCCGGACGACCGACCCGTTGTTGATCTGTGAGTACAGCTTCGTCGTCGTGGGCGGCGCGGTGACGACCACGTCGAAGCTCACCGGGTTGGCCGTGTTCCCGGCCCTGTCCGTGGCGGTGCAGGTGACCTTGGTGGTGCCGATCGGGAACAGCGAGCCCGACGGCGGGGTGCAGACCGGGGTGACCGCGCCGTCGCGGGTGTCGCCGGCGGTCACCGCGTAGGTCACCGTCGCGCCCTTGGTGCTGATGGAGGTGGCGTACACGGTGTCGTGCCCGGCGATGCGGGGCGCGAGCTGGTCGCTCGGACGCGCCGCGAGCTGCTCCGGGTCGACGATGCCCCAGTAGGCGGGCTTGGCCTCGAGCTGGTCACCGAAGGGCAGCGGCGCCTCCCACGGGCGGGCCGCCGGCCACGTCCGCAGCCAGCTGCGGGCGTTGTCCAGACCCCAGAAGGTCACCGACTGGATCGAGTCGCTGTGGGTGCGCAGCATGTCGAACAGGTCGCGGTAGTAGTAGCCGACCTCGGTCTCGGCCTCGGCCTGGTCGGCCATCCCGGGGCGGTGCTGCGGCACGGTGCCGGCGCTGACGTCGGCGCCGTTGTTCTCCGCCGAGTCGCTGACGTCCAGCTCGGTGATCGCCTGCAGCAGCGGGTGCCCGGTGCGGGCGCTGAGCTGCTCGACGGCGGTGAGCGAGTCGTCCAGCCACTCGATCGGCCGGCTGAAGTCGACGTGCGCCTGGTGGCCCACCCCGTCGATCGGCGCCCCGGCCTTCACCAGCGAGTCGATCAGCTCGAGGTAGTCGGCCCGCTTCGTGGGCATCTCGGTGTTGTAGTCGTTGAGGAACAGCTTCTGCTGCGGGAAGTACCTGTCGGCGATGCCGAAGGCCTTGGCCACCCACTGCTCGCCCAGCACCCGGTAGTACGGGCTGTTGCGCATGTCGTGGGCGTTGCCGTTGGCGCCGTCCTCGATCGTCTCGTTGGCCACGTCCCAGGCCCAGATCGGGACGGGCTTGCCGCTGGCTGCGTAGCGGGCGTTGACGTGGTCGGCGATGCCCTTGACGTGCGCGTCCATGTGCCTGAGCAGCGTGGCCTGGTCGGCCGCGGAGTTCGTCAGCGTGTGGTGGTCCACGTCGTCCTGGAAGAACCAGGCCGGGGTCTGGGAGTGCCAGAACAGCACGTGGCCGTAGACCTGCACGTTGTTCGCGTCGGCGAAGTCCAGCAGCCGGTCGAGGTTGCCGAAGGTGAAGTTCCCCTGCGTCGGCTCGGTGCTCTCGGGCTTGCCGTCGTTCTCCGGGGTGAAGGAGTTGAACTGCTTGGTGTAGAGCTTCGAGGGCCGGCCCACGGTCTCCCGCGAGTCGATGGCGGTGCTCACGTGCTCGAAGCCCTGCGCACCGAGCACGTCCTTGAGCGCCGGGACGTCCTGGATCGGCTCCTCCACGATCGGCGTCAACGTCAGGTCGTCGATGGTGAAGGCGACGTTGGCGGTGCCCTCGACGTACAGCTGCGCCTTGTCGATCGGCGCACCCAGGACGTAGGTGCCCGTCAGCTGGGTCCAGGCGTCGGCCGAGACGACGGCGGCGGCGCCACCGACACCCTCGTAGTTGGTGACCGTGCCCTTGTCGCGCTGCACGGACAGCTGCAGGGACGCCGGCGCCTGGCCCGGGGCGAGCTTGGCCCACACCGAGACGCGCACGGCCTGGCCGATCGCGACGTTCTTCGTCACGTCGATGGCCGGGCCCTGCCAGTTCTGCAGCCGGTTGGTCACGGCCAGCCCGGCGGTGCCGTTGCGGCCGGCGCCGGCGGTGACGGCGACCTTCGCGTCACCGCGAGGGGCCCAGCCCTGCAGGCCGGACTCGAAGTCCGTCGACAGCGGCAGTGCGGTGCCCGGCGTCACGGGCGCGGCGGCCTCGCCGACGATGCGGACGTCGTCGAGGAAGAACTGCTGGGTCGCGTCGGGGCTCTCCAGGTAGACCTCGAGGCTGCTGTTCGCGGTGGCGAAGGTGTAGCGGCCGCTGACCTTGGTCCAGCCCGTGTCGTTGACGGCGACCTGGTAGGCGACCGAGTCGTAGCTGGTCGTGCCGGTGGCGGACGGGGTGCGCGCGACGCTCAGCGAGACCTGGTCGGCGCCGGAGCCGGCGGGCAGCTTGACCCAGGCCTCGATGTCGTAGGTGCCGGCCGGCATCAGCGTCTTCCCGTCGAGGGCGGGGCCGTTCCAGGCCTGCGAGCGGCCGGTGGTCAGCAGGCTCGACGTGCCGGTGTGGGCCTCGGCGGTGCTGACGGCGACCTTCGCGTCACCGCGGCCGAAGAAGGCGGCGGTGCCGGACTCGAACCCGGTCTCGAAGACAGTGGAGGGGGCGGCGGACGCGGCGGGGGCGGCCAGCAGGCCCACCCCTCCGGCCATGGCGAGGCACAGTGCCCCGGCTCCCAGACGACGTTGTCCCATGTGTGGCGTTCTCCTCGGGCGGCGGTGCTCGGGTGGAGGTAACGGAAAGTGTCGGAAGTCGCTCGGCACTGCGCGGAAGTGAAACATCGCTGCAATCCGGGGTCAACGGTCTCGTCATCTCCGGTCGGTCTGCCCGCGGGGTCGGTCAGACGCCCGCCGATCACCCGGCGTGACGGCCCAACGCATCAACAACTTCCGGAAGCTGCTAGGTTCGGCGCGTCGACGGCGCGTCGCTCACCCTGAGTCCCGGCTGTGCTCGTGCAGGTGATCTGGGACACGGGCGGGCAGACGACGCCGAACGGGAGCTCGCGGTGGTCCGGACGGCGTGTGCCATCGTCGGCGGCATGGTGAACGTCCTGTCCGTCCAGTCGCACGTGGCCTACGGGCACGCGGGCAACGCCTCGGCGGTCTTCCCGCTGCAGCGGCTGGGCATCGAGGTCTGGCCGGTGCACACCGTGCAGTTCTCCAACCACACCGGCTACGGCGCCTGGACCGGGCGGGTCTTCGACGGCCAGGCCGTCGAGGAGGTCGTGCAGGGCATCGAGGACCGCGGCGTGCTCGGCAGCTGCGACGCCGTCCTGTCCGGCTACCTGGGCTCGGCCGACATCGGCCACGCGGTGCTCGGCGCGGTGGCGAAGGTGCGGGCCGCCAACCCCGACGCCGTGTGGTGCTGCGACCCGGTGATCGGCGACGTCGGGCGCGGGGTGTTCGTCCGCCCCGGCATCCCGGAGTTCCTGCGCGAGGTCGCCGTCCCGGCCGCCGACGTCGTCACGCCCAACCACTTCGAGCTCGACCTGCTCGCCCAGCGCGAGACCCGCACGCTGGCCGAGGTCGCCGAGGCCGTGGCCGTCGTCCAGGCGCTGGGCCCGCGGGTCGTGCTGACCACATCCCTGGTCACCGACGACACCCCCGACGACGCCGTCGACCTGCTCGCGTCCGAGGGCGGCCGGCACTTCCGGGTGCGCACGCCGCGGCTGGACGTGTCGGTCAACGGCGCCGGTGACGCCATCGCCGCCCTGTTCCTGGCGCACTGGCTGCGCACCCGGTCGGCCGAGCAGGCCCTGGGTGCGGCGGCGGCCTCGGTGTTCGGGCTGCTGCGGATGACCGCCGAGGCCGGTTCCCGCGAGATCCTGCTGGTCGCCGCGCAGGACGAGTACGTGTCCCCCACCCGCACCTTCGACGTGACCGAGGTCCGACCATGACCGACTTCCCCGCCCTGTCCGAGCTCGCCGCCCAGGAGGCCGAGCTGCAGCTGCCCGGCTTCACCAACGACGACGCCTGGGCCCTCGGCTCGGCGCTCGTCGCCCGTGCGCAGGCCGAGCAGCTGCCGGTCGCGATCGAGATCTCGCGGCACTCCCACCAGCTCTTCCACGCCGCACTGCCCGGCGCGACGCCGGACAACGACACCTGGATCGCCCGCAAGGCCGCCACGGTGCACCGGTTCGGGCACAGCTCGCTGTACGTCGGGCAGCGCTCCCGGGAGGCCGGGACGACGTTCGAGGCGGAGTTCGGCCTGGACCCCGAGCGCTACGTGGCCCACGGCGGCGGCTTCCCGGTGATCGTGCGGGACGTCGGCCCGGTCGGCGTCGTCGTGGTCTCCGGGCTGCCGCAGGTCGAGGACCACGCGATGGTGGTCGCCGCGCTGCGGGCCCACCTGGCGACCCGGGGCTGACCGGCCGGCCGGCTCTCCCTCACGGCGTAGCGTCGGGGTCACGGTCCAACTCGCGCCAGGTCCCGACGACCGTCGGGCGCCGCGCACTCCTCCCGCCGCGCCGTCGGCGGAGTCAGGCCAGTGCCATGACCGCATCCCCGTCCGCCACCACCTCGCCCTTCGCCAGCGACGCCCCGCCGCTGGCCGAGGCCCCCGAGGCCGCCCACGCCGGCGTGCCCGAGGCCCCTGGGTGCCCGGCCTGCGCGCACCCGATGAGCGCGCACGACCGGATCGGCGTCCGGTTCTGCCTGGCCACCACCGCCGGCGGGACCCGGCGCGGCTGCGTCTGCAGCGCGTCCTGACCCCGCCGGCGGCGGATCGGCTCAGCCGCCGACCGGGGTGAACGCGCCGCGGCCGACGCGCACGACCTCACCGGCGTCGGCCGGGAGCCCGAGGAACTCCGTGACGCTCCACGCCGAGGCGTAGAGCCCGCCGTCCCGGGCCAGCAGGCCGGTCGGCATGGTGACCTGGGCGGTGCTGCGCTCGCCGTGCCGGGTCACCTTGGTGACCTCACCGACCGTGGCCGGGTCGAAGTCCGGACCCGGCTCACCCTCCGGCGCCCCCTCCCCGACGTTCGACACGTAGACCGTGCCGCGCCGGTCGACGGCCAGCCCGGTCGGCGCGGTGAGCCCCTCGATCACGTCGAGCACGCGACCGCGCGGGGAGAGCACGTACACCCGGCCCGCGCCGGGCACGTCGGCGCCCAGCGTGCTGACGTACACCTCGCCCCACGGGCCCTCGGCGATGCCGGTCGGCACCGGGTCGCAGCCGACGGTGCCCGGGTTGTTCTCCGCGCCGGCGCAACCGGGGACGTCGGTGACCAGCGGCGGGACGAAGAACGTCGACACCTCGCCGCTGTGCCGGTCGACCGACAGGACGGCGTTGGCGCCCGCGTCGGCCACCAGCACCCGCCGACCCTGGGCCAGCACGGCGTAGGGGTTGGACAGCGCGTCGACGGGCGCGCCGTCGGGGCCGAACTGCAGCTGGCCGTCGGGGTTGGCCGCCAGCTCGTAGGCCAGCAGGTCGATGGTCTGCAGCACCTCGCCGCCGGGCTCGGCGACCACCAGGGAGCTGGCCCCCGGCAGCGGCGGCGCCGGCTCCTCGCCCTCCGCCGGCGGTCCGGCCTCCCCGGTGGCGACGTACAGCCGGCCCCGGTCGTAGTCCACGCCCTGCGGTGTGGCGAGCCCGCTGAGCAGGGTCTCGACCCTGCCCGACCGCAGCGAGACCGAGGACACCTCCCCGCTGCCGGACTCGGCGACCACGACCCGGTCGCCCCGGTAGTCGCTCAGCTGGCGGGGACCGTCCAGCCCGCCGGCCACGGTGCTGACCGGTGCGCCGTGACCGTGGCCGCCACCGGCGCCCGCCGGGGTCGCCGGCAGCACCACCAGCGCGGCGCCGGCCGCGACGAGCACGGCGGTCTTCCTGGAACGCCTCATCGAGCTCCCTCTCGATCTCCCCCGCGTCTGTGGACCTGCTGTGACGCCGGACACCTTCCTCGCCCCGTCGGTCGGCGCTCAACGGGTCGTCGGGAGCGGTGTCGCGCGCCGTCGCAGGCGGTAGCGGCGTGCTGCCACGGCGGCCGTACCCGGCACCTACAGTCGGCCGGTGACCGTGCCGCCTCCCCCCTCGCCGACGGCGCCCGACCCGGCGGCGCCCGACCTGGCGGCCCTGCGCGCCGACCTGACCGCCGACTGCAGCCGCTGCGTCGGGCTGTGCTGCGTGGCCCCGGCGTTCGCCGCCTCGGCCGACTTCGCGATCGACAAGCCGGCCGGCACCCCGTGCCCGAACCTGCGCAGCGACTCCCGCTGCGGCATCCACGACCGGCTGCGCGACCGGGGCTTCCCCGGCTGCACGGTCTTCGACTGCCTGGGCGCCGGCCAGCGGGTCACCCAGCAGACCCTCGGCGGCGCCGACTGGCGGTCCGACCCCGGGACGGCGACGACGATGTTCGCGGTGTTCCCGGTGATGCGGCAGCTGACCGAGCTGCTCTGGCACCTCATCGAGGCCGCCACCCTGCTCCCCGACGGGCCGCTGCGCGCCGCCGTCGAGACGGCCCGCGCCCGCACCGAGCAGCACACCCTCGCCCCGGCGCCGGACCTGGTGGCACTGGACGCCGGGAGCCTGCGCGCCGAGGTCGGCGCGCTGCTGGACCAGGTCAGCGAGACCGTCCGCGCCGACGTGCCCGGCCGGGCGCGCGACCGGCGCGGCGCCGACCTGATGGGCGCCTCGCTGCGCGGGGCGCAGCTGCGTGGCGCGAGCCTGCGCGGCGCGTACCTGATCGGCGCCGACCTGCGGGGTGCGGACCTGCGGCGGGCCGACCTCCTCGGGGCCGACCTGCGGGCCGCCGACCTGCGCGGTGCCGACCTCACCGGCGCGCTGTTCCTCGTCCAGCCCCAGCTCACCGCGGCCACCGGCGACGCGGGCACCCGGCTGCCCGCGGGGCTCGCCCGTCCCGTCCAGTGGGCGGGGACCACCTTCGAGCGGCGCCGCCGCTGATCGCGCCCTAGCGTGGCGCGGTGCAACTGTTCCGGACGAAGTCCCTCGAGGCCATCCAGTCCGACGTCGGCTCCGACGACGACGCCGGTACCGGCTCCGTCGGCCACCTGCAGAAACGGCTCAGCGCCCGGCACCTGATCGGCTTCGGCATCGGCGTGGTCATCGGCACCGGCATCTTCACCCTCACCGGCATCCAGGCCCGGGAGACCGCCGGCCCGGCCGTGGTGATCAGCTTCGCCCTGGCCGGGGTCGTCGCCCTGCTCGCCGCGCTCTGCTACGCCGAGCTGGCCTCGAGCGTGCCGACCGCGGGCAGCGCGTACACCTACGCCTACGCCACCACCGGCGAGCTGCTGGCCTGGGTCATCGGCTGGGACCTGTTCCTCGAGTTCGCCTTCGGCGCCGCCGTCGTCGCCCGCGGGTGGTCGGCCTACATCGGCAACCTGCTGGACCTGCCGCCCTCGCTGTTCGGCGAGGAAGCGACGGGCAACGTCGGCGCGGCGTTCATCGTCGTCGTCCTGACCCTGGTCGCGGTGCTGGGCATCAAGGAGTCGGCGCGGGTCACCAACGTGCTGGTCGTCGTCAAGGTCGCCGTCTGCGTGTTCGTCGTGGTCACCGGCATCTGGTTCGTCAAGGGCGCCAACCTCACCCCGTTCGTCCCCGCGGGCCAGCCGTCGGAGGACACCGGTGGCCTGGCCCAGCCGCTGATCTCGCTCATCGCGGGGCTGGAGCCGGCCACGTTCGGCATCGGCGGGGTGCTCACCGCGGCCGCCGTCGTCTTCTTCGCCTACACCGGCTTCGAGGCGGTGGCGAACCTGTCGGAGGAGACCCGCAAGCCCTCCCGCGACGTCCCGCTGGGACTGCTGGGCACCCTCGGGGTGGCCACCGCGCTCTACATCGGCGTCGCGTTCGTGGTCGTCGGGATGGTCAAGTACACCGACATCGACGCCGGCGCACCGATCGCCGACGCGTTCGACCAGGTCGGGCTGGGCTGGGCGTCGTCGCTGATCTCGCTCGCCGCCGTGGCCGGGCTGACGTCGGTGATCCTGGTCGACCTGCTCACGGTCAGCCGGATCGGCTTCGCCATGGGCCGCGACGGGCTGCTGCCGCCGGCGATCGCCAAGGTCAGCCCGCGCACCGGCACCCCGGTCCGGATGACGCTGGTCTACGCGGCCGCGGTCCTGGTGACGGCCACCTTCGTCCCGCTGGAGAGCCTGGCCAACCTGGTCAGCATCGGCACCCTGTTCGCGTTCGTGCTGGTGTCGATCGCCGTCCCGGTGCTGCGCCGCACCCGGCCGGACCTGCCTCGGTCGTTCCGGGTGCCGCTGTCCCCGATCGTCCCGGTGCTGTCCGCGCTGGCGTGCCTGTACCTGATGCTCAACCTGGAGGTGGAGACCTGGCTGCGCTTCCTGGCCTGGCTGCTGATCGGACTGGTGATCTACGCCCTCTACGGCTACCGGCACTCGCGGGTGGGCCACGAGGAGCGGGTCGCGCGCGGGAAGGGCTGACCGGCGCGCGACCGCCGGGCTCAGCTGTCGGCAGTCGCCGGCTGGGCCTGGCTCGCCACCCGGTGGCAGGCGGCGCAGGTGCCGAAGATCTCCAGGGTGTGCTTGACGTCGACGAAGCCGTGCTCGCCGGCGACCCGGTCGGCCCAGCGCTCGACCGTGGGCCCCTCGACCTCCACCGTGCGCCCGCAGCTGCGGCAGACCAGGTGGTGGTGGTGGGTGGTGCTGCACCGGCGGTAGATGGCCTCGCCGTTGTCGGTGCGGATGGAGTCGAGCTCGCCGTCGTCGACGAGGGCCTGCACCGCCCGGTAGACCGTCGACAGGCCGATGCTGTCGCCGGCGGCGCGCATCCGGGCGTGCACCTCCTGGGCGCTGTGGAAGCCGTCGAGTGCGTCGAAGACGGCCACCACGGCGGCGCGCTGGCGGGTGTTGCGGATCATCGCGGCATCGTCCCATCCCCGGTCGTGCAGCCCTCGGCGGCGGGCGCGGCGGCGTGCGACACGTGCGCGAGCGCGTCCCGGACGATGTGCGCCACGTGCGGGTCGACCAGCTCGTAGTGCACCTCGCGGTGCCGCCGCTCGCCGACCACCAGGCTCGCCCCGCGCAGCACCCGCAGGTGCTGGGAGACCAGCGGCTGGGGCGCCCCGAGGGCGTCGACCAGCTGGTGCACGCAGCGGCTTCCGTGCTGGTCGAGCAGCGCGATGATCGCCAGCCGCATGGGGGCGGCGAGCGCACCGAGCAGCGCGCTGGCGGCCTGGACGGTGTCCGGGTCGGCGCCGGGTGCGGCGACCAGCTCCCTGCTCGGTGCTGCGGTCATGACATCACGGTAGCGCCATGTGAGAACTGTTGTCGACTGCCGGCTGCTCGGCGGGCTCGTCGTCCCGGCTCCCCCACCCGCGGCGCACCCGCCGCCGGGAGCTGAGCCGGCACACCAGGTAGATCAGGAAGCTGATCGTGGTGACGAAGGGGCTGATCGGCACGCTGGTGCCCAGCGCCACCAGGATGCCGCCGACGGCGGAGGTGACGGCGAAGGCGACGCTCAGCACCGGGGCCAGCACCGGGGAGGCGGTCACCCGGAACGCCGCGGCCGCCGGGGTCACCAGCAGGGAGAGCACCAGCAGCGCCCCCACCACCTGGACGGCGAGGGAGACCGCGAGCGCCAGCAGCACGGTGAACAGCACCGACAGCAGCCCGGCGGGCAGGCCACGGGCGACCGCGACCTCGGGGTCGGCGCTGATGAAGGTCAGCGGGCGCCAGATGACCGCCAGGCCGATGACCACCACGACCGACAGGCTGATCAGCCAGCCCAGCTGCTCACCGGCCACGGAGACGACCTGCCCGGTGAGCAGCCCGAACTTGTTGGCCGCCCGGCCCTCGTACAGCGCGAGGAACAGCACGCCCAGCCCGAGCCCGAAGGGCATCAGGACGCCGATCACGGAGTTGCGGTCGCGGGCGCGGATGCCCAGCGCCCCGATCAGGGCACCGGCGAGCAGCGAGCCCAGCACCGAGCCGAGCGCGACGTTGACGCCCAGCAGCAGCGCGGCCGCCGCACCGGCGAAGGACAGCTCGGCGATGCCGTGCACCGCGAACTGCATGTCCCGCATCTGCACGAAGACGCCCACCAGCCCGCCGATGACGCCGAGCAGCGCCGCCGCGATGAGGGAGTTGTGCACCAGGCCGAGCAGCCGGCCGTAGTCGTCGAAGGAGAAGAAGTCGCTCATCGGTGCTCCACCGTGACGTCGGGGTGGTGGGAGTGGTCGTGCCCGCGGCCGGCCTCGACCGGGTGGTCGGGCGTGCCGACGACGACGATCCGGCCGCGCACGGTGAACACGTCGACCGGCGTGCGGTAGAGGTCGCTGAGCGACTCCGACGTCAGCACCTCGGCCGGGGTGCCCAGCCGGTGCCGGCCGCCGGCGATGTAGAGGACCCGGTCGACCATGTCGAGCACGGGGTTGATCTCGTGGGTCACGAAGACCACCGCGGTGTCGTGCTCGCGGCGCCGCCGGTCGATCATCGAGCTGACCGCGCGCTGGTGCCGCAGGTCCAGCGACAGCAGCGGCTCGTCGCACAGCAGCAGCGCCGGGTCGCCCACGAGCGCCTGGGCGATCCGCACCCGCTGCTGCTCACCGCCGGACAGCAGCCCGATCGGCGCGTCGGCGTAGGCGGTCGCCCCGACCGCTGACAGCGCCTCGTCGACCCGCGCCCGGTCCGCGCGGCTGCGCAGCCGGAGACCGAACCGGTCGCCGTCGATGCCCAGGGCCACCAGGTCGCGGGCGCGCAGCGGGGTGGCGACGTTGAGCGTCTTCTGCTGCGGCACGTACCCGACGGACCGGTTGCCGCGGCCCGGCGCCCGCCCGACGACCGACATCGTGCCGGCGGACAGCGGCTGCTCACCCAGCACGGCCCGCAGGAACGTCGACTTGCCCGCCCCGTTCGGGCCGAGGACGGCGAGGAACTCCCCCGGCGCCACGTCCAGGTCCAGACCGCTCCACAGCGTCCGGGCGCCGAACGCCACCGCCGCCCCCCGGGTGGACAGCGGCGGGGCGGCGGCGTCCGGGCGGACGCCCGCGCTGGTGCTCATCAGGCGGTCAGGACGACAGCGCGGCGGCGACGGCGTCGAGGTTGCTCTGCATCCAGGAAACGTAGTCCTCGCCCTCGGGCAGCGTCTCGGTGACCGGGACGACGGCGACGCCGGCGGCCTTGGCAGCCGACAGCACCTGCTCGGTCTCCGGGCCGGTGGTCTGCTCGTTGTAGACCAGCGCCTTCACCTGCCCACCGGAGAACAGGTCGACGGTCTCCTGCAGCACGGCCGGGGCGACGTCGCCACCCTCCTCGATGGCCTCGGAGAACTCCTCGGGCGTGCGGTTCTCCGCGCCCAGGGCGTCCAGCAGGTAGCCCGGCACCGGCTCGGTGATCGCGACGCCGGCGCCGGAGGTCCTCGGCTCGTCGGCGGCCTCGCCGTCGATGAGGCCCTGCACCCTCTCCTTGAAGTCGGCGCCGTTGGCCGCGTAGTCGCTGGCGTGCGCGGCGTCGATCGCACTGAGCGAGGACACGATCTCGTCCGACAGCTTCAGCACGGTCGCGAAGTCGTACCAGACGTGCTCGTTGAGCTCCTCGCCCGCGGCCTGCGCCTCGGCCTCCCGGCCGGACAGCGCGACCACGTCGACGACCTTCGCCTTCGAGTCGCTGGCCGACAGCAGCGTCTGCATGAAGTCGTCGTAGCCCCCGCCGTTGGCGACGACCAGGTCGGCGTCGGAGACGGCCAGCTGCGTGCGGGTGTCGGCCTCGTAGGAGTGCGGGTCCGCCGACGGGTCGGAGATGACCGAGGTGACCTCGACGTCGTCGCCGCCGATGGCCGAGACGATGTCGCCGTAGACGTTGGTCGAGGCGACGACGGAGACGCCGTCGGACGAGGACGACGACGACCCGGCGGCGCCCGCGGCCGACGCGTCGTCGGAACCGCACGCGGCCAGCAGCAGCAGCGACGACGCGGCGGCTGCTGCCGCGACCGACTGGACCATGCGCATGAACTTCTCCCAAGAATGACAACGGTTACCGCTAGCGTAAGCGATCCAGCTCGGCGTGTCGTCGACCGGGTTCCTCCGGCGGTCCGGGACACCCCGGTCCAGTGCTCCCGGCAGCGGTCGGCCGGTTCGGCCTCGCGTCGACCGTGACCATGGTTCCCGTTACCGTGGCTGGGCACACGAAGTCCCCACCCCCGAACCGAGGAGCCCGTCCATGGCCGAGTCGACGACCAACCGCACCGCCACCGCCGGCCGACTGCTGCGCAAGGCCGCCGGGACGGTGGCCACCGGTGTGGTCGGCGTCGCCGTCGTCCGGGCCGCCGAGCGCGGCGAGGGCGGCAGCCTCCCCCGCCGGATCGCCGTCACCGCCACCCGGCTGGGCATCCTGGGCACCCGCCGCGCCGAGACCGCCGTCGAGCGTGCCCGGCTGGCCGCCGGCGACGTCCGCGCGCAGGCCTACGCCGACCTGGGCGAGCAGGCTCCCCCGCCGGCCGACCGGTCCACCGGCGGCCACGACCACAGCCACTGATGACCGCCGCGACGCCCACGCCGCCGGCGGTCGTCGCCGACGCCGGCGGCCGGGTGCGCATCGCCGTCCCGGCGCTGACCGGCTCCCCGTCGCGCGCGGTCCAGGTGGAGGACGCCCTGGACGGCGTCCCCGGCGTGCTGGCCGCGCAGGCGTTCCCGGGCACCGGGCAGGTCGTGGTCTGGCTGACCCCGGACGCCGACCGGGCCGAGGTGCTCGCCGTGGTGGCCGGCGCCGGGGAGCTGTCGGCCGACGCGGTGGTCGCCCGCCGTCCCCGCTCGGCCGACGTCGCCAACACCGAGCTGCTGCGGATCGGCATCGGCGGGGCCGCCCTCGCCCTGCTGGGCGTCCGGCGCTACGGCTTCGGCCGCCCGCCCGTGCTGTCCGGGCGCAGCCGGCTGGTGGCCAGCGCGCTGACGCTGTTCACCGGCTACCCGTTCGTCAAGGGCGCGTTCGGCGCGCTCGCCGGAAGACGCACGGCCGGCACCGACGCCCTGGTCACGGCGGCGACCTTCGCCAGCCTGCTGCTGCGGGAGAACGTCGTCGCACTCACCGTGCTGTGGCTGCTCAACATCGGCGAGTGGATGCAGACCCTCACCCTGCGGCGCACCCGCCGGGCGATCTCCGCGCTGCTCGCCGGCACCGAGACCACCGCCTGGGTGCTGGTGCCCGGCGTGGACGGCGCCCCCGACGTCGAGCGCCAGGTCGACCTCGCCCAGCTGCGGGTCGGTGACCTGGTCGTCGTGCACGACCAGGCCACCATCGCCGTCGACGGTGAGGTCGTCGAGGGCACCGGAGTCGTCGACCAGGCCGCCATCACCGGCGAGCCGCTGCCGGTCTCGGTGGCCGCCGGCGACACGGTGCACGCGGGCTCGGTGAACCTGCGCGGCCGGCTGGTGGTGCGCGCCTCGGCCACCGGCTCGGACACCGCGATCGGCCGGATCATCGCCCGGGTCGAGCAGGCCCAGGACGACCGGGCGCCGATCCAGACCGTCGGGGAGACCTTCTCCGCCCGCTTCGTGCCGGCGTCCTTCGCGCTGGCCACGCTGACCTGGCTGGTCACCCGCGACGTGCGCCGGGCGATGACGATGCTGCTGGTCGCCTGCCCCTGTGCCGTGGGGCTGTCCACGCCCACCGCGGTGAGCGCGGCCATCGGCAACGGCGCCTCGCGCGGCGTGCTGATCAAGGGCGGCGCGCACCTGGAGGCGGCCGGCCGCGTCGACGCCGTGGTGTTCGACAAGACCGGCACGCTCACCATCGGCCGGCCCGTGGTCACCAACGTCGTCTCCTTCTCCGACGACTGGACGCCGGAGGAGGTGCTCGGGTACGCGGCGAGCTCCGAGGTGCACTCCCGGCACCCGCTGGCCCAGGCGGTGATCCGCTCGACCGAGGAGCGGCACGTGTTCATCCCGCCGCACGAGGAGTGCGAGGTGCTGCTGGGCCTGGGCATGCGCACCCAGGCCGACGGCCGGGTGCTGCTGCTGGGCAGCGAGGCACTGATGGCCGGCGAGGGCGTCGCGGTCGGCGAGGACGCGGCGACCTGGCTGACCACGCTGCGCGCGGCCACCGAGACGCCGCTGCTGCTGGCGGTCGACGGCGAGCTGGTCGGGCTGGTGAGCCTGCGCGACGAGATCCGCCCGGAGGCCCGCGAGGTGCTCGCCGAGCTGCGGGCCACCGGGGTGCGCCGGATCGTGATGCTGACCGGTGACCACGCGGCCACCGCCGCGGCCGTCGCCGCAGAACTGGGCATCACCGAGTGGCAGGCCGAGGTGCTCCCGGAGCACAAGCAGGACGCGGTCACCGCGCTGCAGGCCGACGGGCACACCGTGGCGATGGTCGGCGACGGCACCAACGACGCCCCCGCGCTCGCCGCGGCCGACATCGGCATCGCGATGGGCGTCTCGGGCACCGACGTCGCGGTGGAGACCGCCGACGTCGCGCTGGTCGGTGACGACCTGCGCCACCTGCTGGACCTGCGCGAGCTGGGCGGCCGGACGCTGCAGATCGTGCGGCAGAACTACGGCATGTCGATCGCGGTCAACGGCATCGGGCTGCTGGTCGCCGGCGGTGGCGCGCTGTCGCCGGTGCTGGCGGCGGTGCTGCACAACGCCTCCTCGGTGGCGGTGGCCGGCAACTCCGCCCGGCTGGTGCGCTACCGCGGGGTGCGCCGCGACTACCCGGCGATCGAGCCGGACGGCGTCCTCGCGACCACGGCGGCGCCGGAGGGCTGACCGGGCCGGGTGGGATCGGACGACGTCCGGTCCCACCCGGTCAGCCGGGTGGGGTCGGCAGCCAGGAGACGTGTCCGGCCAGGACCGCGTAGCCGACGAAGGCGACCGTGTCGATGAGCGTGTGCGCGACGACGAACGGGCCCACCCGCCCCCAGCGCTGGTACAGCCGACCGAACAGCAGCCCCATGACCAGGTTGCCGGCGAACCCACCGAGGCCCTGGTACAGGTGGTAGCTGCCCCGCAGCACGGCGCTCAGCGCCAGCGCCCGGCCGTCGCCCCAGCCCAGCTGGCGCAGCCGGTGCAGCAGGTACCCACCCACCAGCACCTCCTCCAGCACGGCGTTCTGCGCGGCGGACAGCACCAGCAGCGGCACCCGCCACCAGACGTCGGGGAGGTCCTCGGCGACCACGGTGAGGTCCGCCCCCAGCGCGTGCACGGCGAGGTAGAAGGCCAGCCCCGTGCCGCCGACCAGCGCGGCGAGGGCGACCCCGCGCAGCAGGTCCGGGCGGGGGCGGGAGAGGTCCAGCCCGATGGTGCGGGCGCCCTCCCCGGAGCGGGTCAGCAGGTGCAGGGCCAGCGCGACCGGCACCAGGGACGCCGCCAGCCGGACCAGCTGCAGCACGAGGTCGAGGACCGGTCGCCCGGGCGCGAGCGAGCCGTTGAGCACGGCGGCCTGCTCTCCCAGCGGCACCCCGGTGGCCACCGCGGCCACCAGCGCGACCAGGGCCCGGACGCCGGAGGCGCCGAGCGAGAGCCCCATGACCAGCCAGAGCTCCACCGCCAGCCACCGCCGCGGCACGGACCCGTCCGGCGCGGGAGCCGGGGGCGGGGAGGTGTCCGACCCGCCGGCCGGTGTCGGTGGCTGCACGCCCGCGGACGGTACCCACGGCAGCTGTGGGCGACCTGCGGACGCCTGTCCACGATTTTGACAATCGTTGTCAGGTAGGTGATCGTGTCGGCATGCGAACGACCCGCCCTCCTCGTACCCGCCCGCGTCTCCCGCTGCTCGTGGCGCTGGCCTGTGCCGGCTCGGCTGCGCTGGCCGGGTGCGCACCGGCCGACGGCGCGGAGCCGACCGCGGACGGCGACGGCCGGCTGGGCGTCGTCGCGTCGTTCTACCCGCTGGAGTGGCTCAGCGAGCAGGTCGCCGGCGACCGGGCGACGGTCACTTCGCTCACCCCACCGGCGGCCGAGCCGCACGAGTACGAGCTGACCCCCGGCGACGTCGCCGCGACCGCCGGTGCCGACCTGGTCGTCTACCTGCCGACGCTGCAGCCCTCGGTGGACGCCGCCGTCGACCAGCAGGCCGGCGACCACGCCTTCGACGCCGGCGCCGCGGCCGACCTGGACCTCGTCTACTCCCCGGAGCACGGGGACGAGCACGCCGGCGACGAACACGCCGGCGGGGACGACCCCGGCGACGGGGCGGTGACCGACCCGCACTTCTGGCACGACCCGATGCGGATGGCCGCGGTCGGGGACGCGCTCGCCGAGCGGCTGGGCGCCGTGGACCCGGCCGGCGCCGCGGTCTACACCGCCAACGCCGCCGCCCTCCGCCAACAACTGGACGCCCTCGACACCGAGTTCCGCACCGGTCTGGCCACCTGCGCCAGCCGTGACATCGTGACCAGCCACAGCGCCTTCGGCTACCTGGCCGAGGCCTTCGGCCTGCACCAGGTGGGCATCAGCGGGCTGGCCCCGGACGAGGAGCCGGCGCCCAGCGCGCTCACCGGCGCCACTGCCTTCGTCCGCGAGCACGGGGTGTCCACCATCTACTTCGAGACGCTGGTCAGCCCGGCCGTCGCCGACACCGTCGCCCGCGAGACCGGCGCGCAGACCCGGCAGCTCGACCCGATCGAGGGGCTGACCGACGCCTCGCAGGGCACGGACTACCTGCAGGTCATGCGGTCGAACCTGGCGAGCCTGCGGGCAGGTCAGCAGTGCTCCTGAGCTCCCGCCCCGCCCGGCCGGCCGCTCCCCCGGCGGCGCCGACCGGTGCCGTCCTGGAACTGCGCGGCGCCGCCTTCGGCCACGGACGGCGGCCGGTGCTGCGCGGGGTCGACCTGACCGTGCACCCTGGCGAGGTGCTGGCCGTGTGCGGGCCCAACGGTGCAGGCAAGTCCACGCTGGTGCGCGGCCTGCTCGGGCTGTCGGACGTGCTGGCCGGCGAGGTGCGGCTGTTCGGGCAGCCCCGCGGGCAGTTCCGCGACTGGCAGCGGGTGGGGTACGTCCCGCAGCGGTCCACCGTCGTGGGCAGCGTCCCGGTCACCGTCCGCGAGCTGGTCTCCTCCGGCCGGCTGAGCCGGGTGGGCCCGTGGCGGCGCTTCCGCGAGGTCGACCGGTGCGCCGTCGACTGCGCCCTGGAGGGCGTCGGTCTGGCCGGCCTCGACCGGCGCCCGGTCGCCGAGCTGTCCGGTGGACAGCAGCGGCGCGCGCTCGTGGCCCGCGCCCTGGCCGGCGACCCGGAGCTGCTGGTGCTGGACGAGCCGACCGCCGGCGTCGACGCCGGCAACCAGCGGGTCCTGGCCGCCACCCTCGCCGGGCTGGCGGCGACCGGGACGGCCGTGGTGGTCGTCGTCCACGAGACCGGCCCGCTGGCATCGGTCATCAGCCGCACGGTCACCGTCGGCGGGACGGCGGTCGAGGACGCGTGCTGAGCTACGACTTCATGCAGCTGGCGCTGGTGGCCGCCGTCCTGGTCGGGCTGACTGCGCCGACGGTCGGCGTCTACCTGGTGCAGCGCCGGCTGTCGCTGATCGGCGACGGGCTGGGGCACGTCGCGCTGTTGGGCGTGGCCGTGGGCCTGGCGACCCGAACGGCGCCGGTGCTCACCGCGCTGGTGGCCACGGTCGGCGGCGCCGTCGTGCTGGAGCTGCTGCGCAGCCGCCGCTCGGCCAGCACCGACGTCGCACTGGCGGTCATGTTCTACGGCGGGATCGCCGGCGGTGTCGTCGTGGTCACCCGGGCGCCGGCCGGGACGCCGGCCAACCTGGACAGCTACCTGTTCGGGGCGCTGACCACCACGACGCGCACCGACCTGGTCGTGTTCGCCGTCATGGCGGTCGTGGTGCTGGGCGTGACGATCGGGCTGAGCCGCCACCTGTTCACCGTCGCCCTCGACGAGGAGCACGCGACGGCCAGCGGCCTGCCCGTGCTGCGGCTGAACCTGCTGCTGGCCGTGGTCACCGCGGGCACGGTGACGCTGTCGATGCGGGTGCTCGGCCTGCTGCTGATCAGCGCGCTGATGGTGCTGCCGGCCGGGTGCGCCCAGCTCGTCGCCCGCAGCTTCCGGGCCAGCCTGGTCGTCGCCGTGCTGGTCGGCGTCACCGTCGCGGTCACCGGCACGGTGGTCTCCTTCTACGCCGACACCCCGTCGGGCGCGACGATCGTGCTGGTGACCATCGCCGTCTTCGCCCTGCTCTCGGCCGCCCGGCCGCTGGTGCGCGCGTCGCGCCGGGACGCCGGCGGGCGGGTGCGTGGCGGCGTGCTGCACGGGGCCGTCCTCGACCCGTTGCCCGGACCCGGGAACTGAGCGCCCCGGCGGGACGACTGCCTGGGTGTGCCGGCAGTGGCCGGCCCTCGCGCACCACCCAGGGAGAACCCTTGCACATCCTGACCCGTTCCTCGGCCGTCGTCGCCGCGACCGCGCTGTCCGTCGTGGCGCTGGGGGTGGGGTCCGCCTCCGCCCACGTCCGGGTCAGCTCGGCCGACGCCGCGCCCGGCGGCTACGGCGAGCTCACCTTCCGGGTCCCCACCGAGAGCGACACCCTCTCCACGACCGAGCTGGCCGTGAAGCTGCCCACCGACACCCCGCTGGCCTCGGTCAGCGTCAAGCCGGTGCCGGGCTGGACGGCGCGCACCGAGACGACGACGCTCCCCACGCCGGTGCAGACCGACGACGGCGAGGTCACCGAGGCCATCTCGCAGGTGGTCTGGACCGCCGACCCCTCGGCCGCCATCGCGCCCGGGCAGTACCAGACCTTCACCATCCTGGCCGGGCCGCTGCCGGAGACGGGGTCGCTGAGCCTGCCGGCGGTGCAGACCTACAGCGACGGGTCCGAGGTGGCCTGGATCGAGCCGGCCGTCGCCGGCCAGGCCGAGCCCGAGCACCCCGCCCCGGTCCTGCAGCTCACCGCGCCGGGCGGGGACACCGCCGGCGGCGTCGTCGCCGACTCCCCCGCGGACACGACCGCCACCAGCGCCGCCGCGGCCACGACCGACGACGGCCCGTCCGGGACCGCGGTCGCCGGCCTCGTCGTCGCGATCGTGGCGCTGCTGGCCGCCGGGGCCGCCCTCGTCACCGGCCTGGCCGGACGGCGCCGCACCGGCGCCTGACAGGTCGTCAGGTCACCCGCCGGAACGGCAGCGGACCGGACGGACCGGAATCGCCCGGTCCGTCCGGTCGGCTGATCACTCCCCGGCCTGGCCGGCGGTGCTGCCGTTCTCCTGCTCGCTGCTGGGGGCGCCGACCCACACGGTCTTGGCGTTCATGAACTCCCGCATGCCCAGCTCGGTCAGCTCGCGGCCGTAACCGCTCTGCTTGACCCCACCGAAGGGCAGGTCCGGGTAGCTCGACGTCATGCCGTTGATGAACGCCATGCCGGACTGGATGTCGCGGACGAACTCGGCGCGCTCGCCCTCGTCCTCGCTCCACAGGTTGGAGCCCAGGCCGTAGGGGTGGCTGTTGGCGATCTCGATGGCCTCGTCCAGGCTGTCGACGGTCCACAGCGCGGCGACCGGCCCGAAGACCTCCTCGGCGTACAGCTTCATCTCCGGCGTGATCCCGGTGAGCAGCGTCGGCTCGTAGAACCAGCCGGGCCCGTCGACGCGCTTGCCGCCGACGACCACGGTCGCGCCCTTGCTGACGGCGTCCTGCACGTAGTCGTCCACGTCGTCCACCCCGGACTCGGTCGCCAGCGGGCCGATCTCGGTGCTGGAGTCCATCGGGTCCCCGACGGTCAGCGCACCGATCTTCTCGGCGAACAGCCGGGTGAACTCCTCGGCGACGTCGCGGTGCACGAAGAAGCGCTTGGCGGCGATGCAGGACTGCCCGTTGTTCTGGTTGCGCGCGGTGGTGGCCACCTCGGCGGCGGTGTCCAGGTGCGCCGAGGGCATCACGATGAACGGGTCGGAGCCGCCCAGCTCCAGCACCGTGGGCTTCAGCACGTCACCGGCGATCGCGGCCACCGACTGCCCGGCCGGTGCGCTGCCGGTCAGCGTCGCGGCGACCACGCGGTCGTCGCGCAGCACCCGCTCGATCGTCTTCGAACCGATCAGCAGCGTCTGGAAGACGTCGGCCGGGAAGCCGGCCTTCCGGAACAGCTCCTCCATGTACAACGCGGTCTGCGGGACGTTGCTGGCGTGCTTGAGCAGGCCGACGTTGCCCGCCATCAGCGCCGGGGCGGCGAAGCGCATGGCCTGCCAGAGCGGGAAGTTCCACGGCATGATCGCCAGGACGACGCCGAGCGGCTGGTAGCTGACGTAGGCCTGCTGCGCGTCCACCGCGTCGGCGTCCAGCTGCTGCGGCTCGAGCATCGCCGGGCCGTGGTCGGCGTAGTAGCGCAGCGCCTTGGCGCACTTGGCCACCTCGGCCTTCGCACTGGACAGCGTCTTGCCCATCTCAGTGGTCATGAGCGCGGCGACGTCGTCGGTGTCGGCGTCCAGCACGTCGGCGGCCGCGCGCAGCCAGCCGACCCGGTCCTCGACGCTGGTGAGCCGGTAGCTCGCGAAGGCGGTCGACGCGCGGGCGATCTTGTCCTCCAGCGCGTCGTCGGTCAGCGGCTCGAAGGTCTTCAACGTCTCGCCGGTGGCAGGGTTGATGGTGGCGATGGCCATGGGGGGCTCCCGTCGGTGCGAGGTCGCGGGCCACGGCCGGACGGCGGCGTGCCACGGAGGCGCTCGGCCGTCCGGCTGGGCTCGCCGGGCCCTCTGCACCTGCCCGGGGCCGGACCGGTGAAACGGAGTCCCCGGACACGCCGGGGCCACCGCCGACCGGCCAGCCGCACGCCGCCGTCCGTTCACCCGGGGACCGCGCCACGGTCGTCCGGCCCCGCAACAGTCCCGGCATGGCCCTCGATGCCCCCCTGTCCCGCCGCACCCTGCTGAAGGGCGGGGCCGTCACGGCCGCCGCCCTCACCTTCGGCGGCATGTCCGCCGAGGCCGCCCGCGCAGCCGTCGCCGAGACCGCCCGCTCCGGCGTCTTCGGCTTCGGCGTCGCCAGCGGCGACCCCACCGCCACCGAGCTGCTGCTCTGGACCCGGATCACCCCCACCCCCGACGCCCTGCCCGGCAGCGGCAAGGGCCCGGCGGTCAACGTCCGCTGGGAGCTGGCCGCCGACGAGGGCTTCACGAAGATCGTGCGCCGCGGCGACGTCGTGGCCGACGCCAGCCGCGACCACACCATCAAGGTCGTGGTCAGCCGGCTGACGCCCTACACCCGCTACTGGTACCGGTTCACCTCCGTCGGCCAGACCTCCCCGGTCGGACGCACCCAGACCGCACCCGACGAGGCCGGCCAGCTGCACGCGCTGCGCATGGCGTTCGTCTCCTGCAGCAACTGGACGGGTGGCTTCTTCACCGCCTACCGCGGGATCGCCGCCCGCGACGACCTGGACTTCGTCCTGCACCTGGGCGACTACCTCTACGAGTACGGCAACGACCCGCGCATCGCCGGGGTCGCCGGCTCCGGTGACCGGTACGGCCCCAACGCGCTGATCGGCATCCGCGACCACGAGCCGGCCACCGAGATGGTGTCGCTGTCGGACTACCGCACCCGGCACGCCCTCTACAAGACCGACCCCGACCTGCAGGCCAGCCACCGGAAGCACCCGTGGATCGTGATCTTCGACGACCACGAGATCACCAACGACGCCTATGCCTCGGGCGCGGAGAACCACGAGCGCGACGACGACCCGGACACCGCCTACACCGAGCCGGGCAAGCCCGCCGGCATCCGCCCCGAGGGCAACTTCCAGGAGCGCCGGGCCCGCGCCTTCCGCGCCTACCTGGAGTGGATGCCGATCCGCGAGCCCGCCATGTGGCAGCCGCAGGCCAGCCAGGGCCAGCAGTTCTTCCGCCGCTACAGCTTCGGCGACCTGGCCGAGCTGTCGGTCATCGAGACCCGGCAGAACCGGGCCGCGCAGGTGCCGGCGACCGTCGGCGGCGCCGTCAACCCGGCTCTGGCCGACCGGGACCGTCACCTGCCCGAGACCCAGCAGATGACCTGGCTGACCAAGGGCCTCACCGCGAAGAGGACGGCGTGGCACCTGGTGGGCAACCAGACGGTGTTCGCCCGCGTCTTCGCCGTCCCGCGCGCCGGCGTGGTGGGCGGGCAGGTGTTCAACACCGACCAGTGGGACGGCTACCAGGCCGACCAGCGCACGGTGCTCACGGCGATGGCCGCCTCCGGGGGCACCGACCCGGTCGTGCTCACCGGTGACATCCACTCCTCGTGGGCCAACGAGCTGCCCACCGACTGGGCCAGGTACCCGGTCGACGGCAACTCCGTCGGGGTGGAGTTCGTCTGCCCCTCGATCACCAGCAACGGGTTCAAGGAGTCCCTCGGTGGCTCCGCGGCCGCGGCGCAGGCGGCGACGGCGGGCTTCCAGGCCACCAACCCCTGGGTCCGGTACCTCGAGGGCATCGGCCACGGGTACGTCGTCCTGGACGTCACGCCCGAGCGCGTGCAGGCCGACTTCTGGTTCATCCGCAGCAAGGGCGACAAGGGCCTGGCCCTCGACCCGCGGCTGGACCCGCAGGCGACCGTCGCACTGGAGACGTCCTTCGTCTCGCTGAAGGGCAGCCGGAAGATCAGCGGCCCGGTCGCCGAGCTCGGCGCCCGCAGCGACCAGCCCCGCACCGCGCGCTGACCCCGGTCCCGCTCGCCCGCGCCCCGGGCGAGCGGGACCCCCGGTGGCCACCTAGCGTCGGACCGAGACCTCCGGCACCGCCCCGGGTGGCCGCCGACGAGGAGGACCGATGTCCGGCTCCAGCCGCATCCAGCACCCCGACTTCGCCCGGAAGGTCGTGCCGGCCGAGGAGGCGGCTGCCCTCGTCTCCCCCGGGGACACGCTCGGCATGAGCGGCTTCACCGGGGCCGGCCACCCCAAGGAGCTGCCGCCGGCGCTGGCCCGCCGGATCACGCAGGCGCACGCCGCCGGGCAGCCGTTCCAGGTCGACGTCTGGACCGGCGCGTCCACCGCACCGGAGCTGGACGGGGCGCTCGCCGCCGCCGGCGGCATCGGCCTGCGACTGCCCTACCAGTCCGACCCGGTGACCCGGGAGGCGATCAACCGCGGTGAGGTCGACTACCTCGACGTGCACCTGTCCCACGTGGCCCAGCTCGCCTGGGAGGGCTTCCTCGGCCCGCTGGACGTCGCCGTCGTCGAGGTCAGTGCGATCACCGCCGACGGCGAGCTGGTCCCCTCCTCCTCGGTCGGGAACAACAAGACGTGGCTGGACCTGGCCGACCGGGTGGTGCTGGAGGTCAACTCGTGGCAGCCGGAGGCCCTGGACGGCATGCACGACGTCTACTACGGGACGGCGCTGCCGCCGCACCGCCGTCCGGTGCAGCTGACCCACCCCAGCGACCGGATCGGCGTCCCGCACCTGCGGGTCGACCCGGCGAAGGTGGTGGCGGTGGTGGAGACGCACGCCCCCGACCGCAACACCCCGTTCAGCCCGCCCGACGACACCGCCCGCGCCATCGCCGGGCACCTGATCGAGTACCTGGAGCACCAGGTCTCCCGCGGCCGGCTGCCCGTCGACCTGCTGCCGCTGCAGTCCGGCGTCGGCAACGTGGCCAACGCCGTCCTGTCCGGGTTGCAGGAGTCGCGCTTCGAGAACCTGACCGCCTACACCGAGGTGGTCCAGGACGGCATGCTCGACCTGCTGCGGTCGGGCACCCTCACCTTCGCCTCCGCCACCGCGTTCTCCCTCAGCCCCACCGCGATCGCCGAGTTCACCGACCACGTCGCGGAGTTCCGCGACCGGATCGTGCTGCGCCCGCAGGAGATCAGCAACCACCCCGAACTGGTGCGGCGCCTCGGCGTCATCGCCATGAACGGGATGATCGAGGCCGACGTCTACGGCAACGTCAACTCCACGCACCTGATGGGCAGCCGGATGCAGAACGGCATCGGGGGCTCCGGCGACTTCGCCCGCAACGCGTTCCTGTCCGCCTTCGTCAGCCCGTCGACGGCCAAGGGCGGGGCCATCTCCGCGATCGTGCCGATGGTCTCCCACGTCGACCACACCGAGCACGACGTGGCCGTGATCGTCACCGAACAGGGACTGGCCGACCTGCGCGGGCTGTCCCCGCGCAAGCGCGCCCGGCAGGTCATCGACCGTTGCGCGCACCCGGACTACCGGGCTGCGCTCACCGACTACACCGAGCGCGCCCTGCACGGGGCGCACGGGCGGCACACCCCGCACCTGCTCGACGAGGCGCTGAGCTGGCACTCCCGCTTCCTGCGGACCGGGAGCATGCGCCCGGCCTGACCGTCGGGTCAGTCCGGGAAGACGTCCTGGTGGGAGTACAGCAGCTCGCCGCCGTCCTCGTCGGGCTCCTCGCCGGGCGCGACGGCCGAGCCGACCACCAGGACCGAGCGTGCCGTGGACCGCAGGCCCGGCTCCCCGCCGACGGCGCTCCAGCCACCGGCACGGGCCAGCCGGGCGAGCGCCGACCCCAGGTCGTCCTCCCCCGCCGCGGCGAGCACCGCGGCCTCGTCGGTGACCTGCAGGTCGTGCCGCTGCAGCACCGTCACCGCGGTGACGCCGGAGAGCTCAGGGGCGGGGGCGGGGACGGCCGGGGGCTGCGGGTCACGCAGGTCGATGCCGAGGTCCTCGACCTCCTGGTCCTGGTCGACGTCGTGCAGGACACCGAACGGGAAGTCGCCACCGGTCAGGTCCAGCTGTGCGTCGGCATAGGCCAGCACCGCGGGCAGCAGGCGGTCGTGGGCGGCCAGCAGCTCGGGCACGCCGTCCTCACCGCTCACCGCCGCCACCGCCGCGGCGTGCGCGGTCACCGCCGCCGCCAGCTCCGCCCCCGCGACACGCAGCCGCTCAGCCCCGGCCGGGGTCCACTGGGTCAGGTCGTCCTCGTCAGCCACGCCGCGACCGTACGGGCACGGCGACCGTCGAGACCGGGCTGGTGGCGGCCACCGGGTACCGGAGACCGCCACCAGCCCGCGGTCGGCGCTCGGCCGCGCAGCCTCGGGATCAGCGCAGCGGCGGGACCACCCTGCGGTCGGCCAGCTGGCCGAACAGCTCGACGAACCGGTCCTCGGTGTCCAGGCAGTCGGCGAACCCGGCCTGGCGCAGCTTGATCGTGGAGGTCACGTTGTCGAAGCCGGAATTGAAGATGAACGAGCCGAACTCCCAGCCGACCAGGTCCTCGAACGGGGTGGGCAGCAGGTCGTGCCGGGCGGCGAGCCGCTCCCACACGTCGCGGCGGCCGGCCATCGCCTCGACCAGCGGCACCGGCTGCGGCTCGGCGTGCTCCATGCCGAAGGCACGGGCGAACGCCGGGAACAGGTGCCGCCAGCGCACCTGGTCGCCGTTGGTCACGTTGTAGACCTCGCCGTCGGCGGCCGGCTCGCTGCCCGCCCACACGGTCGCCCGGGCCAGCAGCTCGGCGTCGGTGACCTGGTACAGGGCGTCGTAGGCGGCCAGGCTCCCCGGGAAGCGCAGCGGCTGGCCGAGCTCCTTGCTGATCGCGGCGTAGACGGCGATCACCATCAGCAGGTTCATCGGGTTGCCGACGGCGTAGCCGATGACGCCCTCGGGCCGCAGCACGGTGAGCCGGAACCCGCGCTCGGCGGCGACCTCGCGGAGCAGGTCCTCCTGGTCGTAGTAGAAGTTCGGCTGGACGATCCGCGGGTCGCGCTCCTTGGCCGGGGTGTTGAAGAACCCCATGTGCGCCCCGTAGGCCTTGCCGCCCTGGTACAGCGTCACGTGCTCCAGCGGCGCGCCGGCCGCGGCCAGCCCGTCGAGGGTGTTCCGCAGCATCCCGACGTTGACCTCCGAGAGCTCCGCGGCGGTGGGCCGCTCGGCGTAGGCCCCGAACACCAGGTGCGTCGTGTCGCCGGCCGCGGCCAGGCCGTCCCGGGCGGCGTCGGCGTCCCGCAGGTCGACGGCCAGGTGCTCCCAGCCGGCGTCCTCGCGCGGCGCCCGCCGGCTCAGCCCGCGCACCCGCCGTCCCGCCGTCGCGTACTCGTCGGCCGCGGCGGAGCCGATGACCCCGCCCGCGCCGGTGACCAGCACGCTGCCCTGCTCGCTCATCCCGCTGTGCTCCCTCTGCTCGACCACGTCCCCGGGGCAGTGCCCGGCACGGCGGCCGCCAACCGGCCGGCTCGTGCCAGGCTGACGGCGTGGGCATCGAACGCACCGTCCGGCTCTCCTTCTCCGCCGACGCCCGCGCGGCGGGCACGCACACCAACCTCTCCGCCGTGCGCAGCGACGGGCCGGTGCTGTGGGTGGCCGGTGACGAGACGGCGACCGTCGAGCGGCTGGTCGCCGACGCGGACGGCTACGGCGGGCAGACCAGTCACCGGCTCGCCGACCTGGTCGACCTGCCCGGTGGGGACGCCGACGAGGAGGCCGACGTCGAGGGGCTGGCCCGGCACGGTGACTTCCTCTGGGCGGTCGGCTCGCACAGCCTGCGGCGGAAGCGGGTCAAGGACCACCACGAGGGCGACAAGGCGCTGCGCCGGCTGGCCAGGGTCTCCGGCCAGGCCAACCGCCAGGTGCTGGTGCGGATCCCGGTGGCCACCGTCGACGGCCTGCCGACGCCGGTGCGGGAGCTGACCGTCGACGGCGTCGAGCACCGCGCCGCGGTCTTCGGCGCGCACGGCGAGGACCTCCGCGACCTGCTGGCCGACGACGAGCACCTGGCGCCCTTCCTGCCGATCCCGGGCAAGGACAACGGCCTGGACGTCGAGGGCATCGCGGTGGCCGGCGACCGGGTGCTGCTGGGGCTGCGCGGCCCGGTGCTGCGCGGCTGGGCGGTGGTGCTGGAGCTGCGCCCGGAGACCGACCCCGACCACCCGCGCCGGTTGCGGCTGCGCCCCTTCCCGGACGGCCGCCGGTACCGCACGCACGTGCTGCGGATGGCCGGGCTCGGCGTGCGCGACCTGTGCCCGGACGGCGACGACCTGCTGGTGCTGGCCGGTCCGACCATGGACCTCGACGGCCCGGTGCGCGTGTACCGCTGGCACGACGCGCTCACCGCCGAGGCGCCGCAGGTGGTCCGC
This sequence comes from Modestobacter sp. L9-4, assembly GCF_019112525.1. Classification (NCBI taxonomy): domain Bacteria; kingdom Bacillati; phylum Actinomycetota; class Actinomycetes; order Geodermatophilales; family Geodermatophilaceae; genus Modestobacter; species Modestobacter sp. L9-4. The sequence goes on from NZ_CP077800.1 coordinate 440,986, forward strand.
GACGACGCGCTGACCCGTGAGCTGGACCTGCCTTACGGTGACGGCGACGACCACGCCGAGGGCATCGGCCTGCTGGGCTCCGACCGGCTGCTGGTCGTCTACGACAGCCCGGCGCCGGGCCGGCTGCACGACCACGGGGTCGACGCCGACGTCGTCCGGCTGCCCGGGCGCTGACCGGCGGGGTCAGCCGCCCAGCGCGGCGAGGGTGGCCCGGACCTCGGCGGCCGTGACCGGCTCGACCGGCAGCTGCGACAGCAGCGGCGGGACCTCCTCCGGCAGCAGCCCCTCGGCCAGCAGCACCTCCAGCAGCCGGTCGGCCTGGGCCAGCGGCACCGGCACGGTGAGCCCGGAGCCGGAGATCGCGGCCTCGGCGAGGAACAGCGCACCGGCCAGCTCGTCGGCCGCCGGGCCGGTCGGCGCGGGCACGGGTGCCGCCGCCCGGGTCACCGCCTCCGCCGCGCGCACCAGCGACAGCGGCAGCCCCTCGGCCTCGACCTCGACCAGCGGGACGGCGCCGAGTGCGGCGAGCGCGAGGTGCTCGGCGTCGATCCGCAGCGGCGCCTCCCACTCCCCCACGCGCACGACCTCGACCAGGTCGGCGCCCTCCTCGCCGAGCTCGTCGACCAGCTCGGCCCACTCGGCGGCGCGGGTGGTGCGGGCCCGCTCGGCGGCCTGCAGGCAGGTGTCCAGCACGAACGGCTCGACGAGCTCGCGGTCGAAGCGCTCGGCGTACAGGACACCGTCGGCGCCGATCGCGTTCAGCGCGTCCTGGAAGCTGCCGGGCCGGGCGTCGCCGAGCTCGAGCCGGCCGTCGTCCTCGGCACCCAGCGGCTGGCCGTTGGCGGCGCGGGCGCCCAGTGTCGAGCCGCTGGGCACCAGGCGGCCGCGGACCCGGTGGAGGTGCGGGTGGTCGGACAGCCCGACCGACCAGGCGCAGGCCTCGGCGATCAGGGCCGGCGTGCGCTCGCGGAGCGCCTCGCGGCACAGCAGGGCCATGAAGTCGATGTCGAACACGCCCCCACCTTCCCCCTCGGGGCGGCGCCGCGTCAGCGCAGGGTGCCGCGGGCGGCGGCCTGCACGGTCGCGGCGGCACCGACCTCGGCCAGCGAGGCCAGCGCCCGCCGGTAGGGCCCGGTGAACCGTTCGTCGTCGGCCAGGTCGCCGAAGACGGCGCGCAGCCGCAGGAAGGCCAGCGGGTCGTCCTCCCGGGCGGCGGCCCGCAGCGCGTCGGCACGTGGGTCGACCAGTTCGAGCTCCTGCCCGGCGTCGTCGGTGCCGGCCGCCCAGCGCGCCCAGCCGGCGACCGCCACCGCCGCACGGGTCACGTCGCGGCCGGCGGCGAGGTCCTCGCGGACGACCGGCAGCAGGAACTTCGGCATCCGCTCGGAGCTGTCGACGCACAACCGGGCCAGGGTGTCGCGGACGTGCGGGTTGGAGAAGCGGGCGAGCAGGTCGGTGCGGTACCGCTCCAGGTCGATGCCGGGCACCGGCGCCAACGTGGGCGTGGCCTCCTCGGTCATGTAGCCGAGCAGCAGCTCCCGCACCGCAGGGTCCTGGCAGGCGTCGTGGATGAACGTCCAGCCGGCCAGCATGCCCAGGTAGCCCATGCACTGGTGGCTGGCGTTGAGCAGCCGCAGCTTCATCAGCTCGTAGGGCTCGACGTCGGCGACGAGCTGGACGCCGACGTCCTCCAGCGGCGGGCGGCCGAGGCCGAAGTCGTCCTGGAGCACCCACTGCGCATAGGGCTCGGCGATGACCGGCCAGCCGTCGTCCACGCCGAACCGGCGGGCCACCTCCTCGCGCTGGGCGTCGCTGGTGCCCGGGGTGATCCGGTCGACCATCGAGTTGGGGAAGCGCACGTTGCCCGCCACCCAGTCGCCCAGCTCGGGGTCCCGCGCCCGCGCGAAGGCGGTGAAGCTGTCGGCCGCGACGTCGCCGTTGCCGGGCATGTTGTCGCAGGAGACGACGGTGAACGGCGGCACGCCGCGCGCGCGGCGCCGGGCGAGCGCCTCGACGACGAGCCCGAACACCGTGCGCGGGACGGCGCCGGGCCGCAGGTCGGCGACCACGCCGGGCTCGGTGAGGTCGAAGGAGCCGACGCCGGTGGTGTTGTACCCGCCCTCGGTGACCGTGAGCGACACGATCCGCACCTGCGGGTCGGCCATCTTCTCCAGCACGGCCTCGGGGTCGTCGGGGGCGAGCAGGTACTCGACCATCGAGCCGACCACCCGCGCCTCCAGGGAGCCGTCGGGGTGCGCGAGCACCAGCGTGTACAGCCCGTCCTGGGCGGTGAGGACGTCGCGCATCCGGGCGTCCGAGGGCAGCACCCCCACCCCGCAGATGCCCCACCCCAGCGCCTGTCCCTGCTCCATCAGCCGGTCCAGGTACATCGCCTGGTGCGAGCGGTGGAAGCCGCCGACGCCCAGGTGCACGATGCCGGTCCGCACCGCGCTGCGGTCGTAGCCGGGGACGGACACCTCAGGCCCGAGGTCGTGCAGGGTGCTCGCGTCCAGCCGCATCACCACGCCGTCCCCGCACAGGCTGACCGGCAAACCACCGGCCCCTCGCCGCGCAGAGCGTGGCGCGGGACCCTCCCGTCAGCCCAGCAGCGCCTGGCGGAGCTCCGCGGCGTCGGTGCGCACCTGCTCCAGCACGGGCGCGAGGTCGCGTTCGCGCAGCTGGCCGCAGCTGACCCGCTCGATGGGCAGCTCCTCGTGGTGGCGGTCGACCAGCCGGGCGGCGACCTCGAACGCCGAGCGCAGCAGCGCACCGGAGAAGGAGCTCAGGTCCCCGACCTGCTTGAGCGGCACGAGCATGCCGATCGGGAAGCCCCACTGCTCCAGCGCCACCGAGGTCAGCCGCAGCGCCGAGATGCCGTAGCGCTGCACCTCCGCGGCCCGCCGCCCGTCGAAGGACCGTTCAGCGGTCCACAGCTCGCCGTAGCCGTCGGGGTCGTTGTGGTGCAGCAGCGCGACGCCCATCTGCGCGAGCAGTCCCAGGCACAGCGCGTCCTGCGGGCGTTCGGCGAAGCGGGGCGCCAGCGTCGAGGCGGCCAGCGCCAGGCTGGTCGAGGTCTCCCAGAAGTCCTCGGGCAGCCGCGACTCGTCGTCCAGGTCGGTGAGCGCCACGGTGGCCATCGTGCGCACGGTGGCGAACCCGATGACGGTGACCGCGAACTGCAGCGAGGTGACCCGCCCGCGCATGCCGTAGAAGGCGGAGTTGGCCAGCTTCATCACCCGGCCGGCGAGCGCGACGTCGCTGGCCAGGATGCGGGACAGCTCCCCGGCGCTGGCGTCGTCGCTGTTGGCGATCGAGACGATCTGGGCGGCGACCGGGCGCTGGGCGGCCATGGTGTCGATGCTGGCGAGCACGCGCTCGAGGTCGAACACCGGCGCGACGGCGAGGGTGGGCGTGGCGAGGGAGGTCACGGGTGCTCCAGGTCTGCGGTGCGGGGCGGGGCGGTGGGGGCGGGGAACCGGGCGGTGGTCGGCCGGTGGCTGGTCACCCGGTGGCACCGGCCTCGGCGAACCAGGTCGTGGCGTCGGCGGCCGACAGCGGCTCGGCGAGACTGAAGCCCTGCAGGTAGGTGGCGCCCAGGCGGGTGAGCTCCTCGGCCTGCTCCAGCGTCTCGACGCCCTCGGCGACGGTGCACAGCCCGAGGCTGCCGGCCAGCGCGATGATCGCGGAGGTGATCTCGGGGTGGCCGTCGGCGAGCTCGGCGACGAAGGAGCGGTCGACCTTGAGGCAGTCCAGCGGCAGGTGCCGGAGGTAGGCCAGCGAGGAGTAGCCGGTGCCGAAGTCGTCGATGGAGACCTGGACGCCGAGCGCGCGCAGCTGCTGCAGGACCTCGCGCGCCGAGGCGGGGTCCTTCATCAGGGCCGACTCGGTGAGCTCGATCGACAGCCGGTGCGGGCGCAGGCCGTGCCGCTCCAGCGCCGACTGCACGTGGCCGGTGAGGTGGGCGTCCAGCTGCAGGGCGGAGACGTTGACGTTGGCCCGGCCAGGTGCGGCCTCGCCCAGCTGTGCGTCCCACTCGGCCAGCTGCCGGCAGGTCTCGTCGAGCACCAGCAGGCCGAGCCCGGACACCAGGCCGGTCTCCTCGGCCAGCGGCACGAACGTGACCGGGCTGATCGGCCCGCGCTCGGGGTGCTCCCAGCGGGCCAGGGTCTCCACGGCGACGGGCTGACCGTCGGCGGTGCTGAAGATGGGCTGGTAGACGCAGCGGATCTCGCGGCGCTCGATGGCGTCGCGCAGGTCGGCGACCAGCCGCAGCTTGTCCCGGGCCTCGGCGCGCGCGTGCTGGTCCAGCACGGTGATCCGGCCCTTGCCGCCGGCCTTGGCCTGGTACATGGCGATGTCGCAGTCGCGGATGAGCTCCTCGGCGGCGACGTGCTCGGCGGTCTGCACGGTGACCCCGACGCTGGCGGTGGGCCGCACGTCGACCCCGCCGAGGGTCATCGGGTCACGCAGCGCGGCGCCGATGCGCTCGGCCAGCGCCACGGCGTCGTCCTCGTCGACGTCCTCGGCCACGACGACGAACTCGTCGCCGCCGAAGCGGGCCACCAGGTCACCGGGCCGCACGGTGGCGCGCAGCCGGCGGGCCACCTCGACCAGCAGCTCGTCGCCGGCGGCGTGGCCGAGGGAGTCGTTGACGACCTTGAAGTCGTCCAGGTCCAGGAAGATGCAGGCCAGCCTGCCGCCGCCGCCCGGGGTGAAGTGGTCGATGACGTGGTCGGCCAGCAGCGTGCGGTTGGGCAGCCCGGTGAGCGGGTCGTGGTTGGCCTGGTGGGCCAGCCGCGCCTCGAAGGCCAGCCGGTCGGTGACGTCCTCGATCGTGGCGACGAAGCCCGCGCCCACCCCGGGGGTGAACAGGTGGGAGAAGCGGATGACCGTGGTCCGCACGCCGCCGTCGTCGTGGACCAGCCGCGCCCGTGCCTCGCCCTCGCCACCGTCGAGCACGGCCACGGCCTGCTCGATGACGCCGTCGAGGTCCTCGGGGTGCACGGTGGTCATCCAGCCGGTGCCCAGCAGCTGCTCGGCCTGCGCGCCGACGAGGGTGCAGAACGCGTCGTTGACGTGGGCCAGGCGCATGCCCTGCTCCGAGAGCAGGGTCGGCACCGGGGAGCGCTCGGTGAGGGTGGAGAACCGGCGCTCGGAGGCGTCGGCGGTGGCCCGCAGGGCGCGCTCGGTCTCGTTGGCCGTGGACCTCAGCCGCACGCTCCAGCGCCGTCCGGCCGCCGACGGGACGGCGGTGACCGCGCAGTCGACGACCGCACCGCTGGCGCAGCGCACCGGCAGCGCCATGCTCACGGCGCGCTCGCGGCGCAGCAGCAGCTTGAGCTCGGCGGGGCTCAGGGACGGCAGCAGCACGTGGAAGGCGAGCGCGCGCAGGTCCTCCAGGGCGAGGCCGAGCAGCCCGACGGCCTTCTCGTTGCCCCAGCTGACGCGCAGGACGCCGTCCACCGGCTCCACGACGAGGATGGCCATGGCGTCGCTGACCCGCACGCCGTGGAAGACCGTCGCGACGATCTCGGCGGACACCTCGTGCTCGTCCACCACCCGCGTCCGCGCTGGCACGTGGGGGCCTCCTCCCGTCGCCCGACAGGACGCATCCGTGCGTCCTGACCAGAGCCTCGGCGCGGCGGGGACTCCTCTCCAGCACATCCGGCGGAACTCCCCCCAACGGGGCGGCGCCGCCGGCACCGGTCACAGCGGGTGAGCCCGGGCCCCCGGTGCACGGGGCCCCGGACGCCCGGGGCCCCGGCGCCGGAGGTCAGCAGCCACCACCCCCGCCGCCACCGCCGTCACCTCCGCCGCAGCCCCCGCCGTCACCACCCCAGCCACCGCCACCGCCCCAGCCACCGCCACCGCCGCTGTCCCCACCGCCCCAGGCGAGGAACGGCGTCCCCGACACCCCGCCGTCGTACCACCCGGACGACCGGGGTCGACGTCCGCCGGTCCGCCGCCGCCCCGGGGCGGCGCCGAACACGAGCTCGCAGCGCGCCCGGTCGGTCATCGCGCGCACCCCGTCGAGCGCCACCCGGAGCTCGTCGGTGGCCGGCTCCTGCGCCCGCGCCTCGGCCAGCAGGCGCCGGCCGACCGCCGTGGGCACCCGGGCGGGCCGGGAGCCGGAGACCCACGCCCACGGGTTCGCCCGCAGCAGGCCCTCGGCGACCAGCCGGTCGGCGACGGCCAGGACGCGCGGGTCGTCCTCCAGCCGGGCCCGGACGGTCGGCGCCGACCGTCGGATGCCACCGACCAGCTCGTGCACCGCGGCCTCGACCGGGTGCGCGGGGACGGCGCCGGTGGCGCGCAGCAGACCCGCGTCGTCCACCTGCAGGGAGCCGCGGGCCAGGAGGCCGACGACCGCGGTGTCGACCACGCGGGCGGGGCCGCCGGTCAGCGCCGCGAGGGCGTGGGGGTCGGTGCGGGTGCTGGTCATCGCTGTCCGTCCTTACAGGTGGGAGAGGCGGGACGACTGCTGCGCAGAAGGTCGCACCGCTCCCCCGGTGGACGGAAGGCCACTTGCAAGATTGCACGCACACGCCCACGCTGCCGGCATGTCGGTCATCGAGACGCCGTCGGTGCGCGAGCGCCGGCTGGCCGCCGAGCTGCGGGTGCTGCGCACGGCCGCGCAGCTGCACGGCAAGGACGTCGCTGCCGCGCTGGGCTGGTCACCGTCGAAGGTGTCCCGGATCGAGACCGGCCGCAGCGGCGTCAGCGGCGCGGACCTGGAGCGCCTCGTGCAGCTCTACGGCGTGCCGGAGCCGCAGGCCGGGCTGCTCCGGCGGCTCGCGCCCTCGGCGCGCCCGCGCGGCTGGTGGGACGCCTACGCCGAGACGCTCTCCCCCGGCTACGCCAACCTCATCCGGATGGAGTCCGGGTCGCGGGCACTGCGCTGCTACGGGGCACTCGTCCCGCACGCGCTGCTGCAGACACCGGACTTCGCCCGCGAGGTGATCCTGTCGACCTGGGAGCGGCCGTCCCCGGCCGAGGTCGAGCGCCGGGTGCAGGTGTGCCGACGGCGGCAGGAGGTCCTCGACGCCGACCGGGACGGCGGGGCCGTGACGCTGTCGGCGGTGCTGGACGAGTCGGTGCTGCGCCGGTGCGTCGTCCCCGGCGACCCGGCCCGGGACACCGAGGTGCGCCGCGGGCAGCTGCGGCGGCTGGTCGAGGTCGCCGCCCGGCCCGGGGTGCGGCTGCAGGTGCTCCCCTTCTCCGCCGGGCTGCCACCGGTGACCGCCGGGTCGTTCTCGGTGCTGGACTCCCTGGCCACCGCCACGGCCGACGCGGTCTACCTGGAGAACAAGACCCGCATCTTCTTCCTCGACGCCGAGGCCGAGGTGCACCGCTACACCCAGGCCTTCGACCTGATCAGCCGGATGGCGCTGGACCCCGCGGACTCCGTGGCGCTGATCGAGACGGAGCTGGCCGCACTGCCCGGCTGACGGGGAATGGCCCGGGGTGTGGCAGGGTTCCACCGAGCAGTAGTTGCACTCTCAACGACCAGTACGAGGAGCACGCCATGCAGTTCGGGGTCTTCACCGTCGGCGACGTCACGCCCGACCCGACCACCGGCCGGGCACCCACCGAGGCCGAGCGCATCAAGGCGATGATCGCCATCGCGCTCAAGGCCGAGGAGGTCGGACTCGACGTCTTCGCCATGGGCGAGCACCACAACCCGCCGTTCGTGCCCTCCTCCCCCACCACGGCGCTGGGGTACATCGCCGCGCGGACCTCCACGCTGCAGCTGTCGACGGCCACGACGCTGATCACCACCAACGACCCGGTGAAGATCGCCGAGGACTACGCGATGCTGCAGCACGTCTCCGACGGCCGGGTCGACCTGACGCTGGGCCGCGGCAACACCGGCCCGGTCTACCCGTGGTTCGGCAAGGACATCCGGGACGGCATCCCGCTGGCGGTGGAGAACTACCAGCTGCTGCGCCGGCTGTGGCGCGAGGACGTCGTCGACTGGTCGGGGCGGTTCCGCACCCCGCTGCAGGGCTTCACCTCCACCCCGCGCCCGCTGGACGGCGTCCCGCCCTTCGTCTGGCACGGCTCCATCCGCAGCCCGCAGATCGCCGAGCAGGCCGCCTTCTACGGCGACGGCTTCTTCCACAACCACATCTTCTGGCCCAAGGAGCACACCCAGCGGATGGTCGAGTACTACCGCCGCCGGTACGCCCACTACGGCCACGGCGATCCCGACCAGGCGATCGTGGGCCTGGGCGGTCAGGTGTTCATCCGGAAGAACAGCCAGGACGCCGTCCGGGAGTTCCGCCCCTACTTCGACAACGCCCCGGTCTACGGTCACGGGCCCTCGCTGGAGGACTTCTCCTCCCAGACGCCGCTGACCGTCGGCTCGCCGGAGCAGGTGATCGAGCGGACGCTCGGCTTCCGCGACTACGTCGGTGACTACCAGCGCCAGCTGTTCCTCATCGACCACGCCGGGCTGCCGCTGAAGACGGTGCTGGAGCAGCTGGACGTCCTGGGCGAGGAGGTCGTGCCGGTGCTGCGCCGGGAGTTCGCCGCGCTGAAGCCCGCGCACGTGCCCGAGGCCCCGACGCACGCCTCGCTGGTGGCCGCCGCCGGTGGCGCGCACGACACCACCGTGCACGCGCTGGACGACGTCACCGGCCGGACCGTGGAGGGGGCGCGGGCATGACCACCCGCACCCTGGCCGTGCTGAGCGCCGGCCTGAGCGTCCCGTCGTCCACCCGGCTGCTGGCCGACCGGCTGACGACGGCGACCGTGGCCGCGCTGCAGGCCCGCGGCGAGGACGCGACGGTCGAGGTCGTGGAGCTGCGCGCGCACGCCCACGACCTCGCCGACGCCCTGGTCACCGGCTTCCCGAACGCGGCCCTGCGCACGGCGGTCGACACGGTGGTCGGCGCCGACGGGCTGATCGCGGTCACGCCGGTGTTCTCCGCCAGCTACAGCGGGCTGTTCAAGACGTTCTTCGACGTCCTGGACAACGACGCGCTCACCGGGAAGCCGGTGCTCATGGGGGCGACCGCGGGCAGCCCGCGCCACTCGCTGGTGCTCGAGCACGCCGTCCGCCCGCTGTTCTCCTACCTGCGCGCGGTCACCGTGCCGACCGCGGTGTTCGCCGCCGCCGACGACTGGGCCGGCGGCGGGGTGGACCAGACGCTGGCCTCCCGCATCGAGCGGGCCGCCGGCGAGCTGGCCGGGCTGGTCGCCGGGCAGCCGGTGAGCAGCCGGCCCGCCGACCCGTTCGCCGACCCGACGACCTCGTTCGAGGACCTGCTCAGGGGGCAGTGACCCCCGCGGGGGCGGCGGCCGCGTCGTCGGCCGCCGCCTCCAGCTCAGCGACGACGATCCGGTGCATGCCGAGCATGGCCTGCTGCGCCCGGCGCGCACGGTCGGGATCGGGGTCGGTCACCAGCTCGACCAGCCGGGTCGGCACCACCTGCCACCAGAACCCGAAGCGGTCCCGCAGCCAGCCGCACATGCTCTCCTCGCCCCCCTCGGACAGCGCGTCCCAGTAGTGGTCGACCTCCGCCTGGTCGGTGCAGGAGATCGAGAGGCTCAGCGCCCAGGAGGCCGACTGCCCCGGACCACCGTTCAGCCCCATGTACGGCTGGCCGTCGAGGGTCCACTCGACGACGAGCGCCGACCCGTCGGGGTTGCGGCGGACGTCGGTCACCGCCGAGTTCGGGAACACCGACGTGTAGAAGGTCGCGGCCTGCTCGGCGTCGCCGTCGAACCACAGGCAGGGTGTCTGGACGGGCATGGTGGGTCCTCTCCTCAGGGTGTGTGAGGAGGAGACCACCCGCGGAGGCCGAACTCATCGCCCGTCCGCGCCGGTCGTCAGCCGACCTTGATCGCCGAGACGTCGAACTCGATCTGTACCCGGTCGCTGACCAGCACGCCGCCGGTCTCCAGCACCGCGTTCCAGGTCAGCTGCCAGTCGCTGCGCTTGATCGCCAGTGCGCCCTCGAAGCCCACCCGGGTGTTGCCGAACGGGTCCTGGGCCGAGCCGGTGAGGGTGAAGTCGATCGAGACCGACCGGGTGACGTCCTTGATGGTGAGGTCGCCGGTCACCCGGTAGACCTCGTCGTCGACCTGCTCGACCTCGGTGGAGGCGAAGCGCATCTCCGGGTACTGCTCGACGTCGAGGAAGTCCGCCGACCGCAGGTGCGCGTCGCGGTCGGGGGTGCCGGTGTCGATGCTGGCGGTGGCGATGCGCAGGTCGACGCTGCTGGCGATCGGGTGCGCGGTGTCCAGGTGCGCGGTGCCGGAGAACTCGGTGAAGGCACCGCGGACGGTGGTCACCATCGCGTGCCGGGCGCGGACGCCGATCCGGGTGTGTGCGACGTCGACCGTGTAGTCGCCGGTGACGTCGGCCAGGGCACTGGTGGCGGCGTCGAAGTCCGACACCTGTCCCTCGGCTGCACGGTGCTTGCCCACGTTGTGCGCTCCTGTGGTCTGGGTGGTCGAACCGCTCGATACTGCCCGACCACCGCAGCGTCAGGAAGAGGGGGCCTCGTCCCGAGGTGGGGTCAGTACCAGCCGGTGGACTTCGAGTGCGACCAGGCGCCGCAGGGCGAACCGTAGCGGGAGTCGATGTAGACCAGGCCAGCGTCGATCTGCCGGTAGCCGTCGGAGGTCTTGGCGATCCCCGTGCTCTTCCAGGTCGAGTCGAGGAACTGCGGGATTCCGTAGGCGGTGCTGCGCGGGTTCTGGGCGCTGGGGTTCCAGCCGCTCTCCTTGCCCCACAGGTTCTCCAGGCAGCCGAACTCGCGGCTGTCACCGCCGAGCTGGTCCAGCGCGTAGTCCTGGAAGGAGCCCGACCGTCCCGAGGACGTGGCGGCCGGGGTGTCCGCGGCGGTGTCCTCGGCCGTGTCCGCGGCGGTCTCGGCCGCGGGGGCGCTCTTCTTCGACGACGACGTCGTCTTCTCGGCGGCTGCTGCCTTCGCGGCGGCGGCCTCCTCGGCTGCCGCCTTCGCGTCGGCCTCGGCCTTCGCGTCGGCCTCGGCCTTGGCCTGGGCCTCCTGGGCCGCCTTGGCCTCCTCCGCCGCCTTGGCCTCCTCCGCCGCCTTGGCCTCCTCCGCCGCCTTGGCCTCCTCCGCTGCCTTGGCCTCCTCCGCCGCCTTGGCGTCGAGCACGGCCTGGTCGGCGGCGGCCTGCACCTGGGCGGCGGCGGCCTGCTCGGCCTCGCGCTGGCTGCGGTTGCCGGCGAGCGCCTCGAGGCGCTGCCCGACCTGCCCCTGCGACACGGTCAGGTCGGCCTGCTGGGCGCTGAGCCCGAGCTGCGCCGCGACGCTCACCGGCTCGGCGGGCGCGTCGGCCAGGGCGTCGTGCTGACCGGCGGTGAGGACGCCGACCATGATCGCGCCGGCCGCGGCGACGGCGGCGTAGAGCGCGGGGCGGCGCAGCCCCGCGGGGCCCAGCCGCCGGTCGGTACGCGGCGCGACTGCCGGGGCGGCCAGCACGGCGGTGGCCGGGAGGTCGAGGACGTCGGTCGCGGGAGCCTGCTGGTCCTGGGCGCGCGCGGTGGTACGACGGGACATCGAGGGGGTGGGCTCCGTTGGTCTTCCGCGGCCGCCTACCGGGTTAGCTGACGGATTCGGGCGGGAAGGCGCCCTACGCGCTCCGGGCGGGGAGGCCCGGAGCGAGATTCACCCCAGTGCTGCGGTGGGTCCCCGGATCGCCTGCGGACAGCGACTCGGCGGCATCCGGCGCGGGCTCCCCGGGTGGGGACCTGACGTCCGACCGGACTCGGCCAAGGTAGAGGCCGTGACGTGGCCGTGACAATCCCCGGCGGCAGATTTGTCGGGTTCTGCCACGTTTGACCAGGTCGCGCACGGGCCAGTGGGGCGCGTGTGACCGACGGCTCAGGGCAGTCGCCACACCGTCGTCCGCCGCATCTCACCCCCGTCGGCGTCCGGCACGTCGTACACGGCCTGGGAGAGCAGGCCCTCCTTGGGCACGTAGGCGCGCCCGGGGTCGCCGAGGAACACCGTGGCGCCGCGCAGCCAGGCGGTGCCCAGGAAGGGCAGCACGCGGGCGGTCATGTCCCGGTCGTAACAGACGTCCCCGGCCAGGACGACGTCCACCTCGGGCGGGTCCTCGCCCAGCACGTCGCCCACGACCTCGACCCCGGTGACCCCGTTGAGCTCGGTGTTGAGTGCGATCGCGGTGTGCGAGTAGGGGTCGATGTCGCTGGCCACGACCGCGGTCGCCCCGGCGAGCAGCGCCGCGACGGCGACCAGCCCGCTGCCGGCGCCGAGGTCGAGCACGCGGCGCCCGGCGACGAGCTCGGGGTGGTCGAGCACGTGCCGGGCCAGCGCCTGCCCGCCGGGCCATGCGGCGGCCCAGAACGGCGGGTCCTGGCCGGCGCCGCCGCCCTCGGTCTCCATGGCCTCCCAGAGCGCGACGACGTCGTCGGCGACGAGCAGCTGCACCTCGGGCACCAGCGTGGGCCGGGCCGGCGTGGTGTGCGCCCGCAGGAACTCCGGCGAGACCTCGCGCGGCTCCGGCATCCCGGTCAGTCCTCGCCGCCGTCGCGGACGACGGTCACCGCGCACGGGGCGTGCCGGGTGACCTGGTCGCTGACCGAGCCGAGCAGCAGCCCGGCGAAGCCGCCGCGGCCACGGGCCCCGACGACCAGCAGGTCCGCACCCTCCGCGGCCTCGATCAGCGCCTGCGCGGGCGCGGCGTGCACCACGTGACAGGTGACGCCGGCGGCGCGCTCGGCGCCCAGCAGCTCGGCGACGTCGGCCTCGAGGTCGGCCTGCACGGCGGCCTCGTAGTCGGTGATGGGCGGCACGAAGCCGGGCTCCCAGCTGGCCGGCTGCGGCGCGGTGGCGATCCGCCAGGCGCGCACGACGTGCAGCGGCCAGGACGCGCGCTCGGCCAGCGTGGCCGCCCAGACCAGCGCGTCGCGGGCGTGGTCGGAGCCGTCGTGGCCGACGACCACGCCACCGGCGACGACCGCCCGCGAGGAGACCGCCTCGTTGTCGGCGACGGTCAGCTCGGCGGCCGCCTCGTCCCGCTCGGCCTGGGGTCCAGCAGCTGCCTGCTCGCTCACGACGTCCTCCTGTGTCCGGTGCACCTGCCCGGCCGCTGCCGGACGCCAGGACGCCCTGGCCCGCACAGCCTGTCCTACCGCACCGACACCAGCGCCCGCAGGTGGTGGCGGCCGCGAAGATCACCTCGGATCGCGCGCGGGCCTCCGGTGCTCTTGACTGGGGATCGACCGGCGGCAGCCCCTGCCGCCCGCACCGAGGAGGAGGACGAGGTCCATGGAGCACTTCACCATCGCCACCGTCGCCGAGCAGAGCGCCGACTTCCGGCGGGTCCTCTGGACCGGCGAGCACACCCAGCTCGTGATCATGACCATCCCCGTCGACGGCGAGATCGGCGAGGAGATCCACGAGGTCGACCAGATCCTCACCTTCGTCAGCGGCACCGGCCAGGCGATCGTCAACGGCCAGAAGAAGAACGTGGCGCAGGGCGACCTGGTCGTCGTCCCGGCCGGCAAGAAGCACAACTTCCTCAACACCGGCGTCAACCCGCTGGTGCTGTACACGGTCTACGGCCCGGCCGAGCACGCCCCCAAGGCCGTGCACAAGACCAAGGAGGAGGCCGACGCGCTCGAGGAGGCCGGCAAGGACGAGCCGCCGACCCAGGGCTGACGCGGGCGCCGGGAGCGGACAGGGCAGGCTGGTCGGGTGACCGCCCAGCCCGGCATCTTCGCCCTCGGCACCCCCGAGCACTGCTACCTCGAGCTCGACCTGGAGCCGGACCGCACGGGCGAGGAGCTCGTGCGGGCCGTCGCCGGCCTCACCGGGCCGCTGTCCTCCGTCGGCGGGGTGAACGTCGTGGTGGGCTTCCGCCCCGAGCTGTGGGCGCAGGTCTCCCCCACCGACGCCCCCGCCGACGCGGCGAGCTGGACCGAGGACCTCGTCGGTGCCGGCGGCTACCGGATGCCGGCCACCCAGCACGACGCGTGGGTGTGGATCGCCGGCGGCGACCGGACGGCGGTGTTCGACAACGCCCGCCAGGTGCTCGCCGCGCTGGCCGGGGTGGCCGCCGTCGGCCGCGAGGTGACCGGCTGGCTGTACCGGCACGACCGCGACCTGACCGGGTTCGTCGACGGCACCGAGAACCCCTCGCTGCTCACCGCCGCCGAGGTGGCCGCCGTCCCCATGGGGGAACCGGGTGCCGGGGCGAGCATCGTGCTGTTCCAGGTGTGGCGGCACGACACCGCCGCCTGGGAGTCCCTCGGCGAGTACGGCCAGGAACGGATGATGGGCCGCACCAAGCCCGACAGCATCGAGATCCCCGACGACGAGCAGCTGCCCAGCGCCCACGTCGCCCGCACCACCGTCGAGGTGGACGGCGAGGAGAAGCAGATCTTCCGGCGCAACGTGGCCTACGGCGGCGTCACCGACCACGGGACGGCGTTCGTCGGCTTCGCCCGCGACCAGTGGCGGATGACCGAGATGCTGCGCCGCATGGCCGGGGCCGCCGACGGCATCCGGGACGGGCTCACCGGCTTCCTCACCCCGCTCACCGGGGCGTACTACACCTGCCCGGCGATGGACGCCCTCGCCCGATTCGCCCCACCCGACGAGGACTGACCTCTCGCCGTGGAGCCGTCGCCTCCCTCTCGGGACCCCGAGGGCGGTGACCCGGCCTGCTGGCTGGACCGGGTGTGCCCGGCGTGCGGGCGGCTGACCGAGCCGACCCCGGACGGACGCTGCCCGGTGTGCGGCCGCGAGTAGGAGCGCGACTGACGAGCTGACGTCCAGCCAGGTGCCGTCCCGCCAGGTGGCGTCCAGCTCGGCGGCAGAGACTGGGGCGGCAGCAGCCGGCCCGCGGCTGCGGACCCGGCCGAGGAGTGCACCCATGCCGAACCCCACCGTCGCCGAACAGCTCGTCCAGATGCTCCGGGACGCCGGGGTCGAGCGGATCTACGGCGTCGTCGGCGACAGCCTCAACCCGGTGGTCGACGCCGTCCGGCACACCGAGGGCATCGAGTGGGTGCACGTCAGCAACGAGGAGGGCGGCGCCTTCGCCGCGGCCGCCGAGGCGCAGGTGACCGGGAAGCTGGCCGTCTGCGCCGGGTCGTGCGGGCCGGGCAACACCCACCTGCTGCAGGGCCTGTTCGACGCGCACCGCAGCGGTGCACCGGTGCTGGCGATCGCCTCCCACATCCAGTCCCAGGAGATCGGGATGGCGTTCTTCCAGGAGACGCACCCCGAGCGGATGTTCCAGGAGTGCTCCTACTGGTGCGAGGTCGTCACGCCGAAGCAGATGCCGCACAACCTGCGGGTGGCGATCCAGACGGCGGTCGGCAAGCGCGGGGTGTCCGTCGTCGTCCTGCCCGGTGACCTGGCGGCGGAGGAGTCCGGCGGGCCCACGGTGCCCAGCGCGATGGTGACCGAGCCGTCGCCGGTGCGGCCGCACCCGGCGCAGGTGCAGGCCCTGGCGGACGCGATCAACGCCGCCGGGACGGTGACGCTGTTCGCCGGCGCCGGCTGCAAGGACGCGCACGACGACGTCATGGCGCTGGCCGGGCACGTGCTGGCGCCGGTCGGGCACGCACTGGGTGGCAAGGAGTGGATCCAGTACGACAACCCCTACGACGTGGGGATGAACGGGCTGCTGGGCTACGGCGCCGCGCACAAGGCGACCCACGAGGCGGACCTGCTGGTGCTGCTGGGCACCGACTTCCCCTACGTCAACTTCCTGCCGCAGAAGAGGACGGCTCAGGTGGACGCCGACGCCTCGCACCTGGGCCGGCGCACCCCGCTGGAGGTCGCCGTCCACGGGGACGTCGGGGAGACGATCCGCGCGCTGCTGCCGCTGCTGGAGCGGCGGACCGACCGGACGTTCCTCGACGGGATGCTGCGCGACCACGCGCACGCGCTGGAGAAGGTGGTCGGCGCCTACACCCACGAGGTGGAGCGGATGCGGCCGATCCACCCCGAGTACGTGGCCGCGCAGCTGGACGACCTGGCCGCCGACGACGCCGTGTTCACCGTCGACACCGGCATGTGCAACGTGTGGGCGGCGCGCTACCTCACGCCGAACGGGCGCCGGCGGGTGATCGGTTCGTTCCGGCACGGCTCGATGGCCAACGCGCTGCCGCACGCGGTGGGCGCGCAGTTCGCCGACCGGGGCCGACAGGTGGTCTCGATGAGCGGGGACGGCGGGCTGGCGATGCTGCTCGGCGAGCTGATCACGGTGCGGCTGCACCGGCTGCCGGTGAAGATCGTGCTGTTCAACAACGCCTCGCTCGGCATGGTGAAGCTGGAGATGCTGGTCGACGGCATCCCGGACTTCGAGACCGACCACGAGCCGACGGACTTCGCCGCGATCGCGGCGGCCGTGGGCATCCCGTCCTACCGGGTGGAGGACCCGGCGCGGGTGCGGGAGACCCTGCAGCGCGGGCTGGCGCAGCCGGGGCCGGTGCTGATGGAGTTCGTGACCGACGCCAACGCGCTGTCGATCCCGCCGGCCATCACCGGCGAGCAGATCCGCGGCTTCGCGACGTCGGCGACCAAGATGGTGCTCGGCGGCGGGGTCGGCAAGATGATCGACCTGGCGCGGGCGAACCTGCGCAACGTCCCGCGTCCGTGACCGGTCGCAGCCCGGCTGGGCGGACGCGATGGGCCGCAGACCGGCTGGGCGACCGTGACGGGTCGCAGCCCGGCTGGGCGGACGCGATGGGCCGCAGACCGGCTGGGCGACCGTGACGGGTCGCAGCCCGGCTGGGCGACCGTGACGGGTCGCAGACCGGCTGGGCGACCGTGACGGGCCGCAGACCGGCTGGGTGCCCGTGACGGGCCGTGCGGCGGCCGGGGCGGGCGACCTGTCCGACCCTGCACGGGCAGGGTGGACGGCAGGTGCGTCAGGCGGCGGAGCTGGTGCGCACGGAGCCGTACCAACTGGTCAGCAGCTCACTGCGGACCGCGGCGGGCAGCGCACCCCACCGCAGCAGTGCGGCCCGGGCGGGCAGCGTGCTGGCGGCGGCGAGCTGACCCAGCTCACGCACCCGCTCGGGGCGGGGCGTGAACGGACTGCGGTCGTGCAGTCCGCTGGCCAGGTGGGTGTCGAAGGCGGCGAGGATGTCGGCCTGGTGCGCCGAGTCGAACCACTGGGGGCTCCGCGGCGAGCTCTCCACGGTGTGGGAACGGATCACGAGCACCTCATCGGCAGACCACGGCCCACCCGTGACGTCGTCGTGGGACCACCCGAGGCGATGTCCTCGTCGGCGCGGGCGAGTGGTCATCGGCGCGGGTGAGTGGTCGGCGGCGCGTGCGCAGCCTGCCCCGCCGACCGCCCGGCGCCGGGGGCGCGCCCTGCGGCACCGACCGCGAGCAGCGGCGCACCTCGTCCGGTCGGCACCCCGCCTGCGTGGTGGTCAGAAGGGTGGCGGGTCGTCTGCGTCGGGTGGGCTGCCGGTCGTGGCGAGCTGCAGTGGGGTGAGCGGCTGCCGTCCGGTGAGCAGCCGGAGGCCCGGTGGCCGGGTCGTGCGGGTCACCCCGCTGGGCGTGGTCACCGAGAGGACCCCGTCGGTGGACATGACGAACCGCCAGCCGGGGGCGTGGGTCTTGAGCCGGTGGTGCCTGCGGCACAGGCAGCACAGGTTCGCGCAGTCCGTCGCGCCGCCGGCGGCGTGGGCCTCGACGTGGTCGAGGTCGGTCCGGGCCGCGGGGCGCCGGCAACCGGGATGGCGGCAGGTGCGGTCGCGGGCGTGGACGAAACGGCGCTGCGCCGGGCTGGGTGTGTAGCGGTCGACCGCCCCTGGCCGGTCGAGCATCGGGCAAGCGCACTGCCCCGCTGCAGGACCGTCGGGTTCCGGCCGGGCCGCTCGGGTCTCGTCCCGCCGATCGCGCGGATGGTGCGGACAGCCGCGGCGGACCAGACGCTGCAGTTCCGGTCGGGTGACGGTCGCCCGCAGCTCGCCGGTGGCCGGGTCGACCAGGGAGATGTCCAGGGTGCCGCCCGTCGGCGCCTGCAGCCCGCCGGGGCAGAGCGAGTCCAACTGCTCCAACAGCTCGCGGAGCTGCTGGTGGGTGATCGGTGCACCGTCCACCGACGCGGCGTCCTCGTCGGTCGGCGCCCCCGCCAGGTCGCGGGCGGGCGGCTCGATCGGCGCCTCCGCCAGGTCGCGTGTGAGCGGCTCGGTCGGCGCCCCCGCCGGGTCGCGCGTGGGGGGCTCGGTCGGCGCCCCCGCCGGGTCGCGTGTGGGCGGCTCGGTCGCCGTGCCCGCCGGGTCGGGTGAGCGTGGCTCGGTCGGTGACCGACCGGCGTCGCGGGCGGTCGGCGACCAGGCCGGCGAGCGTTGCGTCATGGCCCGGCCGCCCGCACCCTCACCCATGGCCGGTAGTGGGGCGACGAGCTGCAGGTGCGCGGTCACCGGCTCCCGGCTGGTGTCCCACGGCCGCAGGATGAGGTCAGCGTGGACCAGCGCGCGCAGCTGACCGATCGGCCGCTCGTCGCCGTCGTCCTTCGCCATCCGCGCGTAGAGGTCGACGGTCTCCCGGCACGCGGCGGCGACCGGTGTCGGCAGGTCCGCGATCAGCTCCGACATGCCGTCACCGACCGACCGCACCCGCACATCGGCCGCCCGCTCCGCCTTCTTCCGCCGCCGGTCAGCAGCCGCCGCGTCGACGGCGATCAGCGCCGCGGCAGTGCGCTCCCGCAACCGTGCCGGGGTCTCCCCCGCATGCGCCCACTCCAGCGCCTGCGCCTCGACCTCGGCCACGACCGCGGGCTCCACCGGACCACCCGCTGACTGCGACTGCCCGGCCAGCGCACGCACGATCGCGTTCGCCCGCGGCTCGTCCACCAGCCCGTCGGCCAGCGCCTCCCAGGTGGCGGGCAGCTCGCGCACCAGTGCCAGCGACCGCTCCGCCAACCCCGTCGCTGCCGCCAGCGAGATGCCACGCATCAGCGCCAGCTCGTCGACCAGGAACTCCGAGACACCCACCGGCACCCGAGTCGGCGCCCAGCCCTCCACCCCGTGGCCGGGCTGGTCCTCGGTCAGATCGGTCTGCGCCGGACGGCGGGCAGCCATCTGCGCGATCAGGAACGCGTCGTAGGCGGCCAACTGCCCCCGCCCGTCGGCGACCGCACCCATCTCCCGCACCAGCTCGGACTCGCAGAACGACTCCGGCGCCAGCAGCTCCGAGAGCCGCGACCGCCGCCGCGTGACGCCAGGTGGAGGCGGCGGCCAGGCGCCCCGGAGCTCGGCACGGTCGACGACCGTGATCCCCACCCCGTAGCCGCTGAACACGACCCGAAGCTATGCGAGGGGTACGACAGTTCCGCCGTCCCGGACGAGGCCGCGACAGCCCCCGACGACGACGGCGCAGCGGCCGTGCCGGTGAGCCGTCCGGGCGACGGGTGCGCCCCTCCGGCAAGCTCGTCCCGTGACCGCTCACGGCTACGGGCCGCACGCCGAGACGCCCCTGGGGTTCGCGCTGCACCACGTCCAGCTGGCCGTCCCGGCCGGCAGCGAGGACGCCTGCCGGACTTTCTACGTCGGCGTCCTCGGCCTCACCGAGGTGCCCAAGCCGCCGGCCCTGGCCGCCCGCGGTGGACTCTGGGTGCGGGGCGACGTCCTGGAGCTGCACCTCGGCGTCGAGGCCGACTTCCGCCCCGCCCGCAAGGCCCACCCGGGCATCCTGGTGCGCGACATCGACGCCCTGGTCGCCCGGCTCGCCGCCGCCGGCATCGAGGTCCGCTGGGACGGCGACTTCCCCGGGCACCGCCGGTGCTACGTCGACGACCCCGTGGGCAACCGCCTCGAGTTCCTGCAGCCGGACGGCACCGTCCCGGCCTGGTGACGCGCCGCCCGCCGACCGGACAGCAACGGGCGCGACCGGCGACCAGCAGCCCTCCGGCTGCACACCCGGCGACCCACAGCCCACCTCGCACCGCCCGGACGACGACGGGCGCACCCGCCGACCTACAGCCCGCCGGCCACCCGCAGCACGGCGCCGGTGCAGTAGCTCGCCTCGGGCCCGAGCAGCCACGCGATGGCGGGGGCGATCTCGTCGGGCTCCCCCGCCCGCCCCATCGGCACGCGAGCGACGACCCGGTCCAGCCGCCCGGCGTCCCCGGCCCCGGCGTGGATGCCGGTGCGCACCAGCCCGGGCGCGACCGCGTTGACCCGCACGCCGTCGTCCGCGAGCTCCTTGGCCAGGCCCGTGGTCAGCGCGTCGACGCCGGCCTTCGCGGCGGCGTAGTGCACGTACTCGTGCGGTGAGCCCAGCGTCGCCGCGCTCGAGGAGACGGTGACGATCGCACCGCCGCCCCCGCCCCGCCGCCGCGACATGACCTGAGCCGCCCGCCGCACGCAGAGGACGACGCCGAGCAGGTTGACGTCGAGCACCTGCCGGACCACCTCGACCGGGGTGTCGGCGAGGTCGCCCAGGTGTGCGGTGAGCCCGGCGTTGGCCACCAGCCCGGTGAGCGGGCCGAGCCCGGCCGCCACGTCGAACAGCGCGTCGACGTCGTCGGGGTCGGCGACGTCGGCCCGGACGGCGACCGCCCGCGCCCCGAGCGCCTCCGCGGCCGACACCACGGCCCGGGCCTCGGCTGCACTGCTCCGGTAGCCGACGACGACGTCGTGGCCCAGGCCGGCGAGGTGCACGACGGTGGCCGCACCGATCCCCCGGCTGCCGCCGGTGACGAGGGTGAGCGGGCGCGCGGAGGAGGACACGGCCGGTGAGTCTGCCGGGAACGTCGGACCCGCCCGGCACACTCCTGCCCGTGGACCACCCCTCCGACGCCGTCGTCCGCCGGCTGCACCCGCTGCTGGTCGAGGTGCGCGACGCCCTCCTCCGCGGGCTCACCGTCAGCCGGGCCATCCACGCCGAGCACGGCTGGCTGCCCTCCGCCGACCGCCACCTCGACCACCAGCTGGTCCGGCGCGAGGCGATGGAGCAGCTGCGCCCCTACGCCGAGCACGACGACGACCCGTTCGGCACCCAGCTGGAGCTGCTGGAACCCGGCAACGACAACCTCGGCCTGCCGATGAGCGGGCTGATCCTCCGCACGCCCACCGAGGTGCTGCGGGTCTGGCACTCCGAGGACGGCGAGCTGCCCGCCGCCGACACCCAGGGCCTGCGCGACTACTACGCCCAGCAGCCCACCGCGCAGCTGCACCTGCAGCTGGCCCTGGACGTCGTCCCGGTCGGCCCGCCACGGCGCGACCACCTGGCGCTGCTGTGGGCCGACTCCCGCCGGCCGGGCCGCGACCCGGAGCTGGTGCGCTTCGACCTGGTCCGGCCCCGCGGGTCCAGCGGCCGGCGGGTCGACGTCGACTGGCACCTGGGCCTGCTGGACCGGCTCGGGCGCACCGCGGCGTGACCGGTTCCACGGGCACCGGTGACCCCGGAGGAGACGCCGGAGGTGGCCCCCGCCACAATGTCCGCGTGCACAGAGGCAGAAGCGTGGACCCCGGGATCGCCCGTTCGTGGCTGCTGGTCAACGGCGCCCGTACCGAGCTCTTCGACGACGCGCACGCGTCGCGGGCCGACCAGGTCGTGCTCGACATCGAGGACGCCGTCGACCCCGCCCGCAAGCCGGGCGCCCGCTCCGACGTCGTCGACTACCTCTCCTCCGGCGACAAGCGCGCCTGGGTGCGGATCAACGACCGGTCCACCGAGTTCTGGTCCGACGACGTCGACGAGCTCAAGGGCGTGCCTGGCCTCGCCGGCGTCATGCTGGCCAAGACCGAGGCCGCCGAGCACGTCACCGAGACCTTCGACCGGCTCGGCGGCGCGACCCCGGTGCTCGCGCTGGTCGAGTCCGCCCTGGGCATCGAGGAGGCCGTGCACATCGCCTCGGCCCGCGGCGCCTTCCGGCTGGCCTTCGGCAGCGGCGACTACCGCCGCGACACCGGCACCAGCGCCGACGACCTGGCGATGGCCTACCCGCGCTCCCGCCTGGTCATCGCCAGCCGGGTCGGCGGCCTGCCCGGCCCGATCGACGGCCCCACGGTGAGCGCGAGCCACCCGATCCTGCGCGAGCAGTCGGCGCTGACGGTCTCCCTGGGCCTCACCGGGAAGCTGTGCCTCCAGCTCGACCAGCTGCCGGTGATCAACGAGGTCATCAGCCCCGCACCCTCCGACGTGGCCTGGGCCCGCGACTTCCTGGCCGACTTCGACGCCCGCGGCCAGGTCATCCGCGACGGCAGCGACCTGCCCCGGCTCGGCCGCGCCCGCAAGATCGAGAAGCTCGCGACGGCCTTCGGCGTCCAGCCCTCCTGACACCCGGGCCGGCCCTCCTGGGTCGCCCACCGGTCGAGACCTGCCCACAGCGCCACGGGCAGGTCTCGACCGTCGTCCGGCTCCGGTCGGGTCGGAGGGCTGTCAGCCCAGCCGGCCCACGACCGCAGTGCCGTCGAGCTCGTCGTCGGTGAGCACCCGAGCGGCGAGGCCGGCTCCGGCGACCAGCGCCTGCGTGCCCGGCGCCTGCCGCCGGCTGGTCTCGATCAGCAGCGTCCCGCCCGGTGCCAGCCAGCGCCGCGCGCCGGCGGCGACGCGGCGGTGCACGACGAGCCCGTCCGCGCCGCCGTCGAGCGCCGCGCGAGCCTCGTGGTCGCGCGCCTCCGGCGGCATGAGCGCGATCGCGGCGGTGGGCACGTAGGGGGCGTTGACGACCAGCAGGTCGACCCGGCCGGCCAGCGCGACCGGCAGGGGGTCGAACAGGTCGCCCTCGTACACGGCCCCGAGCCCGGCCAGGTTGCGCCGCGCGCAGCGGACGGCCGCGGGGTCGACGTCGGCAGCGTGCAGCTCGACCCCGCCCAGCGCGGTGGCGACCGCGGCACCGACCGCGCCCACCCCGCAGCACAGGTCCAGGACGACGGCACCCGGGCCGCCCACCGCCACGGCCGCGTCGACCAGCAGCTGGGTGCGCCGGCGTGGCACGAACACCCCCGGCTCGACGACGAACCGCTGCCCGCAGAACTCCGCCCACCCGAGCACCTGCTCCAGCGGCTCCCCCGCCACCCGGCGGGCGACCAGCCCGTCGCGCTCGGCGGGGGTCTGTGCGGCGGCCTCGAGCAGCACCGCCTCGTCCTCGGCGAACACACAGCCGGCCGCGCGCAGCCGGGCGACGACGGTGGGATCGGGTGACGTCATCACCGCCGAGTGTGCCGCCTGGCTGACGGAACGGTTCCGGCCCCCTACAGTGCGGCGACGAACGGAGGACGGGGATGGACCGGCAGACCGACGACTTCGCGACCTTCGTCGCCGACTGCGAGCAGCAGTTGCGCGGCACCGCCCTGCTGCTGACCGGCGACCCGGCGCAGGCCGACGACCTGGTGGTCGCCGCGCTGGCCCGCACCCACCGCCGCTGGCGCCGGCTGTCCACGCCCGCCGACGCGCTGGCCGACACCCGCACGGCACTGGTCACCGCGGCGCTGGGGGGCACCCGGCTCTCCGCGTCCGGCGGGACCATCGGCACCCTGGACGGACCGGACGACGACCGGCCCGCCGTCGACCGCCTCGACCCCGGTGACCGCCGCTGGCTGGCCGCACTGACCGCCCTCGGCCCCACCGCCCGTGCGGTCGTCGTCCTCCGGCTGGTCGAGGGGCAGGACGAGGAGACGGTCGCGGAGCTGCTGGGCCGCTCGCCTCGCGTGGTGGCCGACGCCCTGGACACCGCCGTGCAGACCCTCGGCGACCTGCTCGAGCCCGACCCCGCACCCGACGCTCACCCCGAGCCGGTGCCGGTGGCCGTGCCGCCCGCCACCAGCGTCTGGGCCCGCGGGCCGCGCGCGGACGGCGACCCGGACGCCGCCTTCCGCCGCCCGGGCACCGCCACACCTCCGGCCGGAACCGCACCCGTGCCCGCCGCCGCACCTGCCGCCCCCGCGCCCGCCGGGTCCCTGCCCGCCGGGTCCGTGCCCGCCGCAGACGACGACCCGTGGGCGATCTACCGGAGGCCGACGTGACCGGTACCGACGTGCCCGGTACCGACCTGCGCTCCACCGACGCGCACGGCACCGACGCGCACGACGTCGCCGCCCGACTGCGCCGGCTCGCGGCCGGGGTGCCGGGGAGCGGCGACACCGCCGACCGTGCGCTGGCCACCAACCGGCACCGCAGACTGCGCGCAGCCCGGTGGGTCGCCGCCGGCGTGGCCGTCGTCGTGCTCGGCACCGCTGCCACCCTCGCCCGGCCCGAGGAGGTGGTCGCAGCCGCGCAGCCGGCTCCGAGCAGCTCCGCGGGCACCCCGCCACCGCAGGTCTACGAGCAGCCGGCCCGCGGGTCGCTCGCCGACGACGCCGGGTTCCTCGCGCAGGCGGCGGCGCTGCCGTGGTCGGGCGTGCTCGACCCGGCCTCCGGAGCCCTCCGCCAGGTCGAACCGGACAGCCGCCGGGTCGTCTACGCCGCCGACGTGCCCGGCGGGCACCGCTGGGTCGTGGTGATGGCCCGCTGGCAGCAACAGTGGGCGGTGAACTGGTTCTCCGGCCCGCGCGGGGCCGCCCCGTCCCAGCTGGTCGAGGCCTACGCGCCCCTCCCCTGGTCGGGTCTGGCCCCCCTGGCGGTCATGGACGCCTCCGAGGGCCGCGGCCCGCTCCTGGTGCTCGCCGAGCCCGGGGTCTCGGCCGAGTTCTCCCCCGGCCGCGACCGCGCGCCCGACGGTCGGCTGGTCCGCGACTTCGACCCGCTCCCGGTCGTCGACGGCGCCCTGCTGGGCTCGGTGACGACGCCGCTCACCTACGACGCCGGGGAGCTGTACCAGGTCCGCGGCGCGAGCCGGTCGCAGGTCTACGAGGTCCACTACACCCACGCCCCGTGGGACAGCTGGTACGACGGGGTCGGCGAGCCACCGGAGGACGCGGTGGTGGCGGAGTGCCTGACGGCGCTCGGGCTGCGGGTGCAGGACGGCCCGGGCGCCCAGGATGTGGCCTGGTCGGAGAGCGACCGCGACGAGATCACCAGCGCCGAGGTCGCGGCCCGGGACGAGGCGGCCGCGGCCTGCCACGTGCAGGCGGACGGGGGCTGACCAGTGACGGACGCCCCCATGGCGCGAGCGGGTACGGACGGGCCGGCTGGGCACCAGGACGTCCGCGCCCGGCTGACCCGCCTCGCCCAGCGCGCGCCGCTCCCCGACGGCGACGGCACGGCCCAGCGGGTGCTCGCGGTGAACCGCGGCCGCAGGGTCCGTGCGGTCCGCTGGGTGGCCGCCGCCGGAGCGGTGGCCGTGCTCGGGACCGCCGCGACGCTCGCCCGGCCCGCCGACGTGGTGCCCGCCGTCCAGGCCGCCGCGACGGCGCCCTCGGGACCCCGGCCGCCGGCGGTCTACGAGCAGCCGCCGCGCGGGTCGCTCGCCGACGACCCGGGGTTCCTGGCCGCGGTGGCGGCGCTGCCGTGGTCGTCGGCGTCCGGTGGGATCGAGCTCTCCCGGCCCGCCGACGCCGACTCGCGCCGGGTGGTCTACGCCGCGGACGTGCCGGGCGGTCACCGCTGGGCCGTGGTCATGGCCCGCAGCGGCTCGCAGTGGGTGATCAACTGGTTCGCCGGTCCGCGGGGCGCGGCGCCCGCGGAGCTGTCGGAGGCCTACGGCCCGACCGGCTACGCGCGGGGCCTGCCGCTCGCGCTCATGGACGTGTCCGCGGAGACCGGACCGCTCGTGGTGCTGGCCGACCCGGGGGTCGGTGCGGAGTACTCCGCCACCCTCGACCGCGCCCCCGACCGCAGCCTGGGGCGGGAGTTCACCGAGCTGCGCGAGGTCGACGGCGCGCTCGTCGGCCTCGTGAAGACCCCGGTCGCGTTCGGCCCGGACACGTCCGCGGAGCTGGTCCAGCTCCGCAACGGCGTGCGCACCCCGGTGGGCATCATCCTGAACACGGGCACCCCGCCGTGGACGCCCACCGACTTCCCGGAGACCCCGCCCGACCCGACGGCGGTCGCGGAGTGCCTGACCGCGGCGGGGTTCACGGTGCAAGCCGCACCCCCGAGCGCGGGCGTCTACTTCGAGGACCCGCGGACCGGTGCGCTCTCCAGCGCCGAGGAGGCCGAGCGGGACCGGGCCAGCGAGGCCTGCTACCTCGGACCCGCCACGGACTGACCCAGCGGCCGGCGGCCGGGACGAGGGAGGATCGCGGGGACGCCGAGGGAGGGAGCCCGGGTGCCCGACGTGCAGCAGGACCTGCGGGACCGGCTGACCCTCCTCGCCCGGCACGCGCCCCGCCCCGCGGACACCGCCGCCCGCGCGCTCGCGCTGAGCACCCGGCGCCGCCGGCGGCACGCGGGCAGGACCGCGGCCGCAGCGGTCGCCGTCGCCGTCGCCGTCCTGGCCGCGCTCCCCGGCCCGGCAGCGCAGCCGGCGCCCCCGCCGGCCGCCGACGTGGTGGAGCCGGCCGGCCCCTCGCTGTATGACGTCCCCACCCGCGGGTCGCTGGCCGGGGACGCGGAGTTCGTGGCCGGGGTGGCGGCCATCGAGTGGGCGAGCCCGCCGAACGCGGCGCTGGGGGTGCTCTCGCCTCCTGCGGACACCCGCCGGGTGCTGTTCGCCGGCGACGTCCCCGGTGGGCACCGCTGGGCGCTGGTGATGGGGCGGGTCGGCGACGGGTTCCGCACCGCCTGGTTCGCCGGCCGCGCGGGCGCGCCGCCGGAGCGGCTGACGCTGTGGCTGGGCACCGGCGACGCCGCACCGGACGTGCCGATCACGCTGCAGGACGCCAGCGGGCCCACCGGGCCGCTGGTCGTCGTCGGCCTGCCCGGCGACCGGGTCGAGTACTCCCCCGGCCAGGACCGCGACGCCACCGGCCGGCTGGTGCGCTCCTACGCCGAGCTGCCCGTCGTCGACGGGGTCTCCCTCGGTGAGGTGGCCACGCCGCTGGTCGACCACGCCGGGGTGGCCATCGCCTACCGCGACGGGCAGATCGTCGGCGCCGGTGCGCCGCGGACCCTCAACGCGCCGCTGCGCGGGGTGCCGCTGCACCCCGACCGGAACGCCGCCTACTGGCTGCGGCTGCGCGACTGCCTGACCCCGCAGGGCTTCCGGGTGACCCTGGCGCCCTCGGGCCTGGACCTCAGCTGGACCGGCGGACCGGTCAGCGCCCCCGGCGGCGGGGCCCTCAGCAGCGCCGAGGCCGCGGAGAACACCGCGGCCTTCGACCGCTGCGCCGAGGACGTCCGGCAGGGCTGACCTAGAGCTGGCGGTAGACGGCGTCCGGGACGTCGGTGACGAACATGTGCCCGGGCGCGTGGGTGATCGCGAACGGCGGGCGCGAGGCCATCAGCGCCGCCTGCGGGGTGACCCCGCACGCCCAGAAGACCGGGACGTCGCCGTCGGCGAGCTCCACCGGGTCGCCGAAGTCCGGTTGCGCGAGGTCGGCGATGCCCAGGCCCGCCGGGTCGCCGACGTGCACGGGCGCACCGTGCACCTGGGGCATCCGGCCGGTGACCTGCACCGCGGTGGCGACCGTGGAGCCGGGCACCGGGCGCATGGAGACCACCAGCGGGCCCGACAGCCGCCCGGCGGGCCGGCACTGCCGGTCGGTGCGGTACATCGACACGTTGCGGCCCTGCTCGATGTTGCGCACCGGGACGCCGGCGTCCAGCAGGGCGGTCTCGAAGCTGAAGCTGCAGCCGATGAGGAAGGCGACCAGGTCCGGCGTCCACAGGTCGGTGACGTCGGTCGGCTCGGCGACCAGCTCGCCGTCGCGCCAGACGCGGTAGCGGGGCAGGTCGGAGCGCAGGTCGGCGTCCGGGGCCAGGGCCGTGCGGTACGACCCGGCGTCGGTGACGTCCAGCAGCGGCACCGGCTGCGGGTTGCGCTGGCCGAACAGCAGCATGTCGTACGCCCACTCCCGCGGGAGGACGACGAGGTTGGCCTGCGTGTGCCCGGGCGCCCAGCCCGAGGAGGGGACGGCGAGCCCGTCGCGGAAGTGCGCGCGGGCGGCGGCCGGGTCGGCCGCGGGCAGGGTGGCGGTCACGGGTTCCTCCGGGGTGAGTCGCGGTGGACGGAGAGCAGCTGCGCCTCGGAGTCGTGCAGGTAGGCGTCGAGCTCCTTCGCCGCCTGCTCGGTGTCACCGGCGGCCAGCAGGTCCAGCAGCGCCCGGTTGCGCTGCACGTAGGGCTCGTGGAGCGAGCGCGGGCTGTCGATGGTGTGGAAGAGCAGCCGCAGCTCGGCGAACAGCCGCGCCGCCGTCTCGTCCAGCCGCCGGCTGCGCCCCAGCGCCACCAGGGCCAGGTGGAAGCGCATGTTCGCCGTCCCGACGGCGGGCCAGTCACCACGGCGGGTGGCGTCCTCACCGGCGGCGACCGCGTCGTGCAGCGGCCGCAACGCGACAGCGTCGGTGCCCTCCAGCCGCCGGACGACGCCGCCCTCGATGGCGCGGCGGGCCCGGTACAGGTCGACCAGGTCGTCCTCGTCGAGCTCGGGGACGAACACGCCGCGGTGCAGCCGGTGCACCAGCAGGCCCTCGTGGGTGAGCAGCCGGAACGCCTCGCGGAGGGTGCCGCGGGAGACGTGCAGGACCTCGACCAGCTGCTCCTCGCTCAGCCGGGTGCCCGGGGGCAGGTCGCCCTCGATCACCCGGGCGCGCAGCAGCTCCGCGACCCGCTCGGCGGTGCTGGACCGGTCGAAGCTGCGCACCTCGGAGGCGACGGTGCGCAGCCAGCCCTCGTCGTGCGCGTCGGTCATGCGGCCATCCTGCCCGGTCGGCGTGTGTCGCGGCAGTTAAATGTGCAGCGATCCTCTTGTCGGATTGTTCAACAACTCTCTAGGTTCACCCGCCAAGGGGACGACGCCCCGACGGGTGCCGCAGTGCGGTCCCGACCGACCCGACCGGGGAGCTCCCATGGCGCACGAGTCGCACGGCACCACGACACCGGCACCGGGCGGGCGGCTGGCCACCAGCACCCGCTCCACCCTGCTGGGCGCGATGTTCCTGATGGCCACCTCGGCGATCGGGCCGGGCTTCATCACCCAGACCACCACCTTCACGGTGCGGCTGGGCGCGGCCTTCGCCTTCGCGATCGTCATCTCGATCCTGGTCGACATCGCGTTGCAGCTGAACGTCTGGCGGGTGATCGGCGTCAGCGGCCGCCGCGCCCAGGAGCTGGGCAACCTGGTCGCCCCGGGCCTCGGCTGGGTGATGGCCGCCTTCCTGCTCGTCGGCGGGCTGGTGTTCAACATCGGCAACGTGGCCGGCTCCGGGCTGGGCCTGGACGCGATGCTCGGGCTGGACCCGAAGCTCGGCGGAGCCCTGTCGGCACTGATCGCGATCGGCATCTTCCTCAGCAAGAAGGCCGGCGTCGCCGTCGACCGGATCGTCGTCGTGCTGGGGATCGCGATGATCGCGCTGACCGCCTACATCGCGATCACCTCCGGCCCGCCCGTCGGTCAGGCGCTCAAGAACGTCGTCCTGCCCGAGCAGGTGGACTTCCTGGCGATCACCACCCTGGTCGGCGGCACGATCGGCGGCTACATCGTCTACGCCGGCGCACACCGGCTCCTCGATTCCGGCGTCAGCGGTGCCGACCACGTCCGCGACATCACCCGCGGCTCCATCACCGGCATCCTGATCACCGCGGTCATGCGCGTGGTGCTGTTCCTGGCCATCCTCGGCGTCGTCGCCGGTGGTGCGGCCCTCGACCCGGCCAGCCCGGCCGCCTCGGCGTTCCAGCAAGCCGCCGGCGAGGTGGGCCTGCGGGTGTTCGGCATCGTGCTGTGGGCCGCGGCGATCACCAGCGTCATCGGTGCCAGCTACACGTCGGTGTCCTTCGTGACCTCCCGGACGACGTCGGACCGCACGCGCACCCTGCTCGTCGTCGCATTCATCGCGGTCACCACGGCCGTCTACCTGCTGATCGGCACCGCACCGACGACGCTGCTGGTGTTCGCCGGGGCGTTCAACGGGCTGCTGCTGCCCATCGGCATCGCCGTCCTGCTGTGGGTGGCCACCCGCCGCACCGACCTGCTCAACGGCTACCGCTACCCGCGCTGGCTGCTGGTGATCGGCTGGGTCGCCTGGCTGCTGACGCTGTTCCTGGCCGTCCGGTCGGTGCAGCCGGTCATCGACCTGTTCCGCTGACCGGCCGACCGGGCAAGGAGAGCGGCATGGACCTCAACAGCGACCTCGGCGAGGGCTTCGGCCAGTGGACCCTCGGCGACGACGACGCCCTGCTCGGCGTGGTCACCAGCGCCAACGTCGCCTGCGGCTTCCACGCCAGCGACGCCGCGATCATGCGGCGGGTGTGCGCGAAGGCGGTCGAGTCCGGGGTCGCGATCGGCGCGCAGGTGGGCTACCGCGACCTCCCCGGCTTCGGCCGCCGGTTCATCGACATGGAGCCCGAGGCGCTCACCGCCGACGTGGTCTACCAGGTCGGCGCGCTGCAGGCCTTCGCCCGGATCGCCGGCGACCGGGTCCGCTACGTGAAGCCGCACGGGGCGCTCTACAACGCGATCGTGCACCACGAGGAGCAGGCCGCCGCGGTGGTCGCCGCGGTCGTCGCGCTCGACCCGACCCTGCCGGTGCTGGGGCTGCCGGGCTCGGCATGGCTCCGGCTGGCGGCCGAGGCCGGGCTGACCGTCGTGCACGAGGCGTTCGCCGACCGCGCCTACACCCCGGAGGGCACGCTGGTGTCCCGCCGGCTGCCCGGGGCGGTGCTGCACGACCCGGCCGAGATCGCCGCCCGGTGCGTGGCGATGGCCGCCGGCGAGCCGGTCCGGGACGTCGAGGGCGGCGAGCTGACCCTCACGCCGGGCTCCATCTGCGTGCACGGCGACACCCCGGGCGCGGTCGAGATCGCCCGGCAGGTGCGCGCCGCGCTGACCACCGCCGGGGTCGCCCTGACCCCGTTCGCCTGATGCGGCTGCTCCCCAGCGGCAGCGCCGCGCTGCTGGTCGAGCTCGACGGGCTCGACGACGTCCTGGCGCTGTACGCCGCGCTGGCCGACGCCCCGCCCGCCGGCGTCGTCGACGTGGTGCCCGCGGCCCGCACGGTGCTGCTGGTGACCGACCCGGCGCGCACGACCCTGGCCGCGGTCGCCGACGCCGTGCGGACGACGGTCCCCCGCCCCGGGGACCGGCAGCACGGGGAGACCGTCGAGCTGCCGGTGCACTACGACGGCGCCGACCTCGCCGACGCCGCCGACCTGCTCGGGCTCACCCCCGGCGAGCTGGTCGAGCGGCACACCGGGGCGGCGTGGACCGTCGCCTTCTGCGGCTTCGCGCCCGGGTTCGGCTACCTGGTCCAGCCCGGGGGCGCCTGGGACGTGCCGCGCCGGTCGACCCCGCGCACGAAGGTGCCGCCGGGCTCGGTCGCGCTGGCCGGGGAGTTCAGCGGCGTCTACCCGCGCGAGTCCCCCGGCGGCTGGCAGCTCATCGGCCGCACCGACGTCGCCGTCTTCGACCTGGACCGCGACCCGGCGGCGCTGTTGCGACCGGGCACCCGGGTGCGCTTCGTGGCGGCGTCGTGAGGGGGACGTCGTGAGCCTCACCGTGCTGGCCCCGGGCCCGCTGACCACGGTGCAGGACGAGGGCCGGCCCGGCCAGGCCGCGCTGGGCATCGGCCGCTCCGGCGTCGCCGACCGCGCCTCGGCCCGGCTGGCCAACCGGCTGGTGGGCAACCCCCTCGACGCCGCCGTGCTGGAGGTGACCCTCGGCGGGCTCGCCGTCCGCGCGGACACCGACCTGCTCGTGGTCACCACCGGCGCCCGCTGCCCCGGCTCCCCGCACGACGCCCCGACCCTGCTGCGCGCCGGTGCCGAACTGCGGCTGGGCGCCCCGGCCGCCGGGCTGCGCACCTACCTCGCGGTGCGGGGCGGGATCGCCGTCCCGCCGGTGCTGGGGTCGCGCGCCACCGACGTCCTGGCCGGCCTGGGACCGGCGGTCGTCGCCGCCGGGGACGTGCTGCCGGTCGGTGCGCCGGCCGCACCGCTGCCCGGGGTCGACCTGGCCGCGGTGCCCGACCCCTCGGCCGGCGACCTGACCGTCGCGGTCCTCCCCGGCCCGCGCGCGGACTGGTTCGGCCCCGCCGGCTGGAGCGCGCTGACCGGGCAGCGGTGGAGCGTCACCAGCGAGAGCAACCGGGTCGGGCTGCGACTGGACGGCGTCCCGCTGGAGCGGCTGCGCGCCGGGGAGCTGCCCAGCGAGGGGATGGTCCGCGGCGCGCTGCAGGTGCCCCCGTCGGGCACGCCGGTGCTCTTCCTCGCCGACCACCCGGTCACCGGCGGCTACCCGGTCATCGGCTACGTCACCGACGCCGACGTCGACCGGTGCGCCCAGCTGCGCCCCGGCCAGGGCCTGCGGCTGCGCGCCGGCTGACCGTCGCCGCCCGGTCGGGTGCGGGGTCGGCGAAGACGCCCCGGGGCTGGACGCCGGGGGCCCGGCCCGGTAGACCACTGCCGTGACCAGCACGGACGGCGCCGCGGGACCGGTGCTGGCGGTCAAGCTCACCGTCCCCCCGCCGCCGGCCTCGCTGGTGCCCCGCCCGCGGCTGACCCGCCGGCTCGACGCCGCACGCGACGTCCCGGTGACGACGGTGACCGCCGGGGCCGGTGAGGGGAAGACGACCCTGCTCGCCGCCTGGGCGTCCGCGCAGCCGGCCGGCTCGCTGGCCTGGGTGACCCTCGACGCCGCCGACGACGACCCCGGCCGGTTCTGGGCGCACGTCGTGGCCGCCCTGGCCGCGGTGGCGCCGGCGGCCACCGCCCGGGCCGCCGCAGCGCTGGCGGTGCCGTCGGTCGACCCGCTCGCCGTCGCCGTCCCCGAGCTGCTCAACGGGCTCGCCGCCCACCGCGGCCGGCTGGTGCTCGTGCTGGACGACGTGCACGAGGTGCCCGCCGGGCCGGTGACCGAGGGGCTGGACTTCCTCGTCGACCACCTCCCGGCGCCGCTGCACCTGGTCCTGGGCAGCCGCTCGGCACCGCCGGTGGGCGTCCCGCGGCTGCGCGCCCGGGGCCGGCTGGCCGAGGTGGGCACCGCGGACCTGCGGCTGACCGGCGGTGAGGCCCGCGAGCTGCTGTCCCGGCTGGTGCGCGGGGTGCCCGACCCCGCCGCGGTGACCGGCCTGCTGCGCCGCACCGAGGGCTGGGCGGCCGGCCTGGTGCTGGGCGGGCTGGCGCTGCGCGACCGGGCCGAGGGCCGCACTCCGCCGGAGCCGCCCGGTGAGGGGACGGCGGTGGAGTACCTGACCGCCGAGGTGCTCGAGCGGTTGCCGGCGCAGAGCCGGGACCTGCTGCTGTGCGCCGCGGCGCTGGACCGGGTGTCGGGGTCGCTGTGCGACGCGGCGCTGGACACCGCGGGCTCCACCGCCCGGCTGGCCGCGCTGGACCGCGACGGCGTCCTGGTCTCGGCCACCGGCGGCGGCTGGTACCGGGCACACCCGCTCGTCCGGGCGGCCGTGCTGCGGGCGGCGGACTCCCCCGCCCGGGTCGCGGACCTGCAGCGCCGGGCCGCCGACTGGTCGCTGCAGCACGGGCTGCCCGAGGAGGCGGTGCGTGCCCGGCTCGCCGCCGGGGACGCCCCGGGGGCCGCCGCCGTGCTCGTGGCGCACGCCGCCTGGTTCATCGCCGCCGGGCGGGTCGGGGTCTTCGCCCAGCTCGGTGACCGGCTCGGACCACGGACCACCCTCGACGTCCCGCTGCTGGTCTCCCTGGCCTGGGCCGCCGGGGTCACCGGCCGGCTGGAGCGGGTCCCGGGGCTGCTGGACCGGGCCGAGCGCGCCCTGCCCGACGCCGACCCCGGGTACCCCGGCTTCGCCTCGAGCGCCGGGGCGATCGCCGCCCTGCGGTCGGTGTACGGCAGCACCGGCGACCCGGCCGCCGCGCGGGAGAGCGCCGTCCGGGCGGTGGACGTCGAGACCGACCCGGCGCTGCCGGGCTGGGTGGTCGCGCGGGTGGCGCTGGGCGGCGCCCTGCTCGCCGCCGGCACGCCCGCCGACGCGCGCGCGGTGCTGGAGGCCGCCTGGAGCGCACCGGCGGTCGAGGTGCTGCCGGCCTCCTCACGGCTGGAGGTCGCCGGGCTGCTGGCCTGGTGCCGGGCTGCCTGCGGTGACGCCGACGCCGCGGCGGCGCTGCTGCGCACGACCGCGGCCGAGGCCGCCGCCGTGGAGGAGCAGCTCGCCGACGCCGCGGCACCGGCCGTCGCGCTGCTGCACGCCACCGGCGCGCTGCTCGACGAGCGGGCCGGCGACCTCACCGGCGCCCGGCGGCGGTCGGCCCGGGCGGCCCGGCTGGTGGCGGTGCAGGCCCACCCGGCCGTCGCCGCGCTGGTCCTCGTGGCCGCGGCCCGCGTCGCCGTGGCCACCCGTGAGGGCGCAGCCGCGCTGGCCCTGCTGGACCAGGCCCGCGAGGCGGTCGCGGACACCGCGCTGGACCTGTCCGGACCGATCGGCGAGCTCACCCGGCAGGCGGGCGGCCTGGCCGCCGAGCACAGCCGGGCGGTGCTGGCCGAGCCGCTCACCGACCGGGAGGTGTCCGTGCTGCGCGCCCTGGCCGGGCCGCTGACCCGGCGGGAGGTCGCCGGCGAGCTGCACCTGTCGGTCAACACGGTCAAGGGCCACGTGGCGAGCCTCTACCGCAAGCTGGGCGTCGACTGCCGGGCGGACGCGGTGCGGCGGGGACGGGAGCTGGGGCTCGGCTGACCCCGGGTGGCCCGGCCGGGTGGGTGGTGCGCGCCCACCCGCCCCCGCGGGACGGTGCCGGCACCACCGACCGAGGAGCAGCCGTGACCCAGCCCGCTACGACCACCGCCCGCCCCGCCGACTGGCCGCCCGGGGCGACCTCGACGGTCACCGACCTCGACGGCCCGGTGCACTGGCTCGACCTCGGTGGCCCGGCCGGCGCCCCGGTGCTCGTCGCGGTGCACGGCCTGGGCGGGTCGGCGCTCAACTGGGGGCTGCTGGGCCCGCGGCTGGCCGGGACGCACCGGGTGCTCGCCGTCGACCTCTTCGGGCACGGGGGCAGCGGGCTGCCGGTCTCCCGCCGGGGCCTGGCCGCCGACCGCCGGATGCTGTACCGCTTCCTCACCGAGGTGGTCGGTGCCCCGGTGGTGCTGCTCGGTCACTCGATGGGCGGGGTGCTCGCCCTCCAGCACACCGCCGAGCACCCGGACACCGTCGACCGGCTGGTGCTGCTCGCCCCGCCGGTGCCCGGCGGGCAGGGCCGGCTGGACGTCGCCCTGCTGGCCCGGCGGGCACTGCTCCGGCTGCCCGGGGTCGCCGCCGCGGTGCGGCACCGGCTGGCCGCGCTCTCCCCCGAGCAGGTGGTCGACCAGCAGCTGCGGCAGGCGACCCTGCACCCCGAGCGGGTGCCGGCCGAGGCGGTCGCCGCCTCGGTGGCCGAGACCCGGCGGCGGGCCGGCCGGGCGGACGCCGCCGGTGCCCAGGCGCAGCAGTGGGCCGGGATCGTCGACACCATGGCGCTGCTGGGCCACGCCGGGTCCTGGCGGCGGACGCTGGCCGCCGTCGACGTCCCGGTGCTGTGGCTGCAGGGTGCCGAGGACCCCCTGTCCCG
The DNA here is from genome assembly GCF_019112525.1 of Modestobacter sp. L9-4. Taxonomy (NCBI): domain Bacteria; kingdom Bacillati; phylum Actinomycetota; class Actinomycetes; order Geodermatophilales; family Geodermatophilaceae; genus Modestobacter; species Modestobacter sp. L9-4. Next base: position 476,460 of record NZ_CP077800.1, read on the forward strand.
TGCCGACCGGGCCGCGGCGCTGGCCGCCACCCGGCCGGACTGGGCGTTCCGGGTGCGCGCGGGCGCCGGGCACCTGCTGGCGCTGGAGGACCCCGCGTGGACCGCCGAGCAGGTCGACCGCGAGCCGGCCCGCGGGGTGGGCGGTCAGCCCTGCCGCGAGACCTCGTAGGCCGAGCCGCCGCGGAGCCGGGCGCGGGCGGCGACGGCCAGCGGGGCCAGCACCACGCCGTCGCGGGCGAGCCGGGCGCGCAGCTGGCGGCGGTGGGTGAGCACCCCGACGAGCCCGATCGCCCAGAACACGTACTGCACGGCGAAGGCGGCCCGGAAGGCGTCCAGCGAGTAGGCGGTGGAGCTGCCCGGCGTCATCAGGTCGAGCACGAAGCCGATGGCCAGCACCGTGAGCAGCGAGGCGATGAACCCACCGACGTTGACCACGCCGCTGGCGCTGCCGGAGCGCTCGACCGGGTTCTCGGTGCGGGCGAAGTCGAACCCGATCATCGAGCCCGGCCCGTTGGTGGCCAGCACGACCACCAGGAGGACGAGCAGCCACAGCGGCGCCCGGCCCGGCCACGCCAGGACGACGGTCCAGGTCGCCGCGGTGAGGCCGAGGATGCCGAACACCAGGTTGGACCGGCGCAGCGGCCACCGGGAGACCAGCCGGCCCAGCAGCGGCGCGAAGCCCATGCCCACCACCACCAGCAGGCTGAGCAGGGTGGCGGCGACGCCGGCGGACAGCCCCTGGCCGGTGGTCAGGAACGGGTAGCCCCACAGCAGCGCGAAGACGGTGCCGGAGAACTGGGTGACCAGGTGGGTGAACAGCCCGATCCGGGTGCCCGGCTCGCGCCAGGTGTCCACCAGGTTGCGGCGCACCTGGGCCATGCCGGCCGCCGGGGCGGGGACGGCGCCGGGCGGGGCGTCGTGCAACGCGGCCAGCACGAGGACCGCGGCCAGCACGCCCATCGCCGCCGCGCCGAGGAAGGTGGGCTGCCAGCCGGCGGAGTGCAGCAGCCGCACCAGCGGGTAGGCCGCCGCGATCTGCCCGAGCTGGCCGATGATGCCGGTCAGCTGGGTGACCACCGGGACCGTGCGACCGGGGAACCACAGCGACACCAGCCGCAGCACGCTGATGAACGTCATCGCGTCGCCCGCGCCGACCAGCACCCGGGCCACCACCGCGGTGGGCACGTCGGTGGCCAGCGCGAGCACCAGCTGGCCCACCGACATCGTCAGCGCGCCGGCCAGGATCATCCGCCGCGAGCCGAACCGGTCCAGGGCGATGCCCACCGGCACCTGCAGCCCGGCGTAGACCGCGAGCTGCAGGACCAGGAACAGCGAGACCGCCGACGCCCCGGCGGAGAACCGCTCCTGCGCCTCGACCCCGGCCACGCCGAGGGAGGCGCGCTGGAAGATGGCGACGACGTAGGCGAGGAGGCCGACCGCCCACATCGCATAGGCGCGCGAGGACGGCCGGGTGTCAGTCACGTACGAGGACGACGCCGCCGCGCGCCCGGTGCTTCCCGGACGGGCTGTGCGGTTGCTCACCCGTCCAGGACGGCCCAGCCGTGGGCGTCCAGCCGGACGGCGCCGCCGCGCACCTCACCCGCGCCGGCCAGCACCGCGCCCGCGCCCGGTGCGGGCAGCGTGGCCGGGGTGTCGGCGAGGTTGAGCGCCACGACGAGCCGGCCGCCGTCGCCGGTCACCTCGTAGCTGAGCTGCCGGTTGTCCCGGTGCAGCATCGTCGTGCGGGCGGTGTGCAGCCAGCGGTGCCGCCGGCGCAGGCCGATCAGCTGCTCGTGCAGCCGGAAGGTCGGCTCCCCGAACGGCGCGAGCTCCTCGGGGCTGTCCGGGAACGGCGGTCGCACGGCGTCGTCCCCACCGGCCCGGTCCTCCTTGACCCCGGTGAACGCCTGCTCGTCCCCGGCGTAGACCGACGGCGTCCCGCCGACGGTGAACAGCACGGCGAGGGCGTGCGGCAGGTGGCGCGGGTCGGTGAGCCGGCTGGCGATCCGGGTGACGTCGTGGTTGCCGACGAAGGTCATCGGCACGAACGTGTCGAGGAAGCCGTCGTGCCGGCCCAGGGCGTGCGCCAGCTCGTGCAGGTTGCCGTCGTTGAGCGAGCTCCAGACGGCCTTCCACAGCTCGTACTGGGTGACGGAGTCCATGCCCGACTCGGTGACGATCCGGGCGTAGTCGCCGTGGATGACCTCCCCGACGACGTAGGCCTCCGGGTGCGCCTCGCGCACCCGCGGCAGCACCGTCGCCCAGAAGGCGGGCGGGACGGCGTAGGCGGCGTCGAGCCGCCAGCCGTCGGCACCGCGGTCGAGCCAGTGGGTCATGACCTCGGCGACCCAGTCGGCGACCACGGGCGCGGAGTGGTCGAGGGCGACCAGCTGGTCGTGGCCCTCGAAGGTGTCGTACCCCGGCACCACGCCGGGCTGCCAGTCCGCGGGCCAGCGCAGCCGGAACCAGGCCGCCGACGGCGCCTCGGGCCCGCGCTCGACCACCGCGGTGAAGGCCGGGTGCTGACGGCCGACGTGGTTGAAGACGCCGTCGAGCAGCACCCGCAGGCCGCGGGCGTGCGCCTCCTCCACCATCTCGTCGAAGTCCTCGTCGTCGCCGAGTCGGGGGTCGATGCGGCCGTGGTCGACGGTGTCGTAGCCGTGCGTGCTGGAGGCGAACACCGGGCCCAGTGCCAGGCCGTTGGCGCCGAGCTCGACGGCGTAGTCCAGCCAGTCGGTGACGTGGCCGAGCCGGGAGGTGACGACCTCGGTGGCCTCCTTCTCCGCGCCCACGAAGCCCAGCGGGTAGACCTGCCACCACACCGCGTCCTGCACCCAGTCGGGCATGTCACGTCTCCAAGTGATCGAGGCTCACTAGCGCAACTGACCGTACCTCACTAGCGTTGCCACCGTGCCCCGGACCGATCGGCTCCCCCGCCGGCGACTGGACCCCGAGCAGCGGCGGACCGCCATCCTCGACGCCGCGCGGGAGTCCTTCGCCACGGCGCCCTACGCCGCGGTCAGCGTCGCGGGCATCGCCGCGGCCGCGGGCTCGTCGGAGGCGCTGGTGCACCGGTACTTCACCAGCAAGACCGGGTTGTACGTGGCCGTGGTGACCGAGGGCATCGACGAGCTGCTCACCCGCCAGGTCGCCGCCGACACCGCGCTCGGCCCCCGGGCGGCGCCCCGGCTGCGGCTGGCCACCTCGATCGAGGTCTACCTCGAGGTCATCAGCAACTCCCCCGTCGGCTGGGCGGCGCCGCTGCGGGACGCGCACTCCGACGTGCCGGCGGCCGCGGAGCTGCGTGCCCGGGCGCGCGACCGCTACGTCGAGCTGCTGCGCGGCATCCTCGGGCTGGCGGCGGACCCGGTCGCCGACCACGCGCTGCACGGCTACCTCGGGTTCCTCGACGCCGCCTGCCTGTCCTGGGTGGGTGCCGGCTGCCCGCCGGCCCAGCGCGCGCCCCTCGTCGCCATGGCGGTGGCGGCGCTGGCCGGGGCGCTGGACGCGGCGGGCGCGGCGCACGCCCTGTCCTGAGCTCACGCGTGCTGCCGCACCCAGTCGAGCAGCTCCTCCCAGGCCGCGGTCGACGCCGCGTCCGAGCGGCGCAGCACCGTCGTCGTCCCGGCGTCGTCCACGCTGAGGGTGCTCGTCCCCGCGTCCCGGGCCCGCCCGTCGTCCTCGGGCGGGACCTCCTGCCGGACGGCGGCGAGGAGGGCCCCCAGCCGATCGGCGTCCGCGGCGGGCAGGTCGGCGGCGTCCACCACGAGCGGCGGGCGCCCCAGCTGCAGGGCCGCCGCGAAGCCGCCGGAGGTCGCGAGCGACACCCTCATCCCGGCTGCACCCCGACGCCGGCCCAGGCCGCGGCCACCGCCTCCCGCGCGTCGGCGCCGTACAGCGCGGCGGCCTGGGCGACCGTGGTGGCGGCGAAGGCGGCGAAGTCCGCCGTCCGGGACGACGCCAGCAGCGCGGCGTACCAGATCTGCGCCGGGCCCTCCCACGACCGGCCCCCCATGCCGGTGGCGGCCAGGTAGAAGGCGTGGTTGGGGATGCCGGAGTTGACGTGCACCCCTCCGTTGTCGCCCTCCTCGGTGTCGGGCAGGTCGACGTAGTCGCGCAGGTGACCCGGCTGGGGGTCCTTGCCGAGCAGCTCGTTGTCGTAGGCCTGCCCCGGCGCCCGCATCGACCGCAGCGCGTCGGCGCCGATCGCCGGGGTGAAGACGTCGGCACCGATCAGCCAGTCGGCGTCAGCGGCGGTCTGGCCCAGCGACCACTGCTTGACCACCGAGCCGAAGACGTCGGACACCGACTCGTTGAGCGCGCCGGACTGCCCGGAGTACTCCAGACCGCTGGTGTACTCGGTGACGCCGTGGGTCAGCTCGTGGGCGATCACGTCCAGCGAGCCGGTGAAGTCGGTGAACACCTCGCCGTCCCCGTCGCCGAACACCATCTCCTGCCCGTCCCAGAAGGCGTTCTGGTAGGCCACGCCGCGGTGCACGTAGCCGTCCAGGCGCATGCCACGGTCGTCGATCGAGTTCCGGTCGTGCACCTGCCGGTAGTAGTCGCGAGTGGTGCCGAAGCCGTCGAACGCGGCGTTCACCGAGGGGTCGGCCGAGACCGGGCCGTCCTCGGTGCGGGCCACCACCGCGGTGGCCAGGTCGGTGCGGTGCTGGCAGTCGGAGATCGTCCGGCGGGCCTGTGCCGGTGGCGGGCTGCCCACCTGCGAGGCGCGCACCACCCGCTCACCGCGCAGCCGGGTCGTGGTCAGCAGGGTGCTCAGGGCGGCGGCGCGCACACCGGCGTCCCGGCTCTCCAGCAGCCGCTGCAGCAGGAGCGGCGGGACGATGCAGGACGCTCGGCGGTCGGTCACGCACCCAGCGTGGCCCAGCACACGTCCCGGGGCACCCCGGACGCGGCCTAGGGTTGGTGCACGTGACAACGGTCGACGCCCAGCGCTCCCCCACCCGCCCGCTGCTGGTGCCGGTGCTGGTCTACCTGGCGATGCTGGTGGCGGTCATCAGCAGCCTGGGCGCGCCGCTGGTGCCGGCGATCGCCGAGGCCAACCACGTCTCGGTGCCGAGCGCGCAGTGGTCGCTGACCGTCACCCTGCTCGTGGGCGCGGTGGCCACCCCGGTGATCGGCCGGCTCGGCGACGGCCGGCACCGGCGCACCGTGGTGCTCGTCGTCCTGGCGGTGGTGCTGGCCGGCAGCGTGCTGGCCGCGCTGCCGCTCGGGCTGGGCTGGCTGATCGGCGGTCGCGCGCTGCAGGGCCTGGGGCTGGGCCTCACCCCGCTGGCGATCGCGACCGCCCGCACCGCGCTGAGCGGGGAGCGGTCCCGGTCGACTGTCGCCGCCCTGTCGGTCACCGTCGCCGCCGGGGTGGGCCTGGGCTACCCGCTCACCGGGGCTATCGCCGAGGCCGGTGGCGTGCACGCCGCGTTCTGGTTCGGCGCCGCGGCCAGCGCGGTCGCGCTGGCCGCCGCGGCGGTGGTCTACCCGGCCTCCCCCGACGTCCCGCCGCGCCGGCTCGACGTGCTCGGTGCGCTGCTGCTCGGCACCGGGCTCGCCGCCGGGCTGCTGGCCCTCGGCGAGGCGGAGGACTGGGGCTGGACGTCACCGCAGGTGCTGGGGCTGGCCGCCCTGACGGTGGTCGCGCTGGCCTCGTGGGTGGTCTGGCAGCTGCGCGCCGCGGCCCCGCTGGTCGACCTGCGGCTGGCCCGCAGCCGCGACGCCGCCACCGCGCACGGCACGGCGCTGCTGGTCGGCCTGGCGAACTACCTGCTGCTGTCGTCGGTGCCGCGGCTGGCCCAGGAGCCGGTCGCCGCGGGCGGCTTCGGCACCTCGATCGTGGTGGCCGGGCTGATCCTGCTGCCGTTCTCCCTCGCCAGCTTCTCCGCCAGCCGGATCGCGTCGCGGCTGGACCGCTCGCACGGGCCCCGCGTGGTGCTGCCCCTGGCCGCCGTGGTGCTCGGGGTCGGGCAGCTGCTGTTCGGCCTGCTGCGCGACGAGCTCTGGCAGCTGTTCCTGGCGATGACCGTCGTGGGCCTGGGCGTGGGCATCATGTTCGCCGCGCTGCCCGGGCTGATCGTGGGTGCCGTCCCGAGGTCGGAGACGGGCAGCGCGATGAGCCTCAACCAGGTGATGCGCTACGTCGGGTTCTCCGTCGGCAGCGCGCTGTCGGCCACCGTGCTCGAGGCCGCCACGCCCGCGGGCGCCGCCTTCCCGCCCAGCAGCGGCTACTCGACCATCGCGTGGGTCGGCGTGGGCACCTGCGTCGCGGTCGGCCTGCTCACCAGCCTGCTGCCGAGCCGCCGCGCCCTGCGGCCGGAGCCGGTGCGGGAGCCCTCCGCCGCCGAGGCGGCCGACGTCGCCGCCGCCCCGCACGACCCGACGGCGCGCTGAGCCCGGTCAGGCCGGGCGGCCCTCCAGCAGGGCGGTCATCGCCGGGAGGTCGAAGAAGGCGGCCGTCGCGCGGGCGCTGGGCTGCCCGGCGTCCGGGTCGGCGCCGGCGGCCAGCAGGACGCGGACGGTCTCGGCGGACTGCTTGAACACCGCGGCCGCCAGCGGTGTCTGGCCGCGGTCGTTGTACCGGCCGTGCTCCGCACCGCGCGCCAGCAGCGCGGCGACCGTCTCCGGGTGGCCGTGGTAGGCGGCCAGCAGGAGCAGGGTGTCGCCCTTCTCGTTCGTGAGGTTCGCGGGCACCCCGGCGTCGACGTAGGCGGCGAGCTCCTCGGCCTCGCCGGCGCGGGCCAGCCCGAACACCCGGACGGCGAGGTCCAGGACGCCCTGCTCGATGGGCTCCTGCCGCTGCTCGATCGGTTCGCTCACGCGTCGAGCTTAGGAGGCGGGCCCGGTCGTGCACCGGGCCCGCCTCGCACGCCTCAGCGGACGGCGACCCGGTCGGTGAGGGCCAGCACGTGCTGCCAGGCGTCGTCACAGGCACCGGCCCACTCGCCGAACGCGCGGTCGAAGAACGAGTGCGGGGCACCGTCGTAGACCACGTCGTCGACGTCGGCGCCAGCGGCGCGCATGGTGGCCGCGAGCTCCAGCTGGTCGGCGAGCGGGGTGACCGAGTCGCCACCGGCGATGAGCATCACGACCGGCTTCCGCGCCGCGTGCGCGGCCTCCCCGACCCGGCTGGGCTGGCCGTAGAAGCCGGCACTGCCGGCCAGGTCCACGTCGGCGGCGGACTGACGCCAGGCGTGGCTGCCGCCGAAGCAGAAGCCGACCGTGACCACCGGCAGGTCGGGGCGGGTGCGGCTGCGCAGGTACTCGATGCCGGCGGTGGTGTCGGCGTCGATGCCCTCGGGGGTGGTCTGCGGGATGTGCGGCTGCCAGTCGAAGTCGTCCGCGCGGGTGCCGGTCTCGGCCAGCCCGGCGGTGCGGCCGAAGTAGTCGACGGCGACCGCGGGCAGGCCGGCCTCGGCGAACCGCTCGGCCAGCGCGACGTAGTAGGGGTGCAGGCCGCGGATGTCGGGGAGGATGACGACCCCGGCGGTGGCGGGGCCGGCCGGTGCGGCGTAGGCGGCGGAGAGCTGGTTGCCGTCGGCGGCGGTCAGCTCGAGGGTGCCGCGCTCGGCGACGTCCCCGGAGCGGGGCGGCGCGGGCGGGCGGCTGTCGTGGTCGTGGCACATGCCCCGTGTCTACCTGCGCACCGCACCGGCCGCGCGACGGGCCCCCGGGCTCAGGCCTCGGTGGTCTCCGCGACCACGGCCGGGTCGCCGCCGAAGACGCCGGCAGCGACCTCGCGGCGGGCGTCGGTGAGCCACAGGTACTGCCGGTGGGCCTGGTCGATGAGCGACTCGACGAGCACCGGGTCGATCCGGCGGTCCACCGTCGCGGCGATCCGCAGCGTCTCGAAGCCGCTGCGCTTGCCGCGCACCGCCGAGGCGAGGAACTCGAACTCGACCAGCCCGGACAGCGGCGACCGGGTCAGCACGTGGCCGTTGAGCTTGAGCCGGCTGGCCTTCTCCGCGATCCAGACCGCGACCTGCTTGTACTGGCGCACCGGCAGCTCGAGCGCCCCCGCGATCGCGGTCAGGTCCGTCTTCTCCTGGCGCAGCTCGTCCAGCAGCTGCCGCAGACCCGCCTCGTGCACGCTCCCCCGGTTGGCCCCGATCATCCGGGTGACCAGCTCGATGCCACCGGCCGCCGAGGCGATGTGGTCGTTGAGGTAGACGGCGAGCAGCTCGGGGTGGGCGACCGCACCGGTCGGGGCCGGGGACTGGGACACAGGGACTCCTCGCAGGTGGTGCCGGATCGGCCGGGTCATCATCCCCCGCGCACACCGCCCACGGAACCGGGAGATCATCAGCGCCGGTTGCGGCGGCTCCAGCTGGTCCACGAGTAGTCGGTCGCCAGCGGGTTCACGACCTCGGCGTCCCGGCGGCTCTCCCGCACCTGGGACCAGACGTCGGAGTGGTGGGCCACCCGGGTGGACCGACGGCGCGCGGCCGCGTCCATCCGCCAGGCCGCGACCAGCACGGCGAGGACCACCAGCCCGACGACTCCCCAGACGACGCCCATGCCGCATGGTGACAGACCGGACGGCCACGGCCACCCCGTGCAACATCTCATCTGTGAGATATCCTCTGTCCCGATGACGATCACCGAGGAAGCGACCGGTCAGTCCCTGCGCCAGATCGGCACCCTGGTGCGCGATGCCCGGCGCCACCACGGGCTCACCCAGTTACAGCTCGCCGAGCGACTGGGCACCAGCCAGAGCGCCATCGCCCGCATCGAGCAGGGCAACCAGAACCTGACCCTGGAGCTGCTCGGCCGGCTGTCGGCGGCGCTGGACAGCGAGCTCATCACCGTCGGCCGCTCCGGCCCGACCCACCTGCGAGTCAGCGGCGGCACCCCGCTGTCGGGCAGCGTCACGGTGAAGAGCTCCAAGAACGCCGCGGTCGCCCTGCTGTGCGCCTCGCTGCTCAACCGCGGCCGGACGACGCTGCGCAACGTCTCCCGCATCGTCGAGGTCGACCGCATCCTCGCCGTCCTCACCTCGATCGGCGTCCAGGCCACCTGGGACGCCGCCGGCCGCGACCTCACCCTCGTCGTCCCCGCGGAGCTGGACCTGGCCGCGATCGACGCCGACGCCGCGCGCCGCACCCGCAGCATCATCATGTTCCTGGGCCCGCTGCTGCACCGCGCCGAGGAGTTCGAGCTGCCCTACGCCGGCGGCTGCGACCTCGGCACCCGCACCATCGAGCCGCACATGATCGCGCTGCGGCACTTCGGCCTGCAGATCGAGGCGCACGCCGGTGAGTACCACGCCACGGTCACCCGCCCGGAGGCCCGCGACCGCGCCATCGTGCTGACCGAGCGCGGCGACACCGTCACCGAGAACGCCCTGCTGGCCGCCGCCCGGCACGACGGGACCACGACGATCCGCAACGCCAGCTCCAACTACATGGTCCAGGACCTGTGCCTGTACCTGGAGAAGCTCGGCGTCGGCATCTCCGGCTTCGGGACGACGACGCTGGTGGTCACCGGCGCACCGGTGCTCGACGCCGACGTCGACTACACGATCTCCGAGGACCCGGTCGAGGCGATGAGCCTGCTGACCGCCGGCATCGTGACCGGGTCGGAGTTGACCGTGCGCCGGGCGCCGATCGAGTTCCTGGAGATCGAGCTGGCGACGCTGACCGAGATGGGCCTGCGCTACGACCTGTCTGCGGAGTACGCCGCCGACAACGGCCGCACCCGGCTGGTCGACATCACGCTGCACCCCTCGCAGCTGCGGGCGCCGATCGACAAGATCCACCCGATGCCGTTCCCGGGCCTCAACATCGACAACCTGCCGTTCTTCGCCGTCATCGCCGCCACCGCGACCGGCGAGACCGTGATCCACGACTGGGTCTACGACAACCGGGCGATCCACCTGTCCGACCTGACCCGCCTGGGTGCCGACGTCCGGCTGCTCGACCCGCACCGCGTGCTGGTCAACGGCCCCACCCGCTGGTCGGGTGCGGAGATCGTCTGCCCGCCGGCGCTGCGGCCCGCGGTGGTCATCCTGCTGGCGATGCTGGCCGCCAAGGGCGACTCGGTGCTGCGCAACGTCGACATCATCGCCCGCGGCTACGAGCAGCTCTACGAGCGCCTCGTGGAGATGGGCGCCCAGATCGAGGTCTTCACCGACTGAGCGGTGACCCCGGTCCCGTCGGGGCACCCAGCAGCGACCGGCACGCCTCGAGGCCGGTCACCTCGACGGGGTACCGGGGCGCCACCGCCGACCAGTCCTGCGCGGTGAGCCGCAGCCGCTGCAGGACCTCCGGGCCGGTGGCGCCGGCGCGCACGCGCAGCCCGTCGGCCCGGTACCCCAGCTTATCGGAGACCCGCAGCGAGCGGCCGTTGTCCAGCGACGCCTCGGAGGTGGCCCACCGCGCCCCGAGCCCGCCGAACGCCAGGTGCAGCACCGCCGCCCGCATCTCGGTGCCCACGCCGGCGTCCCGGTGGCCGGGGACCACCCACGACCCGGTAGCCACCTCGCGGGTCCCGGCGAGGTCCTGAGCCCGGAGGTTGACCATCCCGACCACCTGGCCGCGCTGCAGCGCCACCAGGTGCAGTTGCCACGAGTCGGCGTGCAGCGACCCGAACGACGACCAGAACGTCTGCAGGGTCCGGCGGGCCCGCTCGACCGGGCTGTCCGTCGCGACGGCGAGGAAGGGGATGGTGGTCTCCAGCGGCCCGTTGCCGGCCACCCTGACGAGCGCGAAGAGCTCGTCGGGCGTCGGCGCCCGGACCTCGAGGCGGGGTGTGCGCAGCACGAGCTCCTGCACCGGCCAGATGTCGGAGGACGGGGTCACGCGCGGGTCGGAGGACTCGGTCACGGTCACCACCGCAGTCAACGGCTCCCCGCCGGCGGCCCGCATCCGTGGCACCACCGAGGAACGGCGGGTCAGCCGTGCAGCAGGACGCTCACCCCGACGCAGGCCAGCGCCCACAGACCGCTGGCGAGGGTGCCGATGATGAAGCGCTCGGCGGCGACCGGGGCCTTGAGCTCGTTGAACCGGCCCAGCCCCTTGACCGCGACCAGCACGGGCAGGCCCTCCTTGTACTGGGCCAGCACGACCGCGGCGACGGCCGTGCGCTCGAGCACCCCGATCCAGGTGCCGCCGCGCAGCACCTCGGGGTCCGAGGCGCGCCGGCGGTCCGGCCCGCGGTCGGGGTCGGCCGCGCGGAGCACGGCCGTGGTGACCGGCCCGCCCCCGAGGGCCGCCGCGCCGACCGACAGCAGGACCCCGGCGGTCTCGACCTCGTCGCTGAGCCGACCGGTGCGCCAGGCGAGCGCGGCGGCCACCCCGAGCACGAGCACCAGGAACACCGCTCCCAGCGGGCTGCGGCGGCGGTCGCTGCGCGGGGTCAGCAGCGCCCCGGCGACGATGACCACCCCGAGCAGCACGAGCGCGGCGATGCTCACCGGGCGCTCACCCCGCCGCCCGGGCGAGCAGCCGGACGGCGACCGGGCGCAGGTCGCGCTCGATCTCCCAGCCCCCGGCGGCCAGCCGCTGCCCCACCGCCTGCCGGGTGACCCCGAGCTCGGCCGCGGCCTCGACCTGGGTGCGGCCGGCCTCGACCCGCTCGATGGCCTCCCACGCCTGGACGCTGCGCCGCTCGACCAGCGCGGCGAGCGCGGTCAGCACCGCCTGGGCGTCGCCGGCCGGCTCGCCGACCACACCCCGGACGGCGATGCGCACCGGGCGCCGCTTGGCCGCCTCCACCGCGGCCCGGGCAGCGAGGAAGGCCGGACCGGCGCCGGCGCGGGTGCTGCTGGGCAGCGGGGTCTGCACCGGCCCGGCGCCGACGCCGATGCTCCAGTCGCCGTCGCGGACCAGCCGGCGCACCACGTCGACCACCGCCGCGGGGTCGTCCAGCACCCCCTGGAACTCGTCACCCGCCGTGCGCTCGAAGCGCAGCACGGTGGGCACCCCGGACAGCACGCTCAGCGCACCGGGCACCCGGTCGGGGGCACGGCGACTGCCCTTCTGGTCGACGGTCAGCACGAACGGCACCCCGCAAGTCCAGCAGCTTGCACGGCTGAAAGCAAGGACCTGGCCTTGGCGGGTCGCGGTCAGGCGCCGGTGAGGGCGGGCGGGAAGCCGCCGGTGGCCACCGGCCCCCAGCGCTCGATCGTCACCCGCAGCAGCGACTTGCCCTGGCGCACCATCGCCGCCCGGTACTCGTCCCAGTCGGGGTGCTCGCCGCTGATCGCGCGGAAGTAGTCGACCAGCGGCTCGACGGACTCGGGCAGGTCGAGGACCTCGGCGGTGCCGTCGACCTGCACCCAGGGGCCGTCGAAGTCGTCGGAGAGCACGCACAGCGACACCCGCGGGTCGCGCCGGGCGTTGACCACCTTGGCCCGCTGCGGGTAGGTGGAGACGACGACCCGCCCCGCCTCGTCGACGCCGCAGGTCACCGGGGACAACTGCGGGCCGCCGTCACCGCGGCGGGTCATCAGCAGGGCCTTGTGCCGGGGGCGGAGGAAGGCGAGCAGCTCGTCGCGCTCGACGCGGTCGGCGGTGGCGGTCTTCGGCATGAGGGCAACCTACGACGCGGGTACGACGGTCCGCCGGACGCGGTGTGACCCCGGCCGTTCAGGACGTGCGCCGGCCCGGGATGTGCTGGGATCACCCCATGCCCGACGACCGCTCCGCCGAGCCCACCGAACCCACTCCAGCCCCGGGCAGCGGAGCGACGAGCACCAGCGCCGACGAGGGTCCCGACAGCGCCAGCACCCGTGCTCCCGCACCGGGTCCCGACCGCACCCGCAAGATGCAGGCGGCGACCCGCAGCGTCGCCATCGCCTCGGCGCAGCTGATCCTCATCACCGTCGCCGTGGTCATCCTCGGCTACGTCTTCGGCATGCTGTGGGTGGTGCTGCTGCCGGTCACCCTCGGCCTGCTCTTCACCACGGTGATGTGGCCGGCGACCCGGTTCCTGCGCAACCACGGCTGGCCTCCGGCCCTGGCCGCGGCCACCGTGCTGCTGGTGTTCCTCGGCGCCATCGGCGGCACCTTCGCGGTGATCATCCCGCAGGTGGTCGACCAGGTGGAGGAGGTCGCGAACCAGTTCAGCGGCGGTCTGCAGGAGGTGCAGAACTGGGCGGCCGGGCCCCCCTTCAACCTCGACGACGACCAGCTGGGCAACGCCGTCCAGACGCTGATCGACCGGGTGCAGAGCAACGCCACCCAGATCGCGGGCTACGCCGCGAGCACCGCGGCGACCGTCGGCAACATCCTGCTCAACCTGGTGCTGGCGCTGCTGCTGTCCTTCTTCTTCCTCAAGGACGGCCCCAAGTGGGTGCCGTGGCTGGCCGCGCAGACCGGCCCGCGGGCGGCACCCCACGTGGCGGCGCTGTCGGTGAAGGTCTGGTCGACGCTGTCGGAGTTCATCCGCCAGCAGGCGCTGGTCGGGTTCGTCGACGCGTTCTTCATCGGCCTGGGGCTGTGGATCGTCGGCGTCCCGCTGGTGCTGCCGCTGGCCGTGCTGACCTTCTTCGGCGCGTTCGTGCCGATCATCGGTGCGTTCACCGCCGGCGCCTTCGCGGTGCTGATCGCCCTGGTGACCGTCGGCTTCACCAAGGCGCTGATCATCCTGGGCGTCGTCGTGGCGGTGCAGCAGCTCGAGGGCAACGTGCTCCAGCCGATCATCCAGGGCCGTGGGCTGAACCTGCACGCCGCCGTGGTCATCCTCGCGGTCACCGCCGGGGGCAGCCTGTTCGGCATCATCGGTGCGTTCCTGTCGGTGCCGGTGGCCGCGCTGATCGCCGTGTTCTACCGCTACGGCCGCGACATCCTCGACGGGCTCACCCCCGAGGTCGCCGCCGACGGCACCAGCCAGCAGCTGGCCGGGGACTCCTCCGGTGCCCAGCTGGTGCGCCGGCAGGCGGAGAAGGTCGACAGCGAGCCGATGGTCAACCCCGACTCCGACGGCGCCGAGGACGCCGGCACCACCGCCGAGGGCCGCCGGGTCGGGCTCATCGGGAATGCCGCGCGCCACCTGCGCCTTCACCGCTGAGAGCGCCCCGGCCACCCCGGAGGCAGTCGAACCAGGAGGAGACCCCGTGCCGCAGCGACCGGAGGACCTCGTCGAGGTCCTCCCCCCGGCCGAGCCGTTCCTCATCCGTGAGGCGTCGGTCAGCTCACCCGAGGAGCGCCGCGGGCTGGTGCTCGTCCACGACCTGGCCGGCGAGTTCGACGCCGCCCACGCCGGTGCGCTCGCCGGTGCGCACCTGCTCGACGCCCTCCCCAACGAGGTGATCGCGCGCTTCGACGTCGACGCGCTGGTGGACTACCGCGGCCACCGGCCGCGGATCGTCTTCTCCGGCGACCGCTACGAGTCGATCGTCTCCCCCGAGATCGCGCTCTACGCCCTCGAGGACGACGCCGGGACGCCGTTCCTGCTGCTGCACGGCGCCGAGCCGGACTACGCCTGGGAGCGGTTCGTCGCCGCCGTCATGGGTCTGGTCGACCGGCTCGGGGTGACCTCGGTGGTCGCGCTGCACGCCTTCCCGATGCCGGTGCCGCACACCCGGCCGGTGACGGTCACCGCGCACGCCACACGCCGTCAGCTGATCGAGGCCTACCCGGTCTACTGGGGCGAGATGCGGGTGCCGGGCAGTGTCGGCGCCCTGCTGGAGCTGCGGCTCGGTGAGGCCGGCGTGGACGCGCTGGGTGTGGGCGCCCACGTGCCGCACTACCTGGCGCAGGCCACCTACCCGGCTGCCTCGCTCACCCTGCTCGAGCACCTGGAGAAGCTCACCGGGCTGCACGTGCCCACCGAGACGCTGCGCGAGGCTGCGGAGGCCAACCGCACCGAGGTCGACGAGCAGATCGCCCGGTCGAGTGAGAACACCGCCGTGGTGGCGCAGCTGGAGCAGCAGTTCGACGACTTCACCGCCTCGCGCGAGGACACCGGCCTGCTGGGCTTCGGCGGCCAGATGCCCAGCGGCGAGGAGCTCGGTGCGCAGATCGAGCAGTTCCTCGCCGAGCAGGACGACAAGCCCACGGACTGACCGGCACGCCCGGCCCGCCGGTGCGCCCGCTCAGCGGGTGAGGCCGTCCAGCGGGTCGCCGACGTCCATCCGGGTCACCAGGCCGCCACGCAGCGCGTAGGTGTGCAGCACGGTGGCACCGCCCAGCAGGTCGCCGTCGGCGTCCCGCACGACCTGCTCGACGAGCACCTCGACCCGGCCGTCGGGCAGGTCGCGGACCCGCCGCGGGCGCATCGTCATGTCCAGGACCGCCCACTGGGCCAGCCAGTGCTCCCGTACCGCGTCCCGGCCCTGCAGCCGCCCGCCGTGCACCGGCTCGGGCCAGTCGACGTCGTCGGCCAGGTGTGCGACCAGGGCGTCGGCGTCCCGGGTGCCGAGTGCCGTGTAGAGCCCGGTGACGACGTCCATGACGAGCACGGTAGCCACCCCGGACGGCACTGCGGGCCACGACCGGGATCCGGTCGTGGCCCGCAGGTGGCGCCGGGGCCTGGGCCCCGTCAGGTCACTTCGCGAGCGCGAGGCGCTCGTTCGGCACGGTGTGCGTCATCGTCAGGCCGGTGACGTCCCGCGGGCCGTTCTTGCCCAGGTTCGCCGCACGCGCCAGCTCGTCGTCGGACAGCGTCTGGGTCTGCAGCGGCTTGAGGCCACGGACGTCGTCGGCGGTGATGCCGAGGCCCTCACCGACGCGGGCACCGAGCTCGTCGTCGCACATCAGGAAGTGCCACACCATCCGCTGCTGCACCTCGGGGATGGCCTGACCGATGAGCGTGACGAGGTTGGCGACCAGGTCGTCCTTCTCCCACTGCTCCATCAGCTGGTAGCGCTGACCGGCCTGGGTGTAGTCGTTGGTGCGCTCGATCCGCTTGCGGGTCAGCCGGCCGGTGATCTCCGGGCCCTGCTCGTCGTGCGTGGGGTAGGTGTCCTCACGCAGCCCACCGGTGATGGAGGGCTCGTAGTTGACGTGCGGGTTCTGGCCCGGGCCGAGGTCGACGCCGAAGGACATCTGGCCGCCGCGCTGGTTGGTCTGCACGACCGCGTTCTTGGCCGAGTTGACCGGCAGCTGCAGGTAGTTCGGGCCCACCCGGTAGCGCTGCGCGTCGGAGTAGGAGAACGTGCGGCCGACCAGCATCTTGTCGTCGGAGAAGTCCATCCCGTCGACGAGGACGCCGGTGCCGAACGCGCTCTGCTCGTTCTCGTTGTGGTGGTCGTCGACGTTGCGGTTCAGCGTCATCGTGCCGACCAGCTTGGGCTCGAACTCGTTCTCCGGCCACACCTTGGTGTCGTCGAGGGGGTCGAAGTCCAGCTCGGGGTGGTCGTGGTCGTCCATCAGCTGGACGTAGAGGTCCCACTGCGGGAAGTCGCCGCGCTCGATGGCCTCGAAGAGGTCCTTGGAGGCGTGGCCCAGGTCGCCGCCCTGGATGACCGCGGCGTCGGCGTCGGTCAGGCTCTTGACGCCCTGCTTGGGCTGCCAGTGGTACTTGACCAGCTTGGTCTCACCCTGGGCGTTGACCCACTTGTAGGTGTTCACGCCGAAGCCCTGCATGTGCCGGTAGTCGGCGGGGATGCCACGCGGGGAGAACAGGTTGACCAGCATGTGCATCGACTCCGGCGTCTGCGACATGAAGTCGAAGATGCGGGCCGGCTCCTGGCGGAAGCTGATCGGGTCCGGCTTCAGGGAGTGGATGACGTCGGGGAACTTGATGGCGTCGCGGATGAAGAAGACCGCGAGGTTGTTGCCGACGATGTCCCAGTTGCCGTCCTCGGTGTAGAACTTCACCGCGAAGCCGCGCGGGTCGCGCGCCGCCTCGGAGGAGTCCCGGCCGCCGATGACGGTGGAGAAGCGGATCGCCAGCGGCGTCTTCTTGCCCGGGGTGTTGAATAGCTTGGCGCGGGTGTAGCGCTCGATGGGCTCGTCGCCCCACTGGCCGGTCGCCTCGAACTCGCCGTAGGCGACGAAGCCACGGGCGTGGACGACGCGCTCGGGGATGCGCTCGCGGTCGAAGTGGCTGATCTTCTCCAGGAACTGGTAGTTCTCCAGGGTCGCCGGGCCGCGGGAGCCCACCGTCCGCGAGTTCTGGTTGTCGTAGACCGGGTGGCCCTGACGGTTGGTCAGGACAGGCCGGTCGGCCTCACTGGCTGCGGGGCCCTGCGATGCGACGTCGGTCATGTGCCCACTCCCTCTCGGATCGTTGCTGTACCTGTTCCGTGCCCGTGCCGGCTGCGTTCGACCTGGCAGTCGGCACAGAGTCCCCAGAAGACGACCTCGGCCTCGTCGACGGCGAAGCCCGCCGTGTCCGACGGGGCCAGGCACGGGGCCTCGCCCACGACGCAGTCGACGTCGGCGACGACCCCGCACCCCCGGCAGACCAGGTGGTGGTGGTTGTCACCGACCCGCAGCTCGTAGAGCGCAGGACCGCCGGCCGGTTCGATGCGCCGGGCCATGCCGGCCCCGACCAGCGCCTTGAGCACCCCGTAGACCGCCTGCGGCGAGATCGAGGGGTGCACGGCGCGGGCCGCGGTGGCGATGGTGTCGGCGTCGACGTGCGGGTGCTCGGCGAGCACGCCCAGCACCGACAGCCGGGGGCGCGTCACGCGCAACCCCGCCGTCCGCAGCTGGTCGTCCCAGGCCGTCTCCACGCGCCCACCCAACCCCGTTGTCTTGACTGAGTCAAATCAACGACGGGTGAACGCCGCCCGACGGGCGACCACCACCGGACGCCGGCCGAGGCAGGGAGTGGGCAGTTGGCGTCGTCCCGCCCGGCGCGCCGTCACGTGTCGACGACCGCAACTGCCCACTCGGCGAGCGCCGGGGGAACGGCTAGGCGAAGACGATGGTGCGGTCGCCCTCGACGATGACGCGGTCCTCCACGTGCCAGGTGACGGCCTGGGCGAGCACCTGGCGCTCGACGTAGCGGCCGATGCGGCGCATGTCCTCGACCGTGGCGCGGTGGTCGACGCGGGCGACCTCCTGCTCGATGATCGGGCCGGCGTCGAGCTCGGCGGTCACGTAGTGCGCGGTCGCCCCGATCAGCTTCACACCGCGGTCGTGCGCGGCCCGGTACGGGTTCGCGCCGACGAACGCCGGCAGGAAGCTGTGGTGGATGTTGATCAGCCGCTCGGGGAACCGGCTGCAGAAGTCGGCCGACACGATCTGCATGTAGCGGGCCAGCACGACCAGGTCGACGTCACCGACCAGCTCCAGCGCCCGGGCCTCGGCGGCGTCCTTGGTGTCGGGGGTGACCGGCACGTGGTGGAAGGGCACCCCGGCGGCGCGGGCGACCGGCTCCAGGTCGGGGTGGTTGGAGACCACGGCGGCGACCTCGGCGCGCAGGTCACCGGAGCCGACCCGGTAGAGCAGCTCCTGCAGCACGTGGTCGGCCTTCGACACGAACACCGCCACGCGCGGCTTGCGGGCGGCCTCGGTGAGCCGCCAGGTGAACTGCCACTCCCCCGCCAGCCCGGCCAGCGCCGCCTCCAGCTGCACCCGCCGGGTGGCCAGGTCGGTGAGCACGAACTCCAGCCGCAGGGTGAACGTGCCGCCGACCGGGTCGGAGGAGTGCTGCTGGGACTCGGTGATGTTGGCTCCGGCGTCGGCCATCAGCCGGGACAGGACGGCGACGATCCCCGGCCGGTCGGGGCAGCGGACGACCAGCCGTCCGACGTCGGCGAGGCGGGCATCGGAGGGCGCTGACATGCGCGAGATCGTGGCAGAACGGGCTGTCGGGGCTCCCACGGCCCCGTCCGCCCGGTGACATCTGCGATCTCGTGGCCTCCGGCGCCGGGAGGCCACGAGATCGCAGATGTCAGCGCGCGGGCAGCGACGCCCGCCGGCGGGCCCCCACGTCGAACAGGTCGCCGTGGACCTCGACGCGGGCCAGCACGTCCTCGGTGCGGAAGCGGAAGGACCCCGGGTCGGCCCCGGCGCGCAGCGCGTCGACCTCGGCCCAGGCCAGCGGGGTCGACACCGTGGCCAGCGGCCGGGCGCGCAGCGAGTACGGCGCGACCGTCGTCTTCGCGGTGTTGTTCTGGCTCCAGTCCAGCAGCACCTTGCCCGGGCGCAGCGCCTT
Organism: Modestobacter sp. L9-4; assembly: GCF_019112525.1. Lineage (NCBI taxonomy): Bacteria > Bacillati > Actinomycetota > Actinomycetes > Geodermatophilales > Geodermatophilaceae > Modestobacter > Modestobacter sp. L9-4. The sequence continues at coordinate 495,522 of NZ_CP077800.1, forward strand.
CTCCATCCGCCAGACCACGTGCTCGGGGGTCTCCGCCGACAGCTCCTGGGCCAGCGCCCTCGCGTACCGGCTGGGGTGGTCGGCGTCGCGCACCCGGATCGGCGCGTAGACCTGCAGCCCCTTCGAGCCGGAGGTCTTGACCACCGGGTCCAGGCCGTCGTCGACCAGCCGCTCGCGCAGCCGGTGCGCCAGCTGCGCGCACTCGGTGACGCCGGTGCCCGGACCCGGGTCGAGGTCGAGCACCAGCAGGTCCGGCAGCTTCGACTGCCCGCGCGCGCCGACCTGCCACTGCGGCACGTGCACCTCCAGCGCCGCCAGGTTCGCCGACCAGACCAGGTCCGGGACGGCGGTCAGCAGCACCATGTCCAGCGTCTCGCGGCCCTTGGTGGAGCCGGGCGAGGGCACGGTCACGGTGCGCACCCACGGCGGGGAGTGCCGGGCGTTGTTCTTCTCGAAGAACGCCTGCCCGTCGACCCCGTTCGGCCACCGGGTGAACGTCACCGGCCGGTGCGCCACGTGCGGCAGCAGCACCGGCGCGATCCGCACGTAGTAGTCGATGACCTGCGCCTTGGTGAACCCGACCTCGGGGAACAGCACCTTGTCCAGGTTGGACACCTTAAGCTCGCGGCCCTCGATGTGCACCCGCTGGCGGCTCAAGGCTCCGCCACGACGTCGTCCGGGTCGAGGTCGTCGCGCAGGCCGCGCCAGGAGGGGTGCCGCAGCCGGCCCTCGCGGGTCCACTCCCCGAACGCCACCTCCCCGACCAGGGTCGGCTCCACCCAGTGCGCGTCCCGGGTGACCTCGCGCGGCAGCGCGTCGGCGAACGGGGACGCCGCCCGCGCGGTGAGCAGCGGCGCCAGGTCGGCCAGCGCCCGCGCGGTGAACCCGGTGCCCACGTGCCCGGCGAACACCAGCCGGCCGTCGTCGTCGTGCACGCCCAGCAGCAGCGAGCCGATGCCGCCCGCGCGCCGTCCGGCGCCCGGTCGCCAGCCGCCGACGACGACCGACTGGGTGCGCAGGTTCTTCACCTTCCGCCAGTCCGGTCCGCGCCCGCCCGGCCGGTAGGTCGAGTCCAGCCGCTTGGCGACCACGCCCTCCAGCCCGTTCTCGACGCTGGCCGCCTGCACCTGGTCGCCGTTGCCGACGAACCACGGGGTGGTGGTCCAGCGGTCGCTCGCCAGGCCCAGGGCGTCGAGCCGTTCCCGCCGCTGCGTGTAGGTGAGCCCGAGCAGGCTCTCGCCGTCCAGGGCGAGCAGGTCGAACACGAGGTAGCTGACCGGTGCTGCGGCGGCCATCCGGGCCACCTCGGGCCCGGTGCGGTGCATCCGGCCCTGCAGCAGCCCGAAGTCCGGGCGCCCGCGGTCGTCCAGCGCCACCACCTCGCCGTCGAGGACGGCGTCCCGCCCGGCCAGCGCCGCCGGGAGGGCGTGCAGCTCGGGGTAGGTGGCTGTGACGTCGTTGCCGCTGCGCGCCCGCAGCCGGACGCGGCCTGACCGCACGTGCGCCAGCGCCCGGACGCCGTCCCACTTGAACTCGTAGCCCCAACGCGGGTCGTCGGCGCCCGGCAGCTCACCGATCGCGGCGAGCATGGGGGCGAGGTCCTCGGCCACCCCGGCCACCGGCGCCTCGGTCACCGGGTCGGGGTCGAGCCGGCGCAGGTTCCAGGTGCCGTCGGGCAGCCGGAACAGCCGGTAGCGCCCGGTCAGCCGGGAGCCGTCGAAGGCGACGGTGACGTGGGCGTCGGTCCACTTCTCGGTCGCGTAGCGGCCGGCGTCCCAGATGGTCGACACCCCGCCGCCGTACTCGCCGGCGGCGATGGTGCCGGAGAAGGAGGCGTACTCCAGCGGGTGGTCCTCGGTCGGGACGGCGAGCCGGTTGAGCCCGGGCTCCAGCGGCGGGCCCTTGGGCACCGCCCAGCTCCGCAGCACCCCGCCGCGCTCCAGCCGCAGGTCCCAGTGCACGCGCTCACCGGTGCGCCCGCGCGGCGTGTGGTGCTCGTGGACGACGAACGTGTCGTCCTCGCCCTGCGGCAGCGGCTGCCCGGCCGGCGGGACCGGCTCGGCGGTGCGGGCCGGGTCGCGCCGGGCGCGGTAGGTGGCCAGTGGGTCGGCGGCCACCGGGTCAGGCCGTCTTGCGGGCCCGGGGCGCGCGCTTGGCCGGCTTCGCGGGCTCCTCGGCCGGTCCGGTCGCCGCGGCGGCCTTCTTCGCCGGAGCGCGCTTCGCCGGTGCCTTGGCCGGTGCTGCCTTCTTCGCGGCTGCCTTCTTCGCGGGCGCGCGCTTCGCCGGCTTCGCCGTCGCGTCGTCGTCCGAGTCGTCCGCTGCCTCGTCGGCTGCGGCCTTCGGGGCCGTGCCGCCGGCGCGCTCGACGCTGCGGCGCAGCGCGCTCATCAGGTCGACCACGGCGCCGCCGCCGGTGTCGGCGGTCTCGGGGGCGGCCTGCACCTCACCGCCGGTCTGCTTGGCCTCCAGCAGCGCCTGCATGGCCGCGCGGTAGTCGTCGGTGAAGGCGGTGGGGTCGAAGTCGCCGGCCATGGTGGAGATCAGCGACTCGGCCATCGCCAGCTCCTGCGGGCGGACGGTGACCTCGTCGTCGAGGAAGGCGAAGCCGGGACGGCGGATCTCGTCGGGCCAGCGCATGGTGTGCAGCACCAGCACCCCGTCGAGCACGCGCAGCGCGGCCAGCGACTCGCGCTGCCGGATCGCGATCTTGGTGATCGCCACCTGGCCGGCGTTCTCCAGCGCGGTGCGTAGCAGCACGTAGGGCCGCGTCGCGACACCGTCGGGCTCGAGGTAGTAGGTCTTCTCGAAGTGGATCGGGTCGATCTGCGCCTGGTCGACGAACTGCAGGACCTCGATCTCCCGGGTGGTCACCAGCGGCAGCTCGTCGAAGTCCTCGTCGGTCAGCACGACCAGCTGACCGTCGGGCAGCTCGTAGCCCTTGGCGATGTCGTTGAACTCGACCGTCTCGCCGTCGACGGAGCAGACGCGCTGGTACTTGACCCGCCCGCCGTCGGTCTTGTGCACCTGGTGGAAGCGGATGTCGTGGTCCTCGGTGGCCGAGTACAGCTTCACCGCGATGGAGACCAGGCCGAAGGAGACCGCACCACGCCAGATCGACCGCATGCCCGGCCTCCCGTCCTCAGGGCCCCACGGCACCCGACAAGATCACAGGATAGGTGCGGCGGGGCCCGTCCGGCATGCTGGAACGGTCACGCTGCGCAGTGGACCACCCGGAGGGGTGACCGGCCCGCCCTGCGTGCCCAGCGCCGACAGCGCCGGCGGTGGGCACGCAGCGTCACCGGTGGGTCAGTCGTCGTCCCCGCCGGACATCGCCTGCTGCTGCAGCGAGTCGTAAGCGAACTGCCCGACGTCGGCCACCGCGACCATCGTCATCGTCAGCGCCGCCAGCCGGGTCGCCTTCGGCACCGTCGCGTAGCCGAACACCAGCGCCGTCGCCACCCACTGGGCCAGGCAGAACGGGCAGGTGACGAGCTCGCCGATCGCGTGCTTGACGCCCCCGTGCTCACGGATGCCCTCGGCGATCTCCGCCTCGCCGGACTGCCCCTGGAAGCTGGTGAACGGCGCGCGCAGCGGGCTGGTGACCGGGTCCTTGGCGATCGTGCGGGCGATCCGGAAGGTCGCCGCGGTCAGCAGGACGGCGTCGCCCAGCGGGATGCGGGTGGGCAGCTCGCGGCCGGAGGCCCGCACCGCGGCAGCGCCGGCGGCCGTGAGGGTGAGGTAGGTGCCCATCGCGCCGAGCAGGCCGCCGAGCGGGCGGTCCTCGTCCGGGGAGTACTCGTGCTTCTGCACCTTCGCCCACCGCCGCACCGGTGACGTCAGCCGCTGGACCTCGTCCGTGATCGCCATGCCCGGCCGGTACCCGGCGTGCCGCCGGCCATGCCGCCGTCGGCCCGAGACGTGGGACGCATGGCGGCAGGGCGCCCGGGTAGGGGTCGCTCACGACGCCGGTCACCCGACCGGCTCCCCCGTCCTCCTGGACGGACGAGCGCGCCCGCCCCCGGGCGCGCAGAACGGAGGCACCGCCATGACCGCATCGAACGACGAGACCCCGGTCGACCAGGCCGCGATCGACCAGGCCGCACGTGACGGGGCCCTGAACGACGCCGACTTCCCCGACGACGAGCGCGGCGAGACCGGCGCCCGGGACGGCGTCACCGGCTACGTGGGCCCCGAGGGCCAGACCGCCCGGGACATCTCCTACGAGGACGACGGCGTCCCCGACATCGCCGACGACGACCTGCAGACCGCCGCCCGCGCCGAGGACCCGCAGTTCGAGCCGGTCCCCGGCGAGCGGGCCAACGCCACCGTCGACTTCGGGACGACCGCCCGCGAGCAGGCCGAGGGCGAGTCGCTGTCGGCCCGACTCGAGCGCGAGGTGCCCGACGACGCCGCCGACGTCCGCCCGGCCGAGGACCCCGACCGGGCCTTCGCCCAGCTCGACGAGGACGAGGACACCGACGCCCTCAGCGACTCCGGCACCAACCGCACCGGTGACGACGTCGAGGCCTTCGCCGACGCCCGCTCCGGCGGCGAGGGTCCCGAGGAGAGCGCCGTCCACGTCATCGAGAACACCTGACCCCACCTGTGTGTCCAGGACCCGGGCGACCCCCGCCCGGGTCCTGGAGTGGTGCGGCGATCATGGCCCGACTAGGTTGGGCGCCACGGTTGAGCAGCCAGCCGCTGCCTGCCCGGCCCCCGGGCAGGTCGTGCCCGGAACCTCGATGCCCCGAGGCCACGCCCCGCCCGGAACCAGTCCAGCAGTACATTGACCCGGCGAAGGCATGCCCGTGGGGCATCGCCGCTGAGAGGAGCTGCAGTCCGTGACCTCATCCGACTCACCCGCCGAGGGCTCGCGCGACGTGTCGGCCCCGGCTGACTCGAACGAAGCGCCCTTCGACGACGTGATCACGCTGTCGACGTCCACCGACGACGACGGCACGGTCACCGTGACCGTCGTCGGCGAGGTCGACACGTTCACCGCCCCCGTACTCCGGGCGTCCCTGGACACCCAGCTCGAGCAGCAGCCCACCGCGCTGGTGATCGACCTGTGCGGCGTCCAGTTCCTCGGCTCGGCCGGTCTGGCCGTGCTCGTGGAGACCCAGAAGTCGGCGCGCTCCCGCGACGTCGGTCTGCGGCTGGTGGCCAACACCCGCGCCGTGACCCGCCCGCTGGAGGTCACCGGCCTGATCGACCTGTTCACGATCGCCGAGAAGGCCTGACCGACCGGCACAGCACCCCCGGGGCCATCGGCCCCAGACACGACGACGGCGCCCCACCTCGGTGGGGCGCCGTCGTCGTCTCGGCCCGTCGTGGGCGACGGGGTCCTCCCTCAGGGGGTGAGCATCGCGCAGACGGCGGCCTCGATCGTGCGCTGGGCGGTGCGGTCGTCGGGGGCCTGCGCGGCCTCGGCCAGCGCGTCCGCGACGGACTCCCCGTGCTCCCACCGGTCGACCACCCGCGGGTCCACGTAGCTGTTCTTCGCCACCGTCGGGGTGTTGCCCAGCTGCTCGCTGACCCGCACGTAGGCCTGCTTGACCACCTTGTTGCGGGCGGTCTTGCCCGCCGGCTTCGGCTGCTCGGCCAGCGTGGCCGCCATCAGCACGGTGGCGCTCCAGGTGCGGAAGTCCTTGGCGGTGATCTCCGCGCCGCTGATCTCCTTGAGGTAGGCGTTGATCTCGTCGCTGGTGATGTCGTGCCAGCTGCCGTCCTCGAGCGGGTAGCCCAGCAGCTCCTCGCCCTGGTCGGCGGGGCGCTCCAGCAGCGCCCGGACGACGGTGGCGGTGGGCCGGTCCAGCAGCTCGACCTCACGCTCGATGCCGTGCTTGGCCCGGTAGTGGAAGAAGACCCGCTCGCCGCGGACCGAGACGTGCTCGCGGCGCAGCGTGGCCAGCCCGTAGGTGTGGTTGTCCTCGGCGTACTGCTCGCTGCCGATCCGGAAGGCGCCCAGGTCCAACAGCCGCACCGCGCAGGCCAGCACGCGGTCCCGGTTGAGCCCGCGGGTGCGCAGCGCGGCGACCACCGCGTCCCGGACGTCGGGCAGCTCGCGGGAGATCTCCAGCACCCGCTCGTGCTTGGCGGCGTCCCGCTTGACCCGCCACTCGTCGTGGTAGCGGTACTGCCGCCGGCCCGCGGCGTCGGTGCCGACGGCCTGGATGTGGCCGTTGGGCCAGGGGCAGATCCAGACGTCCTTCCAGGCCGGCGGGATGGCCAGCGACCGGAGCCGGTCCAGCCGCTCGTCACGGATCAGGACGCCGTCGGAGTCGTAGTAGGCGAAGCTGCGCCCGGCGCGCCGCCTGGTCCAGCCCTTGGCGTGCACGTCACTGCGGCGGAGTCTCACCCCGGTCAGGTGGGCACGACCGGGTCGCCTCAAACACGGAGGGGTCGCGAGTCGCCCGTTCGGGCCACCACCGACCGGAACCGGCGGGACTCGTTTCGCCCTCCGGGCCGTGGGCATGACAGGCTGTCGGAGCAGCTACCGTCGACGTCGCCGGGCCCGGCCCGGGCGCCGTCCGCGGGGCTGCTGTCCTGCGCGCGCCCCGAGCCGGTGTCGCGGCGGGTGCACCAGGAAGGACCGCCGCTCTCCCGACCGGGAGCACGGGGACGACGAAGGAGCGAACGACGCATGGTCGACACGACGGCTGCCGCCACCGGCGAGCGGCGCCCCGAGCGGCTGGAACTGCGGGTCCCCACCTCGCCGACCCAGCTGCCCGCGGTGCGCGCGATGGCCGGTGACCTCGCGATGCGGATGGACTTCGACCTCGACGCGGTGGAGGACCTGCGCCTGGCGGTGGACGAGGCCTGCGCCACGCTGTCCTCGGTCGCCCTCGGCGACTCCCCGCTGACCGTGGTCTTCGAGGCCTTCCGCGAGGGTCTGCGCATCGACGCCTGGGTGCCCACCGAGCCCGGCGTCGACGTCCCGCGCGACGGCTTCGGCTGGGCGGTGCTGCACACCCTGGTCGACACCGTCGAGGCCGGCCCCAGCACCCAGGCCACCGTCGTGGCCGGCGACGGCTCCGGCAGCGCGGTGGCCCGCATCGCGCTGGTGAAGAAGCTGCGCCAGTACGCGTCGGTCGCACTGTGACCCGGTCGGCTGCCACGGACGTTCCGGCCGCCGACGACGCCGTCCTCGACCAGGGTGGGCCCGTGCGGCCCCGGAACCCCGCGACCGCGGCGCCGGGGGTCTCGACCCCACCGGCCTCCCCGGCCACTGCCACGGAGGCCACCGACATGACCACCGAGTCCACCGACACCGCACCGGACCTGCCCGCGGTGACCGACACGTCCCCCGACCTGCACGCCGTGAACAGCACCGACACCGCGCCGGACCTGCAGGCCGTCACGGCCGACGCGCCCGTCGCGGTCCCGGTGTCGGAGAACCGCAACCGGGCCGAGCGCACCGCTCCGCTGTTCGTCGAGCTGGCGAGCCTGGAGAAGGGCGACCCGCGCCGGGAGCGGCTGCGGGAGATCCTGGTCGAGGAGCACCTGCCCCTCGTCCGGCACTTCGCCCGCCGGTTCAGCAACCGCGGCGAGCCCTTCGACGACCTGCTGCAGGTCGGCACGCTCGGGCTCATCGCCGCGATCGACCGGTTCGACCCCACCCGCGGTGTGGAGTTCCTGTCCTTCGCCGTCCCCACGATCACCGGGGAGATCAAGCGGCACTTCCGCGACCAGGGCTGGTCGGTGCGCGTGCCGCGCCGGCTGCAGGAGCTGCACCTGTCGCTGAACGCCGCGGTGAGCGAGCTGTCGCAGAAGAACGGGCACGCCCCGACGCCGTCGGAGCTGGCCGAGCACCTGGGCATCCCGCGCGCCGAGGTCCTGGAGGGCCTGGCGGTGGCCAACGCCTACCGCAGCAGCTCCCTGGACGAGCGCCTCTCCGGCGAGGAGGACTCCCCCACCCTGGCCGCGACGCTGGGCGAGGAGGACGCCGCGCTCGAGGGCGTGGAGTACCGCGAGTCGCTGCAGCCGCTGCTGGCCACCATCCCGGCCCGTGAGCGCCGCATCCTCATCCTGCGGTTCTTCGGCAACATGACGCAGTCGCAGATCGCCGCCGACATCGGCATCTCGCAGATGCACGTGTCCCGGCTGCTCAGCCAGACCCTGGCCAAGCTCCGCGAGGGCCTGCTCAAGGACTAGCACCGCTGAACGCCAGTGGCCCAGGACCGATCCGGTCCTGGGCCACTGCCGTTCAGCGGGTCACGGCGTCTCGGGGGCCTCGCCGCTGCCCAGCTGCGGGGTGGTGCGGGCCTCCTCGGTGGCCTGCGCGAGCGAGGGCCGCGCCGGGGCCGGGGTGCTCGGCAGGCTCGGCTCGACGCCGATGCTGGACAGCGAGATCTTCGCCTCCGGCTGGTCGGCGGCCGGCGGCAGGTTGGAGTCGAACCAGGTGCTGGTGTCCAGCGACTGGGCCGGTGCCGCCGGTGCGGCTGCCGGCGGCGGCGCCGACGCACCGTTGCCCGCGGCGGCCGGGGCACGGTCGACGTCCATCCAGGAGCGCTGCTCGCCGTCGGAGCCACCGAGGCGGCCCAGGCCCTCCAGCGCCTTGCTGAACTCGCTGGGGACGATCCACATCTTGTTCGCGTCGCCCTGCGCGATCTTCGGCAGCGTCTGCAGGTACTGGTAGGCCAGCAGGCCGGAGTCGGGCTTGCCGTCGTGGATGGCTTGGAAGACCGTCTCGATCGACTTGGCCTGGCCCTGCGCCTGCAGGAACAGCGCCGCCCGCTCACCCTCGGCGCGCAGGATCCGGCTCTGCCGCTCGGCCTCGGCGTCGAGGATCGCGGCCTGCTTCTTGCCCTCGGCCGACAGGATGGCCGCGGCCTTCTGGCCCTCGGCGGTGGTGATCGCCGACTGCCGCTGCCCCTCGGCGGTGAGGATGACCGCGCGCTTGTCGCGGTCGGCGCGCATCTGCTTCTCCATCGAGTCCTGGATGGAGGCCGGCGGGTCGATGGCCTTGATCTCCACCCGCGCCACCCGCAGCCCCCACGGGCCGGTGGTGCCGTCGAGGACGTCGCGCAGCTGGGAGTTGATGCCGTCCCGGCCGGTGAGCGCACCCTCCAGGTTCAGCCCACCGACGACGTTGCGCAGCGTGGTGGTGGTCAGCTGCTCCATGCCGGTGATGTAGTTCGCGATCCCGTAGACGGCCAGTCGCGGGTCGGTGACCTGGAAGTACAGGACGGTGTCGATGCCCACCTGCAGGTTGTCGGCGGTGATCACCGGCTGCGGGGGGAAGGAGATGACCTGCTCGCGGAGGTCGATGGTCGCGCGGACGCGGTCGACGAAGGGCACGAGCAGGGCCAGGCCGGGGCTCAGCGTGCGGCTGTAGCGGCCGAGCCGCTCGACGACCTTGGCCTGGGCCTGCGGGACGATCGTCACGCTCTTGGCCAGGACGACGACGGCCAGCAGCACGATGACGATCAGTGCGATGAGTGCGGGTTCCACGGTGCTCCGTTCCTCGGAGGTGGTGCGTGACCCCGATGGTGCACCGTCCGCCGCGTGCGGGGTGGTGACCTCACCCGCAGACCACCCGTCAGGTGTGCCCGACGTAGGCGACGGGGCCCTCGATCTGCACGATCCGCACCTCGACGCCCACCTCGTAGACCTCGCCGTCGAGCTGGGTGCGGGCCGACCACTCGTCGTGGCCCATCCGCACCTGGCCGGCGCTGCCGTCGACCCGCTGACTGACCACCGCGGTGCGCCCGACGAGGGCCTGCACGCCGTCGATCTGCTGGGGCGTCCGGTCGACCAGGTGCCGCTTGGCCACCGGCCGGACGACGGCCAGCAGCCCCACCGAGACGACGAGGAACGCCAGCAGCTGCACCGGCACGCTGTCGGTCAGCAGCGCCGCGGTCATGCCGCCCAGGGCGCCACCGGCGACCATGAGCAGCACCAGGTCCAGGCTGGCGACCTCACCGGCGGCGAGGAGCCCCGCGGCGATCAACCACAGCAACCAGGCGGGCACGCTCCGAGTCTGGCACGCCCTCCTCCACCCGACCGGTGCACACGCGCGGCAGCCGGCCCGCCACCGCCCGGCTCGCCACCGCCCGGCTCCGGGCTGTTCCGCGGACGTCGTAACGTGGGCAACCGTGCACGACATCGCCGCCGGCCGTCTCGCCGTCTGGGCCACCGCCTGGCTCACCGGACGCACCTCCTTCGACGAGGCCCTCGACGCCCTCGTCGGCGACACCGGGCACCGGGTCGTCGGCCTGCCGGGCACCGAGGAGGCCGTGCCGCTGGGCTGGGCGCTGACCGCGCTGCGGGGCCTCGGCGAGCAGCGGCTGCGGCTGGTGCTGCCCGTGCCCGGTGACACCCGGGGCGTGCCCGCACTGCCCTCGCTGGTCGCGCTGGCGCTGGAGTCCGGGCAGGCCGCGGTCGGCACCCGGATCGCGCTGGTGCCCGAGGAGCTGGGCCCGGAGGTCGTCTCCTGGACGGCGGTGCCGCTGGACGGCGCCCCGCCCGCGGCCCCGCCGGTCGAGGGCACGCTGCGCTCGGTCTCCGGCGCCCTGGACCTCGCCGTCGGCGACTCCGCCCGCACCCTCGCCGCCCTGGACCTCGCACGGTGGAACCCCGAGGTCCCGGCGCTGCTGGCCGGCCTGGCCCGGGCCGTGCACGCACCGGGCCTGCCCGACGACCACGACCAGCTCGCGGCCTCGCTGCTGGGCCGGGCGCAGCGGCTGTCCCGGGTGCTGGACCTGGCGATGGCCGACGCCCCGGGCGCTGCGGTCACCCACGCCCAGGCGACCCGGCGTGACGAGGCGCTGCGCCCGCTGGCCCACGCCGTCCGCGAGGCCACCGTCGCCGCCTACAACTGGGTCCCGCGCCCGTAGCCGCAGGACCTCGTTGCACGCGCTCCGTGCGCACTGCACGTGCCGCGGCACGGGCAACGCGCACGCAGGGCGTGCAACGCGGACACCGGCCCCGCTGCCCGGTCCCGCCACGAGCCGGCGAGTGGGGCAGCGGGGCCGTCCCTCAGGTGGCGGCGGCCGCCGGGCGGGCGGACGGGCGCTGGACGAAGCAGCAGAACGCCGGGCAGTTGGTGCCCAGCCGCGGCTCGCCGCCGGCGCGACGCTCCTCGAGCAGCTCACGCAGCGAGGTGACGAACGCCGGGTGGGTGCCCGCCGTCCCGGCGCGGGCGAAGGCCAGGCCGAGCTCGCCGGCGGTCTCCTCGGCCTCGTTGTCCAGGTCCCAGATGACCTCGAGGTGGTCGCTGATGAACCCGACCGGGAAGACCACGACGGCCTGCTCGCCGTTCTCGGCCAGCGCCCGCAGGTGGTCGTTGACGTCGGGCTCGAGCCACGGCACCGACGGCGGGCCGCTGCGGCTCTGCCACACGAGGTCGAAGGACCGGCCCGGTGCGGCGGCGTCGACGACGGCCTGCGCTGCGGCCATCAGCTCGGCCTCGTAGGCACCGCCCTGCGGTCCGGCGACCGACGCCATCGCGTTCGGGATGCTGTGCGCGGTGGCGACCAGCCGGGCGCCGTCCCGCAGCTCTTCCGGCAGCGAGGCGATGGCGGCGGCGAGGGCCTCGGCGTTGGCCTGCACGAAGCCCGGGGCGTCGAAGTAGTGCGGCAGCTTCTCCGCGGTCGGGCCGGGAGGGGCACCGGGGTCGGACTCCAGCGCGACGCGGGCCCGGGCGACGTCCTCGTGGTACTGCCGGCACCCGGAGAACGAGGCGTAAGCGGACGTGGCGAGCACGTAGGCGTGCTGGACGCCGTCGTCGGCCATCTGCCGCCAGGCGTCCTCGACGTAGGGCGCCCAGTTGCGGTTGCCCCAGTAGATCCGCATGTCGATGCCGACGGCGGCGAGCTCGCCCTCGAGTGCTGCGACGAGGGCCTTGTTCTGCTCGTTGATCGGGCTGACGCCGTCGAAGTGGTGGTAGTGCTCGGCCACCTCCTCCAGGCGCTCCGGCGGGATGCCGCGGCCCCGGGTGACGTTGAGCAGGAACGGCATGACGTCGTCGTGGCCCTCGGGGCCGCCGAAGCCGAGCACGAGCAGCGCCTCACGCCGTCCGGCCGGGGCCGGCTCGGAGGAGGGGGCGACGCCGCCGTTGTTGCGGACGGCGAGCGAGGGGTCCTCGTTGGGCTGCTGCCCGGCCGGGGTGATCGAGACGCCGTCCGGCAGCGGGTGCTGCGGACGGGCGTCTACGGGGGCGGTCACACCCCCACCGCGTGGAAGCCGCCGTCGACGTGCACGATCTCGCCGGTGGTCGCCGGGAACCAGTCGCTCAGCAGCGCGGCGACGGCCTTGCCGGCGGGTTCGGTGTCGGTGACCGACCAGCCCAGCGGAGCGCGGCCCTCCCAGGCCTCCTCGAACTGGTTGCTGCCCGGGATCGACTTCATGGCCATGGTGCGCAGCGGGCCGGCGGCGACGAGGTTGACCCGCACGCCCTCCGGGCCGAGCTCGCGGGCCAGGTAGCGGGAGGTGGACTCGAGTGCGGCCTTGGCCGCCCCCATCCAGCCGTAGACCGGCCAGGCCACCGTGGCGTCGAAGGTCAGCCCGACCACGGCGGCGGTGTCGCCGAACAGCGGTCGGCAGGCCTGGGTGAGGCTGGCCAGCGACCAGGTGGAGACCTGGAAGGCCGTGGCGGCGTGCTCCCACGCCACCTCGGTGAAGCCCTCGCCCATGGCCTCCTGCGGCGCAAAGCCGATGGAGTGCACGACGCCGTCCAGGCGCGCGTCGGCGCCCAGGTGCTCGCGCAGCCGGTCGGCCAGGGTGGCCAGGTGCTCGGTGTTCGTCACGTCCAGTTCGACCACGGCCGCCTCCTGCGGCAGCCGCTTGGCGATCCGCTGGCACAGCGACAGCGCCCGGCCGAAGTTCGACAGGACGACGGTGGCGCCCTGCTCCTGGGCGATCCGGGCCGCCGCGAACGCGATCGAGGCCTCGGTCAGCACCCCGGCCACCAGGATCGTCTTGCCCTCGAGAATGCCCTTTGCCTCGGTCGCCATGCCTAGTGCCCCATCCCCAGTCCGCCGTCGACCGGGACGACGGCCCCGGTGATGTAACCCGCCTGGTCGCCCGCCAGGAAGCGGACGACGCCGGCGATCTCGTCTGCCTCGGCGTACCGCCCCAGCGGCACCTGCCCGAGGATCTCCTGCTGCCGCTTCTCGGGCAGCTCGGCGGTCATGTCGGTCGACACGAACCCCGGCGCCACCACGTTGGCGGTGATGTTGCGGCTGCCCAGCTCGCGGGCGACCGAGCGGGCGAAGCCCACCAGGCCGGCCTTGCTGGCGCCGTAGTTGGCCTGCCCGGCCGAGCCGCTCAGCCCGACCACGGAGGAGATGAAGATCATCCGCCCGGCTCGGGCGCGCACCATCTTCGGCGCCGCGCGCTTGGCGACCCGGTAGGCGGCGGTCAGGTTGGCGTCGATGACGTCGGTGAAGGCGTCCTCGCCCATCCGCAGCAGCAGCCCGTCGCGGGTGATGCCCGCGTTGCTGACCAGGACCTCGACCGGGCCCTGGTGCTCCTCGACCTCGGTGAACGCGCGGTCGACGGCCGCGGTGTCGGTGACGTCGCACTCGACCCCGAACAGCCCCTCCGGCGCCCCGCTGCCGCGGTGGGTCACCGCCACGGAGTCACCCGCCTCGGCGAAGGAACGGGCGATGGCCAGCCCGATCCCCCGGTTCCCACCGGTCACCAGCACCGACCTGCCCACTCGATCCACCTCACTGCTCGCCTGGGACAACCGCCCATGAAGGTAGTCGGTGGCCGCCCCGCACCCCCGCGCGGTCAACAGCCGCGGGCCGCACACTGGTGCGGTGACGTCTCCCCCGGCGCCGGTGCGCGGGCTGGTCCGGCTGCTGAACACCGCCGACGGCCGCGCGCTGTGCCTGGCCGGCGCGGTGGACGCCCGCGTCGTCGCGGACTTCCACCAGCGCTACGGCCGGGAGCCGGCGCGGATCGAGGTGCTCGACGCGGGCTCGGTCACCTCGCTCAGCGGTGCGGCGCTGGAGCTGGTCCGCGACCACCTCGACGCCGCGGCCCTGGCCGGGCGCGACGTCCGGGTGCGCCGGTCCCCGGCGGTCGACTTGCTGTTCCCCACCGGCTGACCGGCCGGCGGACGGCGCGAACGCTCAGCGGGTCCCGCGGGACGCCGGCTCCGACGACCGCCCGGCCGGGTCCGCCGCCAGGACGCGGGTGACCAGGACTCCGACCACCGCCGCGAGACCGCCGGCGGCCGCCTCGCGCTGCGCCGGGGTGCCGCTGTCCAGCAGAACCACCCGGACGCCGGCCGACGAGTCGGGGTCGGGGCCGGCGCCCGGGCCCACCGGTGAGCCGACCACCCCGCACTCCACCGACCTGCCGGTGTACCGGTCGGCGAGCCGGTGCACCGCTGCCGTCGCCTCCGCCGCGGCACCGGCGGGCAGCACCACCAGCTGAGGGGTGTCCGCACCGGTGCCCGGGACGGGGCCGACCACCCGGAAGCCGGCCCGCAGCAGGGCGCGGGTCACCGAGCGGCCGTCGTCGTCCCAGGTGCCGGCCACGAGCGCGACCGGCGGCTGCAGGTCCAGGTCCAGCCGCCCGGACCCGCGGGGCTGCTGACCCGGCGTCCGTTCCCTGCCCGCCGCAGACCGCCGCGGCGCCGCCCGGTGGGCACCGGGCCGCTGCCCGGTGCGCTCGGGGTCGATCCGGCTGCTCATCACGTCACCTCGCCCACTGCCCGGCCGTCGGAGCCGCGCTGCCCCGACCGTCCTCGGCCCGGCCGCCGCGTGCATGCGTGCTGGCACGGGAGTCCCGTCCCGGCCGGAGGTGCGGCAGTTCAGCAGCAGCACGGATGCCCGGCGGAGCGGGCGTTCCTAGCGTCGAGGACACCCCGCACCGACTGGAGGACGCCATGTCCGTTCTGACCCACGACCCCTATGCCGGGCACCCCGCCGACCCGGTCCGCACGAGCGGGACGGCGCTGGTCGAGCAGGCCCGCCGGCTGGTGCCGCTGCTGCGTTCCCGGGCGGCAGCGGCCGACGAGCAGGGCCGGCTGACCGACGACGTCACCACCGCGCTGCACGACGCCGGCTTCTTCTCCCTGCACACCCCCCGGGCGCTGGGCGGCCCCGGCGCCGGCCTGGCCACCGCGGTCGGCGTCCACCGCGAGCTGGCCCGCGGGCACGGCTCGGCCGGCTGGGTCACGATGATCCTGTCGACCTCCGGGCTCTTCACCACCCAGCTCGCCGACCGGACCCAGCGCGAGGTGTGGGCCCAGGACCCCGCTGCCGGGGTCGCCGCCAACCTCGTCCCGTCCGGCACCGCCCGCCGGGTCGCCGGTGGGCTCGTCGTCAGCGGCCGCTGGCGTCCGCTGTCCGGGGTCCACCACGTGGGCTGGGTGGTCGTGACCGTGCCGGTGCTGGACGCCGGCGGTGCCACCGTGGACGTCGTCCTGGCCCTGCTGCCCGCCACCGACGTCACCGTCGAGCGCACCTGGTCGGTCGCCGGCATGCAGGGCACCGGCAGCGACACGGTGGCCGTCGAGGACGCCTTCGTGCCCGACCACCGGGTCGTCTCCCTGCCCGAGGTGACCAGCGGCACCGGGCCGGACGGGTCGCCCCGGCCGCCGCTGATGTCCGTCGCCGTCCTCACCGCGGCAGCGACCGTCGTCGGGATGACCGAGGGGGCGCTCGAGCACACCACGGCCCTGCTCTCCCGCGGCCGGTCCGTGGGCTCGTCGGTCTACCGCAACGCCGTCGACTCCCCCAGCGTGCAGGCCGCGATGGCACAGGCGGCGTCCCTGGTGGACACGATGCGACTGCACCTGCAGCGCGGGGTCGACGACGTGGAACGGGCCACCTCCGAGCGCACACCGCTCGGCGAGCCGGTCGCCGCACGGGTCCGGATGGACGCCGCCCGGATCTCCGGCGCCGCGCGGGAGACGATGGACCTGCTGCTCGACGTGGGCGGCGCCGGCTCCTTCGCCCTGGACAACCCGGTGCAGCGGCTCTGGCGCGACGTCAGCGTCGTGACCCGCCACCCGCTGGTGACGCCGGCGCTCAACCGCGAGGTCTACAGCCGGGCCCTGCTCGGCATCCCGACCCAGGTCGTGCCGCTGGTCTGACCCCGGAGGGGGCCCGGCGACCGCCGCCGGGCCCCGCGGGGCTCAGCCGGCGACGTAGGCCTGCTGCTCCAGCCGCCCGCCGTCGCAGACCGGCCCGAGCGACCAGGTCGCCGTCAGCGGGTCACGCTCGTCGGGCGGGATCACCGACAGGGACGCCGGGGTCGGGCAGCCCGCCGCCGGGTCGGTGTCCCCGGGCACGACGGTCCACTGCAGCTGCGACACCACGGTCGCGCCGGGGGCCACGGTGAGCAGCGTGGGCGCCGGGGCGTCCTGCCGGACCTGCTGCGCGGGCAGCGCGCGCCCGGCGGCGTCCAGCAGCCCGACCCCGCCGAAGCCCTCGACGTCGCAGGTGCGGCCACCGGTGTTCCGCAGCACGACGGTGGCCCCGCGCTGGCCCGCGCCGGAGTCGCCACCGGTCAGCGAGGCGGTGAGCTCGCTCGTGTGGCACCGGTCCGGTCCCGCGGTGGCGGTGCCCGGGGCCGCGGCCGACGACGTCCCGCCCGCGGGGCGGGAGCTCGTCGTGCCACCGGCCGGCGAGCTCTCGGCCGGAGAGCTCGACGAGCCCGACGCCGGGGCCGGGTCGGCTGAAGACGACGCGGCTGCCGGGGCGGCCCCGGACGTGGGGGCGGAGGCGGCGTCGTCGGTGCCACCCGAGCAGCCGGCGAGGACGAGGGCGGCGGTGCCGACGAGCGCCGGGCGCAGGCACCGGCGGGCGAGGACTCCTGGGATGTGGGACACGACGTCCTCCTGGTGGCAGCGGGACGGGTCCGCGGTCGGACCCGGTGCGACGGCGTGGCGGGCGGCACCTGCCGTGGGCGCGCACGTCGTCGCGCCTGCATCGTGCGTCCGCCCGATCCGGGCGCGCATCGGTGGAACGACTGCACTGTCGATGGGCCGGCGTGCCCGCGCGGGACCCCGGTCACGGACGACCGGGGTCGCTCACCCGTCCGGTGCGTCCCCGTCGCCCGGTCGCGTGACGTTCCGTGACTGCGTCCTGACTCGTCTCTACCGTCGGTGACGATCGCTCGAGCACGTGGCCACCGCCGTCCTCCAGCTGCGCGGTCGTCCGACCACCGCCGCGGCCGACGCCGCACGGACCAGCAGCGCGAGAAGGGGTGCACCCGATGAGGGCAGGACGAGCCAGGAGGGGCCTCGCGGGGCTCGGGGTGGCGCTGACGCTCGGGGTGTTGCTGTCCGGCTGCGAGCTGCCCGACGTCGGCATGAGCCCCGGGCTGGCCAAGGCCGCGCCCACCTCGGCAGCTGCGACCACCGCGGCTCCGGCGCCCCCCGTGGCCCCGGTGGCCGCCACGCCGACCACCCCGCCCCGCACCGCCGGCGACCTGGACACCGGGTCGGTCACCCACACCGTGGCCGCCGGTGACCGCGCCGTCGTCATCGACTGGTGGACCGACCAGGAGGCCGCCGCCTGGACGGCCGCGGACGCCAAGACGATCCAGCTGTCCGCCCACGTCGAGGGCGGCACAGCTGAGCAGGAGATCAAGGTGACCCGCTTCGCGGCCACCGCCGACGACGGCACCGCCCGCACCTCGGTCACCGAGGACCGCGGCGAGTTCGTCCTCACCCCGCCGTTCAGCTACACCAGCGCCCTCAACGTGGCCCCGTCCGCTGCCACGGCCACCGAGCTGACCGTCTACGTCCAGTTCGACCTGCTCGTCGAGACCGCTCCCGGCTCGGGCGAGTACTTCCGGCAGACCGTCCAGGACAGCATCGAGCTGCCCCTCGCGCAGGAGACCACATGACCGAGCTCGTCGTCCCGGGCATGCGCCGGGCCACCGACCGCATCCAGCTGCTGGCCCGGGGCACCGTCGTGCCGCCGGACGTCTCCTCCCTCGTCCCCGACGAGTGGGCCGACCTCCGGGGCGGCAACGAACGCCGCACGGCCACCATCAGCTGCATCGTCCCCGCCTACAACGAGGAGGGGACCATCGCCGCCGTCCTCACCTCGCTGCTGGCGCAGACCCGGCTGCCCGACGTGATCCACGTGATCATCAACAACACCGACGACGACACCCCGGAGATCGCCCGCACCTTCGAGGGCGCGCACGAGCGGGTCGTCAAGGGCGAGCTGTTCCGCACGGTGGTGCACGTCCACGACATCGGTGAGAACCCGGACAAGAAGGTCGGCGCCCTCAACATCGGCTACCACCTCAGCCGCGGGTACGACTACATCCTCGGCGTCGACGGCGACACCACCCTGGACCGGCGCTGCGTCGAGTGGCTGGAGAAGGAGATGGTCACCGACCCGCGCATCGGCGGGCTGTCGGCCGTCTACAGCTTCGACAAGACCAAGGTGCACGGGGCGATGGCGAAGTTCCTCGTCGCCGGCCAGCGCGCGCAGTTCGCCGGGTTCAACATGGACAACCTGGTCCGCGGCCGGAACATGGCCGTGCTCGGCGGGCAGTGCAGCCTGTTCAGCGTCCGCGCGCTGGAGACCGTCATGTACCGCCACCACCAGTCCGCCCCCTGGGTGCGCGACTCGGAGGTCGAGGACTCCAAGCTCTCGCTGCAGATCAAGGACGCCGGCTTCAACACCAAGATCAGCGCTCGGGCGCGGGCCTTCGTGGGCCCGATGACCGACCTGCGGGCCCTGCACGGCCAGCAGGTGAAGTGGAACTTCGGCGGCATCGACCTGCTGTGGCCGGGTCAGCGCGGGGACAACAAGGGCCAGCCCCTGCACCCGAACCTGCGGCTGCGCTGGTACGAGAACATCTCGATGCTGTTCAACATCAGCAGCCGGATGGCGTTCCTGCTGCTGCTGGCCGCCGCGCTGTCCATCGACGCGTTCGTGTTCAACCCGGTGTGGCTGATCCCGCCGGCGGTGGCGACCCTGCTCAACCTGCGGATCGCCGCCTCGATGCACGACAAGAGCGCCTCGGACATCTTCTACGCCCTGCTGATGGCGCCGGCGGAGCTGTACATGTGGATCCGGATGGGCCACTTCGTCTCCGCCTGGGTGCAGTTCCTGGCCCGGGTGGAGAAGGACAACTGGGCGGCGCAGGCAGCCGCCGAGCGCGGCCGTGGCTCGGCCTACGTGATGCCGGCGCTGTGCGCGGCCGCCACCTTCGCGGTGCTGATCTTCGCCTGGAGCCAGCAGGGCGTCGGCGTCCAGTCGGCCATCCTGTCGATCGGCTGGCCGGTGCTCTACCTGGTCACCGTGCTGCAGACGATCTTCATGCTGAAGAAGCTCGTCCGCCGCCAGCGCGGCTTCACCGTCTGAAGAAGGACCTCGCTGCCCCCCGCAGCGAGGCCACGAGGGCCCCGGCAGCACCGCTGCCGGGGCCCTCGTCGCGTCAGAGCAGCCGGTTGGTCCACAGCAGCGAGGCGACGACGCCGAGGAAGGCGAAGAGCAGGCCGCCGCGGACGAACCACGGGCTGATGTCCTGGGCCTCGGTCGTGTAGCCGATCTGGCTGCCGAGGTCCTCGTAGACCTGCTCGAGCTCCGCGGCGCTGGCGGCCTCGCTGTAGCTGCCACCGGTCTCGTCGGCGATGTCCTCCAGCGTCGAGCGGTCGACCGGCACCGGGAAGCGCTCGCCGTTGAGGTCCAGGACGCCGTAGTCGGTGCCGAAGGCGATCGTCGACACCGGCACCTGCGCCGCCTTGGCCGCCTCGACCGCCTGGGTCGTCTCCCGGCCCACGGTGTTGTAGCCGTCGGACAGCAGCACCACGCGGGCCGGGGGCACCTCCTCCCCGCTCGTCTCCAGGGTCGACTGGAAGTTGGCCACCGCGGTCAGCGAGGTGAACACCGCCTCACCGATCGCGGTCGCCTCGGCCAGCTGCAGGTTGTCGATCGCCGCGCGCACCTGCTCGCGGTCGGTCGTCGGGGTGACCAGCGTGGTCGCCGTCCCGGCGAAGGACACCAGGCCCAGGTTGATCCGGGCGGGCAGGACGTCGACGAACTGCTTGGCCGCGACCTGCATGGCCTGGAAGCGGTCGGGCTGGATGTCGGTGGCGCGCATGGACAGCGACACGTCGACGGTCATGATCACCGTCGCGCGCTCGCGCGGCACCCGGACCTCGGTGCTCGGCACCGCCAGCGAGGTCACCAGCACCGCGAGGCCGGCGGCCACGAGGCCGAAGGCGACGTGCCGGCGCCACCCGGCCCGCTTGGGCACCAGCGACCCGAGCAGCGCCACGTTGGTGAAGCGCGCGGCGTACCTCGCCCGGCGCAGCTGCAGCACCACGTACAGCGCGACCAGCGCCACGACGGCCAGCAGCGCGGCCAGCCACCACGGGGACTGGAAGGTCATCGGGAGGCTCCTCCGTTGCCGGCGCGCCGGCGGTGGGCGACGTAGGCGACGACGTCGGCCATCCAGTCGCGGTCGGTCTGCAGCCGCAGGTGCCCGGCACCCGCCCGGCGCAGCGCAGCGGCGATCTCGCGGCGCTGGGCCGCCGCGCCCTCGGCGTACCGGCGGCGGACGTCGGCGTTGCCGGTGGGCACCTCGAGGGTCTGCCCGCTCTCGGGGTCGACGACGGTGAGCAGCCCGACGTCGGCCAGCTCGAGCTCGCGCGGGTCCACGACCTCGATGGCCAGCAGCTCGTACCGGGCGGACAGCCCGCGCAGCGGTCGCTCCCAGTCCAGGTCGCCGAGGAAGTCCGAGACCACCACGACCAGGCCGCGGCGGCGGGGCGGGCGGCTGAGGGAGTCCAGGGCGGCGGCCAGGTCACCGCGGCGGCCACCGGCCGCCCGCGGGGTCTCCACGACCTTGCGCAGCAGCCGGTCCAGGGCCAGCCGGCCGGGCACCGCCGGGTACCGGTCGACCCGCTCACCGGTGGTGACGACCGCACCCAGCCGGTTGCCGCCCCGCACCGTGAGGTGACCGACGGCGGCCAGCCCGGCGATCGCCAGGTCGCGCTTCTCGGAGTCCGCGGTGCCGAAGTCCAGGCTGGCGGAGAGGTCCAGCACGACCCAGGTCTCCAGCTCGCGGTCGGCGACGGTCTCCCGCACGTGCGGTGACTGGGTGCGCGCGGTCACCGCCCAGTCCATCCGGCGCACGTCGTCCCCGGGGTGGTACGTGCGGGAGTCCCCCGCCTCGCTGCCCGACCCGGGCACCAGCCCGAGGTGGTCGCCCTGCAGCAGCCCGTCGAGCCGGCGCCGGATGGTGAGCTCCAGCCGGCGCAGCAGCACCGCGGTCGAGCTCCCCGCGCCGAAGTGCGGCGGGGCGCCGCCGTCCCTGGCCGAGGACCCCGCCGGACCGGTGGCGGTCATCCCGGCTGCGGGCCCGAGCCGCCGTCGGGACGGCCGCCCTGCGGGCCCGTCCCCTGCTGGCCCGTCCCCTGACCGCCGGCGAAGCGGTGGTCGGTCGAGCCCTGGGGAGCCTGGCCGTAGGGACCCGGGACGCCGGCGGGCACCGGCTGCTGGGCACCGTTGGGCGGGCCGTACTGGCCGTTCGGGGCCGGCACCATCGGGCCACCGGGGTTGCCCGGGCCGAACCCACCGGCGCGCTGCCGGGGGGTGACCTGCGGCAGCGGCACGCTCTGCAGCACCCGCTTGACGATGTGGTCGGCGGGCACGCCGTCGGCCAGCGCGTCGTAGGAGAGCACCAGCCGGTGCCGCAGCACGTCGGCGGTCACGTCCAGGACGTCCTGGGGCAGCACGTAGTCCCGGCCGCGGATGAGCGCGAGCGCCCGGCTGGCCGCGATCAGGCCCAGCGAGGCACGCGGGCTGGCCCCGTAGGAGACCCAGCCGGCCACGTCGGGCATGCCGTGCTCGTTCGGCGCGCGCGTCGCCACCACCAGCCGGACGACGTAGTCGACCAGCGCGTGGTGCACGAACACCTGCGAGGCGGTGCGCTGCAGCCGCCGGACGTCGTCCGGGCCGAGGACCGCCTCCGCGCGCGGCGGGGTGGAGCCCATCCGGTAGATGATCTCCCGCTCCTCCTCCGGGCTCGGGTAGTCGACGAGCACCTTGAGCAGGAAGCGGTCGCGCTGGGCCTCGGGGAGCGGGTAGACGCCCTCGTTCTCGATCGGGTTCTGGGTGGCGAGCACGAGGAACGGGTCGGGCAGCTTGTGCGTCACGCCGCCGATGGACACCTGACGCTCGGCCATGACCTCGAGCAGCGCCGACTGCACCTTCGCCGGTGCGCGGTTGATCTCGTCGGCGAGCACGAAGTTGGCGAACACCGGGCCGAGCTCGGTCGCGAAGGCGTCCTGCCCGGACTTGTAGATGCGGGTGCCGATGATGTCGGCGGGCACCAGGTCGGGGGTGAACTGCAGGCGGGAGAAGTGGCCGCCGACGACGGTGGCCAGCGTCTCCACCGCGAGGGTCTTGGCCACCCCGGGGACGCCCTCCAGGAGCACGTGCCCGCGGGCCAGCAGACCGACGAGCATCCGCTCCACCAGCCGGTCCTGACCGACGATGACCCGCTTGACCTCGAACAGTGCGCGCTCCAGGAGAGCGGCGTCGACCGACGGCGGGGTGGGCTGTTCGGGGACGGACTGGCTGGCGGCAGCGGTCACTCGCCCAGTCTCCTACACCCGGCTGTGCGGGCCACCGGCACGGCGCCGGCGACGGCCCGCGTCGGCGCTGCGCGGAACCGCCCGACGCGGTGCCCGGGCTGCTAGCCTGGGCACCGCGTCGGGCAGCTCCCCCCGTGGCTGCCCGACGCCCCTCCCCCCGGTCCCGCCGGCCCCCTGCAGGGCCTGCCGGGAGTCCTCGTCAGCCGGTCGGGCGCACGGCCCCGAAGTAGTCGCTGCCGAACCACATGGTGCTGACCTTCACCACGTCGTTGCTCTGCGGCGCCTGGACGACCTGGTTGCCGCCCAGGTAGAGCGCCACGTGGTAGATCGACGTGTAGTCGTTCCCGGTGGCCCAGAACACGAGGTCACCGGCCTGCAGGTCGGCGCGGGCCACGGTGCGGTCGCGGAAGCGCCACCACTGGTCGCGGCTGGTGCCGCCGATGGCGACGCCGGCCTTGGCGTAGGCGTACTGGGTCAGGCCCGAGCAGTCGAAGCCCCAGACGCCGGTGTCCGGCGAGATGCCGAAGCTGGGCCCGTTGCTGCCGCCGCCGCCCCAGGAGTAGGCGACACCCAGCTGGGTGCGGGCCGCGGCGATCGCCTTCTGCACGGCCGAGCCGGACGGCGCGTCGGCGGAGGTGCCGCCGGGCTTCGGCGCCGCGGGCGCCGGCGCGACGGGGGGCTTGGCGGGCGCCGGGGCCGGAGCCGGAGCCGGCGCCGGAGCCGGGGCCGGAGACGGGCCCGGGGTGGTCGCGCGGGGCGCGGCCGGGGCGCTGCTGGGGGCGCCCGCCGCGGGTGCACTGCTGCTCGCCGCGGGTGCGCTGCTGCCCGCCGACGCGGCCGGGGCACTGCTGCTGCTGGTGGCCGGGGCCGCCGCGGCGCGCTGCGGGGCCGCCGGCGGCGGGGCCGCGGCCTGCGCCTTCGCGTACTCCTCGGCGGCCTTGCGCGCACCGGCCAGGCCGAGGGCCACCTGCTGCGCCTCCACCAACCGGTCCTCCAGCTGGTCCTGCTGCACGGCCAGGGCGGCGGCCTGCTCGCGGGCAGCGACCTTCTGCTCCTGCGCACCGGCCAGCAGCGTCGCCGCCTCGGTCTTGAGCGCCTCGGCCTGGCCGACGGCGCCCTGCGCGGTCTGCTCCGCGGCGGTGGCCTGCTGCTCGAGCACGGTGAGCTCGGCGAGGACGTCGGTGCGGTGCTCGCCGGCGGCGTCGAGCAGGGCGGCCCGCTCGATGAGCTGGGCGGGACCGCCGGCGGTCATCAGCGCCCGCGCCCCGGAGGAGGTGCTGCCCTGCTTGTAGCTGTCCCGGGCGAAGGAGGCGACCGCGTCGCGCCCACCCTGCAGCTGGACGTCGGCCTGGGCCGAGGCGGCGGCTGCGGCGTCGGCTGCCACCCGCGCCTCGTCGTAGGCGGTCTGCTTGTCCTCGTAGTCCTGCAGCGCGATGTCGGCCTGCGCGGCCGCGCCGGCGGCGGCCGACTGTGCCTGCGCCAGGTCGGCGGTGATCCGGCCGACCTGGGCGGCCGCCTCGCTCTTGGCCTGCTCGGCTGCGCTGATCTGCTGGTCGCTGGGGTTGACCGGCGCGGCTGCTGCCACGCCCGGCGCGACGACCAGGCAGGCCGCGGCGACCGTGCCCGCGGCCAGCGTCCGCTGCAGCCAGCGCCGCCCGTTCCGTCCGGTACCGATCTGCGTTCCCACTCGTGCCCGCACTGCTCGACTCCTCCGTTGCCCGGCGCCACCTGCTCGCGGCGCCGGTCTCGACCAGTCCCGGCACATCCGTCGCGGATGTGCTCTCCCGGGCCCATCGACCGGATCGGGGCGGGAGCGCAGGCCCCCGGCCGGATCTCCCCCGTCCGGGGGACACCGCCCGGGGCCATCGCTCGGAGGACCCCGCCGGTGCGGAGGGTGGCGACGTCGCCCACTGTGGGTGAGGGAAGGGCAGCCTTGGTCGGCGTGCGGCGGACCGGGCTGGGATGATCGGGGGTGGCACATCGAGGCGCAGGACGCGCGCATGACCAGCGAGGGTGAGGCGCAGACAGTGGCAGCCAGCAAGGACAGCTTCGGGGCCCGGCAGACGCTCGACGTCGACGGCACCGAGTACGACATCTTCCGGCTCGACGCGGTGGAGGGCAGCGAGAAGCTCCCCTTCAGCCTGAAGGTCCTGCTGGAGAACCTGCTCCGCACCGAGGACGGCGCGAACATCACCGCCGACCACATCCGCGCCCTGGCGAACTGGGACCCGTCCGCGGAGCCCGACCAGGAGATCCAGTTCACCCCGGCCCGCGTCGTGATGCAGGACTTCACCGGCGTCCCGTGCATCGTCGACCTGGCCACGATGCGCGAGGCGATGGCCGACCTCGGCGGCGACCCGCAGAAGATCAACCCGCTCGCCCCGGCCGAGCTGGTCATCGACCACTCCGTCATCGCCGACGTCTTCGGCACGCCGGACTCGTTCGAGCGCAACGTCGAGATCGAGTACCAGCGCAACGGCGAGCGCTACCAGTTCCTCCGCTGGGGCCAGGGCGCGTTCGACGACTTCAAGGTCGTCCCCCCGGGCACCGGCATCGTCCACCAGGTCAACATCGAGCACCTGGCCCGCGTGGTCTTCCCGCGCGCCGAGGGTGACCGCACTCTCGCCTACCCCGACACCTGCGTGGGCACCGACTCCCACACCACCATGGTCAACGGCCTGGGCGTGCTGGGCTGGGGCGTCGGCGGCATCGAGGCCGAGGCCGCGATGCTCGGCCAGCCGGTGTCGATGCTCATCCCCCGCGTGGTCGGCTTCAAGCTCTCGGGCGAGCTGCCCGACGGCGCCACCGCCACCGACCTGGTCCTCACCATCACCGAGATGCTGCGCAAGCACGGCGTGGTCGGGAAGTTCGTGGAGTTCTACGGCGCCGGCGTCTCGGCCGTCCCGCTGGCCAACCGGGCCACGATCGGCAACATGAGCCCGGAGTTCGGCTCGACCGCCGCGATGTTCCCGATCGACGGTGAGACGATCCGCTACCTCCAGCTCACCGGCCGCTCCGCCGAGCAGATCGCCCTCGTCGAGGCCTACGCCAAGGCCCAGGGCATGTGGCACGACGACGACCGTGAGCCGGCCTTCTCCGAGTACCTCGAGCTCGACCTGTCGACCGTCGTCCCCTCCATCGCCGGGCCCAAGCGCCCCCAGGACCGGGTCGCGATGACGGAGGCCAAGGAGGCGTTCCGCGAGGCGCTGCCCACCTACGCCCCCGACGGTGACAGCGACCCCGACGACGCCGCGGCGGAGACCTCCACGGTCGACGAGTCCGTCGAGGAGACCTTCCCGGCCTCCGACCCCGCCAGCCCGTTCGCCACCGGCAACGGCGACGCCGGCAAGCCGCACGAGGCCGTCACCGGCTCAGACTCCGGCCGCACCCGCAAGCCCACCAAGGTGGTCATGGAGGACGGCACCGAGACCGAGGTCGACCACGGGCACGTGGTGATCGCCGCGATCACCTCCTGCACCAACACCTCGAACCCCTCGGTGATGATCGGTGCCGCGCTGCTGGCCAAGAAGGCCGTCGAGGCGGGTCTGTCGACCAAGCCGTGGGTGAAGACGACGCTGGCCCCCGGGTCGAAGGTCGTCACCGACTACTACGAGAAGTCCGGCCTGACCCCGTACCTGGAGAAGCTCGGCTTCTACCTGGTCGGCTACGGCTGCACCACCTGCATCGGCAACTCCGGCCCGCTGCCGGAGCCGGTCAGCCAGGCGGTCAACCACGCCGACCTCGCCGTCGTCTCCGTCCTCTCGGGCAACCGCAACTTCGAGGGCCGGATCAACCCCGACATCAAGATGAACTACCTGGCGTCCCCGCCGCTGGTGATCGCCTACGCGCTCGCCGGCACGATGGACCTGGACCTGACGACCGAGCCGCTGGGCACGGGCACCGACGGCCAGCCGGTCTACCTGCGCGACATCTGGCCCTCGCCGCACGAGGTGCAGCGGACGATCGACGAGTCGGTCACCGCCGAGATGTTCAGCAACGACTACGCCGACGTCTTCGCCGGGACCCAGCAGTGGCAGGACCTCCCGACCCCCACCGGTGACACGTTCGAGTGGGACGCCGAGAGCACCTACGTCCGGAAGCCCCCGTACTTCGAGGGCATGCCGGCCGAGCCGGCCCCGGTCACCGACATCACCGGCGCCCGCACCCTCGCCGTCCTCGGCGACTCGGTCACCACCGACCACATCTCGCCGGCCGGTTCGATCAAGGGCGACTCCCCCGCCGGGAAGTACCTGAGCGAGCACGGCATCGAGCGCCGCGACTTCAACTCCTACGGCTCCCGCCGCGGCAACCACGAGGTGATGATCCGCGGCACCTTCGCCAACATCCGGCTGCGCAACCAGCTGGTGCCCGGCACCGAGGGCGGCGTCACCAAGAACCACCTGACCGGCGAGACGACCTCGATCTACGACGCCTCGCGCGCCTACATCGACGCCGGCATCCCGCTGGTCGTGCTGGCCGGCAAGGAGTACGGCTCCGGGTCCTCCCGCGACTGGGCGGCCAAGGGGACGGCGCTGCTGGGCGTCAAGGCCGTCATCGCCGAGAGCTACGAGCGCATCCACCGCTCCAACCTCATCGGCATGGGCGTGCTGCCGCTGCAGTACCCCGAGGGCCAGAGCCGGGAGTCCCTCGGCCTGACCGGTGACGAGGCATTCGAGATCACCGGGGTGACCGCGCTGAACGACGGCGGGATCCCGCGCACGGTGCACGTGAAGGCCCAGCCGTCCGATGGTCCGGCCGTCGAGTTCGACGCCCGCGTCCGGATCGACACCCCCGGTGAGGCGAACTACTACCGCAACGGCGGGATCATGCAGTACGTGCTGCGCTCGCTGCGCGGCACCGTCAGCGCCTGACCCGATGGACCTGGGTCTGGGCGGTCGCGGCTACCTGCTCACCGGCGCGAGCCGGGGGCTGGGGCTGGCGACCGCCCAGGCACTGGTCACCGACGGTGCCCGGGTGCTGATCAGCTCCCGGGACGCGTACGGCGTCTCCGCGGCGGTCGAGGCCCTGGGCCCGCTCGCCGCGGGGGTGGCCGCCGACCTGGCGGACCCAGCGGCCGCCGAGACGCTGGTCGGTGAGGCGCTGGCGCAGCTCGGCCGGGTCGACGGGGCGCTGATCTCGGTCGGTGGTCCCCCGCCCGGCTCGGTGCTCGACGTCGGTGAGGACGCCTGGCGGGCCGGGGTCGAGAGCGTGCTGCTCGGGCCGCTGCGGCTGGTCCGGGCGCTGGTGCCGCACCTGGCCGACGGCGCCTCGCTCGGCTTCGTGCTGTCCACCTCGGTGCGCCAGCCGATCGGCGGGCTGGCGGTCTCCAACGGGCTGCGCCCCGGCCTGG
The DNA here is from genome assembly GCF_019112525.1 of Modestobacter sp. L9-4. Taxonomy (NCBI): domain Bacteria; kingdom Bacillati; phylum Actinomycetota; class Actinomycetes; order Geodermatophilales; family Geodermatophilaceae; genus Modestobacter; species Modestobacter sp. L9-4. The sequence continues at coordinate 523,403 of NZ_CP077800.1, forward strand.
CGATGACGGCGAAGGCGCTGGCCGACGAGCTGGGCCCGCGCGGCATCCGGGTGTTCGGGCTGCTGCCCGGCACGATCGCCACCGACCGCATCACCGAGATCGAGTCCGCGTCCGGGGACCCGGCCGCCGCCCGCGCCCGCACCGAGGCCGCCATCCCGCTGCGCCGAGTGGGCCGCCCGGAGGAGTTCGGCCGGGTCGCCGCCTTCGCCCTCTCCCCCGCCGCCTCCTACGTCACCGGCACGATGCTCACCGTCGACGGCGGTAGCACGAGGGCCCTCTGAACACCGCCCGGCCTGCGCCTCGTGGGGGTTCCCCGCGCGGTCTACCGCGCCAGCCACCCCCACACCGCGCAGGAAGGCCGTCATGACGGAGCAGCAACCTGGCCGACCGGTCCTCGTCGCCTGCGCGCACGGCACCCGCAACCCCACCGGACGGCGGCTGATCGGTGAGCTGGCGCTGGCCGCGCGGGCGCTGCGGCCGGGGCTGCGCACCACGGCGGCGTTCGTCGACGTCCAGCCGCCCACGGTGGTCGACGTCGTGGCCGGGTTGGCCGGGTCGCAGACGCCGGCCGTCGTCGTCCCGCTGCTGCTGTCCGGCGGGTACCACGTGCACGTCGACATCGCCGGCGCCGTCTCCGCCCACCCCGGCGCGGTCGCCGCCCGGCCGCTGGGCCCCGACGCCCGGCTGGCCGCGGTGCTCGCCGACCGGCTGCGCGAGGCCGGCGCCGACCTCACCGACGCGGTCGTCCTGGCTGCCGCCGGTTCCAGCGACGCCCGGTCGGTCGCCGACGTCGAGGCGACCGCCGCCATGCTGCAGGAGCACTGGACCGGACCGGTGACCACCGGCTACGGCTCGGCCGCGAAGCCCACCGTGCCCGACGCGGTGGCCGCGGCCCGCGCCGCCGGTGCACAGCGCGTGGTGGTCGCGGCCTACCTGCTGGCTCCCGGGCACTTCCACGACAAGCTCCAGGGCGCCGGAGCCGATTGCGTCACGGCGCCATTGCTGCCCGACGAGCGCATCGCCGCGGTCCTCGTCGACCGGTACGACGCCGCACTGGGCTGATCCGGGAACCCGGTTGCCCGGCGTCGTAGCATCGGGGCAACCGGTCACGGGACCGGGGAGTGAGCCGAGGAGCGAACAGGTGCGCAGTCCGGGCGCGGATCGTGAGGTGGCCGTCGTGGCCTGCACGGACCCGAGCCGGACCTGCGTCCGGCGCCCGCCCACCTGCTGAGCTCCACTCGCGCACGCGCGCGGGTGCGTGCTGCGCTGGGCAGGTCGCGGACGGACGCCCCTGCACGTCCTCCCCTCCCGCCGCCGGTGCACCCCTCTGCCCGGCCGGCGGTCCCGACCGACCGGAAGCAGACACCACCGTGCACAGCCTGACCGAGAAGCAGATCCGTTCGTCCTTCCTCAACGCCAGCCGCCGCGAGGTCACCCAGGCCGCCCTGCCCGACCTCGACGCCGTCGCCTGGGACCGGCTCGAGTACCTGGGCTGGCGCGACCGCCGCTCCCCGCTGTCGGCCTACGTCGTCCTCGAGCTCGACGACCGGCCGACCGGCGTCCTGCTGCGGGCGAGCCCCGCCCCGGCCAGCGGACGGCGACGCTCGGCGATGTGCAGCTGGTGCCGCGACCTCGCCTCCGTCCGGGCCACCCTGTGGGTCGCCCGACGCGGCGGGAGCGCGGGGCGCGACGGCAACACCATCGGCACGCTGATCTGCGAGGACCTGTCCTGCTCGCGCAACGTCCGCCGGCCCCCGACCAGTGCCGAGTCTGGCGACGGCATCGAGGCGGTCGCCGACCAGGTCGTCGCCGAGCGGATCGCCGGGCTCCGCGAGCGGTCCACGCAGTTCGTCCGGGACGTCGCAGCGACCAGCTGAGGAAGGACCCCGTCCTCCTCGTCCCTCGCGAGCTCGGGACGACCGGCCGGCGCCTGGACCGAGCTTCAGGCGCCGGTGGCGACCGGGCGGTCGGGGTCGTTCGACCACTGCGACCACGACCCCGGCCACAGCGCGGCGTCGATGCCGGCGATCGCCAGCGCGGCGACCTCGTGGGCGGCGAACACCCCCGAACCGCAGTACACACCGACCGGCGTCCCGGGCCGGACGCCGAGCCGGGCGAACCGGTCGCTGAGTGCAGCCGCAGCAGCGAACGTGCCGTCGGCGTCCAGGTTGTCGGTCGTGGGTGCGCTGACGGCGCCGGGCACGTGACCGGCCCGGGGGTCGACCGGTTCGACCTCGCCGCGGTACCGCTCGGCGGCGCGGGCGTCGAGCAGCACCCCGCCGGCAGCCGGCAGGGCGGCGGCCTGGTCGATGTCCAGCACCGGCATGCCGCCACCGGTCAGCTCCACGTCCCCGACCAGCGGGACGACGTCGCCCTGCTCCAGCTCCCCGCCCGCGGCGGTCCAGGCAGCCAGCCCGCCGTCGAGGACCGTCACCTGCTCGACACCCGCCCAGCGCAGCAGCCACCAGGCGCGGGCGGCGGCCACGCCTGCCCCGGCGTCGTAGGCCACGACCCGCGAGCCTGCGGAGACGCCCCAGCGCCGCGCAGCTGCTTGCAGTCGCTGTAACGACGGCAGCGGGTGGCGTCCCTGCGCAGGTGAGGGCGGTGTAGACAGCTCGGCGTCCAGGTCGACGAAGACGGCGCCGGGCAGGTGTCCGGCCCGGTGGTGTTCGCGGCCGTGCGGGTCGCCCAGCGCCCAGCGGACGTCGAGCAGGACGTCGGGCGGGTCGGACCGCAGCTCCGCCACCGAGGTCAGCACCCTCACCGGGCGGCGTCCAGCTCCGCGGTCAGTGCGGCCACCGCGTCGGCACGGCCGCCGTAGCGGGCGGGGGTGCTCTGCAGCAGGGCGATCTTCCACCGGCCGGCGTCCTCGACCGCGGTCAGCGCGTGCACGGTGTGCAGCGCCGGGTCGACGCCGTCCGCGCCGGGGGGCACCATGCCGGCCACCGCGTGCAGCAGGACCACCCCGTCGGCGAGCCGGCGCACCGAGCGGACGACGCCGACGAAGGTGGGGGTGGCGTGCTCGGCGAACATCCGGCGCATGTCGGCGGCGATGCTCAGCCGGCCGCTGCGCAGCGTTCCGTCGAGGTCGATCAGCTCGCCGTCGTCGGCGAACACCGAGGAGACCGTGACGCCGCTGCGCTGGTTCCAGCCGGCCAGGTACCGCGCGTACAGCGCGCGGATCTGGGTGTCCTGCGGATGGCCTGCGCTCAAGGGATGTGCTCCTGCGGGTGGTGCGAGTGGGTCGGGAGTGACGGTAGTGCGCCCGTCCGTGCGCCCGCCGACCCCGCGCCGCAGCGGGTGTGACCGACCGGTCCGCAGTGCCACCCGCTGCCGGGTGGCACTGCGGCCGGCGGGTCAGAACGCGGCGATGGACTCCGCGACGATGCCGCGCTCGTCGGCGCTGACGTGCCACACGCGGACGTCCTTGCCGCCGATCTCGCTCTTCTCGTGGAACCGCACCTTGCCCTCGAGCGGGACGCCGTGCCCGCGCACCAGCACCGGGCCGCCCTCCCCGTCGATGGAGAACTCGGCGTCACCGAGGAACTGGTCCAGCGAGGTGACCGCGCCGGCGGAGGAGCCGGTCACCAGGTAGGGCTTGCCGGAAGCGATCGAGTGCCAGCTCTGAGCGGTCATCGTGGGGCCCCTGTCCTCGGGAGAGACGTCGGTCGTCGGTGCGAAGGTCCCACGCGGAGGTGGCAACGACGTGACGGGACGGTGTCGATGAGCTGTGCCGCGACCGGGAGTGACCGGACGGCTACAGCGTCGCGGCGGCCGGACCGGGGGCGAACTGGGTGCGGTACAGGTCGGCGTAGTGCCCACCGGCGGCCAGCAGCTCCTCGTGGGTGCCGCGCTCGACGATCCGCCCGTCGTCGACCACCAGGATCTGGTCCGCACCCCGGATCGTCGACAGCCGGTGGGCGATCACCAGCGACGTCCGGCCGGCCAGGGCGGCGTCCAGGGCGTGCTGCACCGCCACCTCCGACTCGCTGTCCAGGTGCGCGGTGGCCTCGTCCAGGATCACGATCCCCGGCTGCTTCAGCAGCACCCGGGCGATGGCCAGCCGCTGCTTCTCCCCGCCGGACATCCGGTGCCCGCGGTCGCCGACCACGGTGTCCAGGCCGTCGGGCAGCGAGTGCACCAGCGCGGCGATCCGGGCACCGGTCAGCGCCGCCCAGAGCTCCTCCTCGGTGGCCTCGGGCCGCGCGTAGCGCAGGTTGGCCCCGATCGTGTCGTGGAAGAGGTGGGAGTCCTGGCTGACGACGCCGATGGCGTCCCGCAGCGAGTCGCTGGTGGCCTGGCGGACGTCGACCCCGCCGACCCGCACGGCGCCGGCGGTGACGTCGTACAGCCGGGACACCAGGGACGCGATCGTCGACTTCCCCGCCCCCGAGGTGCCCACCAGCGCCACCAGCTGCCCCGGCTCGGCCCGGAAGGACACCTCGTGCAGCACCTCGGCCGACTCGTGCTGGGCCGGCACGGCGACGTCCTCCAGCGAGGCGAGCGAGACCTCGCTGGGCGCGGGGTAGCGGAAGGACACCGCGTCGAACTCCACCGACCGGTCGTCGTCGGGCACCGGGACGGCGTCGGGGGCCTGGGTGATCATCGGCTCCAGGTCGAGGACCTCGAAGACCCGGTCGAAGCTGACCAGTGCGCTCATCACGTCGACCCGGACGTTGGCCAGCGCGGTCAGCGGCCCGTAGAGCCGGGCGAGCAGCAGCGCCAGGGCCACCACGTCACCGGCGGACAGCGAGCCGTCGAACGCCAGCGTGCCGCCCAGCCCGTAGACCAGGGCGGTGGCCAGCGCGGCGACCAGGGTGAGCGCGGTGAAGAACGCGCGGCCGTACATGGCCGACAGCACCCCGATGTCGCGCACCCGGGCGGCGCGGCCGCGGAAGGAGGCGGCCTCGGCCTCGGGGCGGCCGAACAGCTTCACCAGCAGCGCGCCGGCGACGTTGAACCGCTCGGTCATCGTCGCGTTCATCGAGGCGTTGAGCCCGTAGGACTCCCGGGTGATCGTCTGCAGCTTCCGGCCCACCCGCTGGGCGGGGACGACGAACAGCGGCACCATCACGATCGACAGCAGGGTGATCTGCCAGGACAGGGACAGCATCACCCCGGCGGTGAGCACCAGCGCGATCACGTTGGACACCACGCCCGACAGCGTCGAGGTGAACGCCCGCTGGGCGCCGATGACGTCGTTGTTCAGACGGCTGACCAGCGCGCCGGTCTGGGTGCGGGTGAAGAAGGCGACCGGCATCCGCTGCACGTGGGTGAACACCCGAGAGCGCAGGTCGTAGATGACGCCCTCACCGATCCGCGCGGAGTACCAGCGCTGGGCCAGCGAGCTGCCGGCGTCGAGCACCGCCAGACCGGCGATGACCAGCGCGATCCGGACGACGTCCCCGGAGGTGCCCCGCAGGCCGGCGATCCGGTTGACGATGTCGCCGGCGAGCAGCGGCGTGGCCACCCCGATGACCGAGGAGAAGGTCACCAGGGACAGGAACCAGGTCAGCTCACGGCGGTACGGGCCGGCGATGCCCAGGATCCGGCGGGTGGTCCCCTTGGGGATCTGCTTGCTCGTGACCGACGGATCGCTGCTGAACGACCGCATCGCGGCCATCGAGGTCATCGGCGAGCTCATGGCGGTCCCCCTGCTGCAACGGCGTGATCACGAGGTCGAACCGTGCGGGGGGTGGTGGCTGTTCCGCCGACCGGGAACGGGACCGGGGCCGGTCGGCCGGCCCGTGCGGTCAGGCCGGGTGCGGGTGGGCCGGGCGGGGACGGACGGCGCCGGTCTGCACCGTCGGCCCCCGCCCTCGCCCGGTCACGCGGACTTCTTGGCGTTCCTGTTCGCGCCGCCGCGGCCGCGGAGCGAGGCCCCGGACTCCGACAGCAACCGGTGCACGAAGCCGTACGAGCGGTTGGTCGAGGTCGCCAGCGAGCGGATGCTCTCCCCGCCGGCGTACCGCTCCCGCAGCTCGTCGGCCAGCGAGTTCCGGTCGTCGCCGGTGATCCGCTTGCCCTTGCCCAGGTCTGCAGTGTTCGAGTCGGCCATGACTCCCCTCCGTGTCAGGGGCATGACGGCTCGCACCGACGACTGCCCGCTGTTCCCCCGGCGCCGCGGTCCCTCTGACCCCGACGTCCTGCTCGCCATGATCACCCAGCATCGGGAGTGGGGCCACCGCAACAAGACCGTGCACGGCAGGTCCTGGCCCCGCTGCAGGGACCCGCGCCGCGCGGAGCGTGGCGTGGGGGGCAGCGGGGTCCTTCCTCAGGCCAGCGAGACCAGGTCGGCGAAGTCGGGGCTCCAGGTGTCCTCCGTGCCGTCGGGCAGGATGATCACCTTGTCGGGGTTGAGCGCGACCACCGCGCCCTCGTCGTGGGTGACCAGCACGATCGCGCCCTCGTAGGTGCGCAGCGCCTCGAGCACCTGCTCCCGGCTGGCCGGGTCGAGGTTGTTGGTCGGCTCGTCCAGCAGCAGCACGTTGGCGCCGGAGATCACCAGCGTGGCCATGGCCAGCCGGGTGCGCTCACCACCGGAGAGGGTGCCGGTGCGCTGGTCGACGTTCTCCCCGGAGAAGAGGAACGCACCGAGGATCTTGCGCAGCTCGGTGTCGGTGGACCCCGGTGCCGCCGAGCGCATGTTCTCCAGCAGCGAGCGGTCCATGTCCAGCGTCTCGTGCTCCTGGGCGTAGTAACCCACCCGCAGCCCGTGCCCCGCCTTGACCTCACCGGTGTCGGGCTGCTCGGTGCCGGCCAGCATCCGCAGCAGCGTCGTCTTGCCCGCGCCGTTGAAGCCCAGGACGACGACCCGGGCGCCCTTGTCGATGGCCAGGTCGACGCCGGCGAAGATCTCGGTCGAGCCGTAGGTCTTCGACAGGTGCTCGGCGGTCAGCGGCGTGCGGCCGCAGGGTGCCGGGGTCGGGAAGCGCAGCTTGGCGACCTTGTCCTGCACCCGGACGTCGGCCAGGCCCGCGGCCAGGCGCTGGGCGCGCTTGTCCATGCTCTGCGCGGCCTTGGCCTTGGTGGCCTTGGCGCGCATCTTGTCCGCCTGCGCGGTGAGGGCGTCGATCTTCTTCTCGGCGTTGGCGCGCTCGGAACGGCGACGGCGCTCGTCGGTCTCCCGGGCGTCCAGGTACCGCTTCCAGCCGAGGTTGTAGACGTCGACGGTGGCCCGGTTGGCGTCCAGGTGCCAGACCTTGTTCACCACGGCGGCCAGCAGGTCGACGTCGTGGCTGATCACGATCAGGCCGGCGCGGTGGCTGGCCAGGTACCCCTTGAGCCAGACGATGGAGTCGGCGTCCAGGTGGTTGGTCGGCTCGTCGAGCAGCAACGTGTCGGCGTCGGAGAAGAGGATCCGGGCGAGCTCGACGCGGCGGCGCTGACCACCGGACAGCGTGCGCAGCGGCTGGCCCAGGATCCGGTCGGGCAGGCCCAGGTTGGTGCAGATCCGCGCGGCGTCGCTCTCCGCGGCGTACCCGCCCATCGCGGCGAACTGGTCCTCCAGCCGCCCGTAGAGCCGGACGGCGCGGTCCATCTCGGTGTCGTCGGCCGGCTCGGCCATGGCGACCTGCGCCTTGGTCAGCTGCGCCTTGAGGACGTCGAGCCCGCGGCCGGACAGCACCCGGTCGCTGGCGGTGATGTCGAGGTCGCCGCTGCGGGGGTCCTGCGGGAGGTAGCCGAGCTCACCGGTGATGTCGACCTTGCCGGCGTGCGGCACGCGCTCACCGGCCAGGGTGGTGAGGGTGGTGGTCTTGCCGGCGCCGTTGCGCCCGACCAGACCGATCCGGTCGCCGGGCTGCACCCGGAGGTCCGCCTCGCTGATGAGGATGCGGGACCCGGCGCGCAGCTCGAGGCCAGTGGTCGTGATCACTGACCCCAGGATAGGCGCCTCCGACCCCCACCTCGACCCCTTTCCCAGGTGACGTCCACGTCACCTGGGCGGGCGAGCCGCTGTGGAGACCGCCCCCGGGGACGTCCCGGACCGGCCAGGATGCCGCCATGGTCTCGCCCAGCCACCTGCCGCACCTGCCGTGCCCGGTCTGCGGGACGCCGGTGCTGGACTCGGGCGGTATGCCCTGCCCGGTGTGCGGGCTGCCCGCGGCTGGCCGGGCCGCGCACGTCGTCGGCCGGATCACCGCGACGCTCACCGAGCTCGCCCGCGACCGCGAGTCGCTGCTGGCCACCCTGCGCGCCGCGGCTCCCGGGGCGTCGCGGGCCACCCCTGGCGCGTTCGTCCCGCCACCGGCCCCGATCGCGGACCCCACCCCGGCGCCCCCGGCCTCCGTACCGCCCCCGCTCGGGCCCCCGGCCCAGCCGCTCGTCCCCGCCGCCGCGCCCTGGCAGCCCCTCCCCCCACCGGACCGGACGCCGCCCCCGCCGCGGCGCCGGCTGAGCCCGCAGCAGGTGCTCCTGGGCCTGGGCGCACTACTGGTCGTCGCCGGGGCCCTGGCCTTCGTGGCGCTGGGCTGGACGCGGTTCGGGCTGGTCTTCCAGGCCACCGTCATGCTCACCGGCACGGCAGCGGCCTGCGCCGCGTCGGCGTTCGCCGCCCGCCGTGGCCTGCGGGCCACCGAGGAGGCGCTGGCCGCCGCGGGCACGGCCCTGCTGGCCGTCGACCTGGGCGCCGCCCGCGCCCGGGGCCTGCTCGGCCTGGACGAGGTGGGGCTGCGGCCGTGGACGGCGGTCTCCTGCCTGGTCGTCGTCGCGGTGGCGCTCGGCCTGGGCCGGGGCACCCGCACCACCGTCACCTGGCCGCTGGCCGCCCTGCTCGCCGTGCAGCCAGTGCCGCTGCTGCTGCTGCCCGGCGACGCGCCGGCCGGGCCGGCCGGGGTCGCGGTCGCCCTGGGCCTGGCGGCGGTCGACCTGGACCTGGTGCTCGTGCTGCGGCGCGTCCTGCGACCGGTCGCCCGGGTGCTCGCGGCGCTGTGGGCGGCCGCCGGCGTGACCGGTGGCCTGCTGCTGGGCCAGCTGGGCACCGCACCCGAGGCGTGGACGGCGACCGCCCTGCTGGCTGCGGCCGCCGCAGTGGCCGTGCCGGCGCTGCGCGACCGCCGGGTCACCGGCCGGCCGGTGCCGGCCCGGGGCGTCGCGCCGGCGGCCGGCGCGGTGGTCGGCCTGTCGCTGGGCCAGTCGCTGGGGCTCAGCGGCCCGGCCGGGCCGGTGCTGGGCGGGGTGCTGGCCCTGCTCCTCGCCACGGCCGGTGTCCTGCTGGCCGGGCCCCGGCCGGTGCGGGGCCCGCACCCGACGGTGCTGCGGGTCCTGACAGGTGCCGCGGTCGCGCTGGCCGTGGTCGCCGGCCAGCAGCTGCTGGACGCCGAGCGGTTCGGTCCGCTGGCACTTCTCGTCCTCGCCGTGGTCGGTCCGGCCGCCCTCGCCGCCGTCCGGGTGCCGGTGCTGCGCAGCGGGTCCACCGGCGTCGCGCTGCTGGCCCCGGCGGTCGCGGCGCTGCTGGCCCGCGAGGGCGGGCTGGTGTCCTCGACGACCGCCGGCCTGCTGCTCACCCTGGTCGCCGCCACCGCCTTCGCGGTGGCCGCCTGGCGGGCCGGCACCACGGAGGAGCAGGTCGCGGCCGTCGCCGGGGCCCTGGCCGGGGCGGGCGCCGGCCTGACCACGGCCTCGGCCGCGGCCTGGGGCCAGGTCGGCCTGCAGCTGGCCGTGGTCGGGGTCGCGGCCGGCGGCTACGCCCTGGTCGCCTCCCGCCGGCCGGTGGCGCTGCTGGCGATCGCGGACCTGGTGCTGGCCTCGTGGACAGCGGTCGGCGGCGCCGGCGTCGAGACCCCGGAGGCCTACACGCTGTCGGCCGCCGCCGGGCTGCTGGTCGCCGCGCTCCCCCGGCTGCGGTTCCGCGGGCCGTCGTGGGCCGCCGAGGGCGCGGCGGTGGGCGTGGCCCTGGTCCCCTCGGTGTTCGCGGTCGTCGCCACACCCAGCGCGCTGCGGCTGGTCCTGGTGGTGGTCGCCGCGGTCGGGTGCGTGGTGCTGGGCACGCTGGCCCACCGGCAGGCGCCGTTCGTGCTGGGGGCCGGCGCCCTGGCGTTCGTGGTCGTCGTCCGGCTGGGGCCCTACGCGCCGCTGCTGCCGCGCTGGCTCACGCTGGCCGCGGCCGGCCTGGTGCTGCTCGTGCTGGGCGCCACCTACGAGCGACGGCGCCAGCAGGCCCGCGAGGCGGTGGCCTGGGTCGCGCAGATGAGCTGACGGCACCGCCCGCCCGTAGCGTGGTCGGCCTGACCGACGGCGGAGGAGGTGCGCGGTGAGCCGGGACCCCGAGGTGGTCTACCCGCCACCGGTCGGCGCCCCGTACACGCCGCCGCCGGCCCCCGACGCCCCCGACGGCCTCGGGCCGGTCAGCCCCCAGCAGGTGCTGCTGATCACCGGTGCGGTCGCGCTCACCGCCGCCGGTGCCGCCTCGCTCGCCGCCGTCGGGCGCCCCCTCGGGCAGCTGCTGCTCACCGCGCTCGCCGTGGGCACCGCGGTCGCCTCCTGGGCCGCCGGCCGCCGTGGGCTGCGCACCAGCGAGGAGACCCTGGCCGCGGCCTCCGTCGTCCTGGCCGTCATGGCCGCCTGGTCGACCGGCAGCCCGGCGACCGGCCGCGCGGCGCTCCTCGGCGCCCTGGCCGCGGTCCTGCTGCTGGCCGGGCTGCTCGCCCGCACCGCGGCGGCCTGGCCGATCGGGGCGTGGCTGGCCGCGCAGCTGGCCGTGCTCGCCGTGCTGACGCAGCACGGGTGGCACACCGACCTCGTGCTGGGCACCGCCCTGGCCGGGCTGCTGGTGGGCCGGGTCGCCCGCCGCCCGGTGGCGGAGGTCGCGCTGGCCACCACCGCCCCGTGGTGGCTCGCCGGGGTCGCCGCCGGCGTGCACCAGGTGTGGACGACGTGGGCCCCCGGGACCGCCGCGCTGCTGGTGGCGGTCGCGGCCGGGCTGGCCGCGCTGCGCTCCCGGTCCGCGCTGCGCCCAGTGCTGGGCCCCCGGGCGCTGGTCCCGGTGGTCGCCGGGGTCGTGGCCGGCACCGGCATCGCCGGCACGCTGCAGGCCAGCGGCACCGCCGGCGCACCCGCGGCCGGGTACCTGGGCCTCGCCGTCGCGGTGGCAGTGGCCGCCCGTGCCGACCCGCGGCCGCAGGCGCTCGCCCGCCCGGTCGGGCTGGCCCTGGCCGGCACCTGCACCCTGCTGTCGGCCGGGCAGCTGCTGCTCGAGGGCCGGTGGACCGCGCTGGGCCTGCTGCTGATGGCCGCCGCGGTCCCGGCCGTGCTGGTCGCCGCCCGGCAGCCGGTCGACCGTCCGGGCGCGCTGCCCGTCGCAGTGGGCTGCCTGGCCGGGGCCGCACTGCTGCTGGAGGCCGACGGCACCGCCGCGGTCGGCCGCACCGGGGTCGAGCTGCTGGTGCTGGCAGTGGTGGCCCTGGCTGCGGCGTCCCTGGACCGGCACTCCCGGTCGGAGGTGCCGCTGGCCGTCTCCGCCGTGGTGGTCGGCGCGCTGGCCGTCGTCCACCTCGGGTGGTCGGGTGACCTGCTGGCCGCCGCCGGCGGGCTCGCCGTGCTGGGTGCGGCGCTGACCGGGTACGCCGCGCGGACCGGCCGCACGCCGGCCCGCGCCGGTGGGTGTGCCGCCCTGGCCGGCGCGGCCTGGCTGGCCGCGGCCGACGCCGGCGTGCACGTGCCGGAGGCCTACACACTGCCGGCTGCAGCCGCACTGCTGCTGTACGCCGGGCGGGCTCTGGCGACCGAGCGGTCGTGGCCGGCGTGGGGTCCGGGGCTGGTGACCGCAGCGGCGCCGTCGGTGGTGCTGGCCGTCCTCGACGACGGCCTGCTGCGGCTGGTCCTGGTGGTGGCGGCCGCGGGGCTGGCGATGACGCTGGCGAGCGCGCGCAGCATCCGGGCGCCGTTCGTGGTGGGCGCGGTCTCGGTGGTGACGGTGGCCCTCGGGCGGCTCGCCGTGTCGCTGCCGCTGCCGGGGCTGCTGACGATCCTGGTGGTGGGCGTCGTGCTGCTGGGTGCGGGTGCGCGCTACGAGACCCGGCGGCGGAAGGCCGCCCCGCACGTCGCTGACATGCGCTGATGCGACGTGGCTACAGCCACTGCACTCAGGAGCCGAACAGCACCTCGCCCGCGACCGGACGCCATCCGGCGGCCAGGAAGGCGCGCAGGGAGGCGACGTTGGCCGGCGCGACCTGGGCCCACAGCGGGGCCGGCTTGGGCAGCAGCGCCGGTGCTGCTGCGGCCAGGGCGGCGCCCAGTCCACGGCCCCGGGCGGCCGGGTCCACCTCGATGCTCGCCTCCCAGCGGCCGGCCACGCCGCGGCCCAGGACGAGCAGCGCCGAGCCGTCGGGCGTCGTCCAGGTGCACACGTCGGTGCGGTGGCGCAGCGCCCGCTGCACCCGCGGGTGGTCGTCCACGTCGGCCGGCACGAGCGTCACCCCCGGCTGGACCGGGGCCGGCGGCGCCACGAGGACGGCGTCCAGGACGCCGGGCTCGACCCCGACGCGGTCCGGCCAGCGCGGTCAGGAAGCGGGCTCCCAGCGGTGCTGCGAGCGGGTCGTGCGCGACCTGCTCCGCCACCCACGCCGGGTCGACGTCGGCGGCCACCACGTGCCAGGCCGTGCCCCCGACGACGAGTGCCGGCGCCCCGAGGGGCGCCGGCACGGTCGTCACGCTGGCATCGGCCGGCGGGGTCTCCCCCGCGGCCAGCCGTTCGAGGAGTGCACGGACCTCTCCGCCCCCCACGCCTCGCGAGCTCGACGTGGGCCCCTGCGGAGAGGCCAACTGCTAGACCCGGAAGCCGAGGGCGCGCAGCTGCTCGCGGCCGTCGTCGGTGATCTTGTCCGGGCCCCACGGCGGCATCCAGACCCAGTTGATCCGGATGTCCTCGACCAGGCCGGGGCCGGTGAGGGCCTGCCGGGCCTGGTCCTCGATCACGTCGGTCAGCGGGCAGGCCGCCGAGGTCAGCGTCATGTCCAGGATGGCCACGTTGGCCTCGGTGTCCACGTCGATGCCGTAGACCAGGCCGAGGTCGACGACGTTCACGCCGAGCTCGGGGTCGACGACGTCGCGCATGGCCTCCTCGACGTCCTCCAGCAGCGCGGACTTGCCGCCGTACAGACCGCCCTCGGGGGTGGTGGTGGGCTCGGTCATGTCAGTTCCCTTCGCTGCTGGTGGAGAGTGCGCGGGCGCTCGCGTCCTTGAGCGCCATCCAGCTCATCAGGGCGCACTTCACGCGGGCCGGGTACTTGCTGACCCCGGCGAACGCGATGGCGTCCTCGAGCTCGTCCTCGAGCGTCTCGGCCACGGCCGCGTCGCCCTTGCTCTGCATCAGCGTCATGAAGTGCTCGCCGGTGCCCAGCGCCTCGGTGACGCTCTTGCCGATGACGAGGTCGTACATCGCCGACACCGAGGCCTGGCTGATCGAGCAGCCCTGCCCCTCGTAGGAGACGTCGGCGATGGTGTCGCCGTCCAGGTGCACCCGCATGGTGACCTCGTCACCGCACGTGGGGTTGACGTGGTGCACCTCGGCCTCGAACGGGTCGCGGAGTCCGCGCCCGTGGGGGTTCCGGTAGTGGTCCAGGATGATGTCCTGGTACATCGACTGCAGCTGCATCAGTTCGTCCCGCCCTCGGTCACGTCAGGTGCAACACCGAAGAAGCGCTGGGCTTCCCGGACACCCTCGACGAGCGCGTCGACGTCGTCGTAGCCGGTGTGCACGTAGAACGTGGCGCGGGTGGTGGCCGGCACGCCGTAGCGGCGCACGACCGGCCAGGCGCAGTGGTGCCCGACCCGGACGGCGATGCCCAGGTCGTCCAGCACCTGGCCGACGTCGTGCGGGTGGATGCCGTCGACGGTGAAGCTGATGGCACCGCCGCGCGCGACGGTGTCCGGCGGGCCGATCACGGTGACGCCCGGGATGGCCTGGAGCTGCTCGAGGGCGTAGCCGGTGAGCACCTCCTCGTGCTGCTGCACGCGGTCCATGCCCAGCGCGGTCAGGTAGTCGGCGGCCGCGGCCAGCCCGATCACCTGCGCGCTCATCGGCACGCCGGCCTCGAAGCGCTGCGGCGGGGCGGCGAAAGTGCTGCCCTCCATCCGCACGACCTCGATCATCGAGCCACCGGTCAGGAACGGCGGCAGCGCGTCCAGGACGTCGTAGCGCCCCCACAGCACGCCGACCCCCGTGGGCCCGAGCATCTTGTGCCCGGAGAACACCAGGAAGTCCGCGCCCAACTCGGCGACGTCGACCTTCTGGTGCGGCACCGACTGCGCGCCGTCGACCAGCACCAGCGCACCGACCTCGTGGGCGCGGGCGATGATGCCCTCGAGCGGGTTGATCGTGCCCAGGATGTTGGACTGCTGGGTGACCGCGACGAGCTTGGTGCGCTCGTTGACCACGGTGTCCAGGTCCGACAGGTCCAGCCGGCCGTCGTCGGTGAGCCCGAGCCAGCGCAGCGTGGCGCCCGTGCGCTCGCACAGCTGCTGCCAGGGCAGCAGGTTGGCGTGGTGCTCCATCTCGGTCACGACGATCTCGTCGCCCTGGCCGACGGCGTACCGGCGGAACTCCGGCTCCTTGGCCGTGGCGGCGTTGGACAGCGCGTAGGCGACCAGGTTGATCGACTCGGTGCTGTTCCGGGTGAAGACGATCTCGTTCTCCGGGGCGCCGAGGAACGCACCGATGGTGGCCCGCGCCGCCTCGTAGGCCGCGGTGGCCTCCTCGGCGAGCTGGTGGGCACCGCGGTGCGGCGCGGCGTTGACGTTCTCGTAGAACCAGCGCTCGGCGTCCAGGACGCTGCGCGGCTTCTGCGAGGTGGCGCCGGAGTCGAGGTACACCAGCCGCTTCCCGTCCCGGACCGTGCGGCCCAGGATCGGGAAGTCCGCCCGGATCGCCTCGACGTCCAGCGGGAGCGGCACCTGCTGCGCCCCAGCGGGACGCGAGACGGTCTGGGTCACTGCTGGGTCGCCTCCAGGGCGGTCTTCTCGGTGGCGGCCTGCTCGGCCGAGTCCTTGACGTAGGCGGCGTAGCCCTCGTCCTCGAGCTTCTGGGCCAGCTCCGGGCCGCCCTCCTCGACGACCCGACCGGCCACGAAGACGTGCACGAAGTCGGGCTTGATGTAGCGCAGGATCCGCGTGTAGTGCGTGATCAGCAGGACGCCGACCGGGCTGTCGGCCTTGGCGCGGTTGACGCCCTCGGAGACGATCCGCAGCGCGTCGACGTCCAGGCCGGAGTCGGTCTCGTCGAGGATCGCCATCTTCGGCTTGAGCAGGCGCATCTGCAGGATCTCGTGGCGCTTCTTCTCACCACCGGAGAAGCCCTCGTTGACGTTGCGCTCGGCGAAGGCGGAGTCCATCTCCAGCGCCTCCATCTCGGTGCGCACGTCCTTGACCCAGGTGCGGAGCTTCGGGGCCTCGCCGGTCACCGCGGTGGCCGCGGTGCGCAGGAAGTTCGACACCGAGACGCCGGGGACCTCGACCGGGTACTGCATGGCCAGGAACAGGCCGGCCCGGGCGCGCTCGTCGACGGTCATCGCGAGGACGTCCTCGCCGTCGAGGGTGACGGTGCCGCCGGTGATCGTGTACTTGGGGTGCCCGGCGATCGAGTAGGCCAGGGTCGACTTGCCCGAGCCGTTGGGGCCCATGATCGCGTGGGTCTCGCCGCCACGGACGGTCAGGTCGACGCCGCGGAGGATCTCCTTGGCGTCGTCACCGTCGCCGACGGTGACGTGCAGGTCGCGGATCTCCAGGACGCTGCCGGCCTTCAGGCCGGAGGCGGTCGGGGTCGCGGTGGGGCTGGTCACGGGGTTCTCGCTCTCAGGATGCGGCCACGGCGAGGGGGGCGTCGACGTCGACCAGGACGTCGTCACCCTCCACCCGGACCGGGTAGACGGGGACCGGCTTGTTCGCCGGGAGGTTGGTGGGGGCACCGGTCCGCAGGTCGAAGCAGGACCCGTGCAGCGCGCACTCGATCGTGGGGGCGCCGTCGACCTCGTCGACGTCACCGTCGGTCAGCGGGAAGTCGGCGTGCGAGCAGACGTCCTGGAGGGCGTAGAAGTCGCCGTCGAACTGCACGACCGCGACGTCGACGTCGTCCAGCTCGACCCGCAGCGCACCGTCCTCGGGGACCTCCGAGACGGCGCAGACGCGCTCGAACGCCATCAGCCGACCTCGACCGGCTGCTCGTCGAGCTCCGGGAGCGCACCGAGGCGGGCGTCGATCGTGCCCATCAGCCGGTCCTGCAGCTCCGGGATGCCGATGTGCTGGACGACGTCGGCGAAGAAGCCCCGGACGACCAGGCGGCGGGCGGTCTCGGCGTCGATTCCACGGGAGCAGAGGTAGAACAGCTGCTCGTCGTCGAACCGGCCGGTGGCGCTGGCGTGGCCGGCGCTGACGATCTCGCCGGTCTCGATCTCCAGGTTGGGCACCGAGTCGGCGCGGGCGCCGTCGGTGAGCACCAGGTTGCGGTTGAGCTCGTAGGTCTCGGTGCCGGTGGCGGCCGGACGGATCCGGACGTCGCCGATCCACACGCTGTGCGCCTTGTCGCCCTGCAGCGCGCCCTTGTAGACGACGTTGCTGCGGCAGTTGGGCGTGGCGTGGTCGACCCAGAGCCGGTGCTCCTGGTGCTGGGTCTCGTCGGCGAAGTACAGGCCGTAGAGGTCCGCGGAGCCACCGGTGCCGGTGTAGGACACGTTGCTCACCAGCCGGACGAGGTCACCGCCCAGGGTCACGACGACCTGCTTGAGCGTGGCGTCCCGGCCGACGACGGAGTCGTACTGCCCGCCGTGCACCGTGCCGGGGGCCCACTCCTGCACCGAGACGACGGTCAGCTGCGCACCGTCGCCGAGCAGGAAGGCCGCACCGCCGGAGTACTTGGCCAGGCCGGCGTGGTCGAGGACGACGGTCGCCTGCGCGAACGCACCGACCTCGACGACCAGCTGGCCCCACACGACGTCCTCGGAGCCGGTGCCGGACAGCCGCAGGGTGACCGGGCGGTCGAGCACGGCCTCCTTGGCGATCCGGAGCACCGTGGCGCCGTTGCTGCGCTGGCGGGTGAGCGCGGCGAGCCGGTCGACCGGCTCGGGCAGGCCCTTGAGCAGCGGGTCACCGGCCTCCACCGAGGTCAGCACCGCACCCTCCGGCAGGTCGCTGTCCACCTGCAGCCGCGCGTCCGAGGGGGCGCCGTCCAGCAGCTGGCGCGCCCGGCGCAGCGGGGTGAACCGCCACTCCTCCTCCCGGCCCGTGGGCTTCGGGAAGGCGTCGGGGTCGGTGGAGGTGAAGCGCTCCGCCGGGGAGCCGGTGGGCACCGGCTGCCCGGTGAGCACCGGGCCGCCGTGCGAGTGCGCCCCGGGGGGCGTGTCGCCGGCGGACCCGGTGGCCGTCGCGGGGGTGGTCGGCGGACCGGCCTGGGCGCCCACGCCGGGAGCGAACAGCTCCGCGGCGAGGGCGGCCTTCTCCTCGTGTGCCAGTTCAGCGGTACTGGTCTCGTCTGTTGCCGACATCAGCCGACGGCACCTTCCATCTGCAGCTCGATCAGGCGGTTGAGCTCGAGGGCGTACTCCATCGGGAGCTCCCGGGCGATCGGCTCGACGAAGCCGCGCACGACCATCGCCATCGCCTCGTCCTCCGACATGCCCCGGCTCATCAGGTAGAAGAGCTGGTCGTCGCTGACCCGGGAGACGGTCGCCTCGTGGCCCATGGACACGTCGTCCTCGCGGACGTCGACGTAGGGGTAGGTGTCCGACCGGCTGATCGTGTCGACCAGCAGGGCGTCGCACTTGACCGTGGACTTGGAGCCGTAGGCGCCCTCGTCGATCTGCACGAGACCGCGGTAGGAGGTGCGGCCACCGCCACGGGCCACCGACTTGCTCACGATGGTCGAGGAGGTGTGCGGGGCGGCGTGCACCATCTTGGCGCCGGCGTCCTGGTGCTGGCCCTCGCCGGCGAAGGCGATGGACATGACCTCGCCCTTGGCGTGCTCACCGGTCATCCACACGGCCGGGTACTTCATCGTCACCTTGGAGCCGATGTTGCCGTCGACCCACTCCATGGTCGCGCCCTCGTGGGCCACGGCCCGCTTGGTGACCAGGTTGTAGACGTTGTTCGACCAGTTCTGGATGGTCGTGTACCGGCAGCGCGCGTTCTTCTTCACGATGATCTCGACGACCGCGGAGTGCAGCGAGTCGGTCTTGTAGATCGGCGCGGTGCAGCCCTCGACGTAGTGCACGTAGGCGCCCTCGTCGATGATCATGAGGGTGCGCTCGAACTGGCCCATGTTCTCGGTGTTGATCCGGAAGTAGGCCTGCAGCGGGATCTCGACGTGCACGCCCTTGGGGACGTAGATGAACGAGCCACCCGACCACACCGCGGTGTTCAGCGCGGAGAACTTGTTGTCACCGGCCGGGATGACCGAGCCGAAGTACTCGCGGAACAGCTCGGGCTGCTCACGGAGCGCGGTGTCGGTGTCCAGGAACAGGACGCCCTGCTCCTCGAGGTCCTCACGGATCTTGTGGTAGACGACCTCGGACTCGTACTGGGCGGCGACACCGGAGACGAGGCGCTGCTTCTCGGCCTCCGGGATGCCCAGCTTGTCGTAGGTGTTCTTGATGTCGTCGGGCAGGTCGTCCCACGAGGCGGCCTGCGCCTCGGTCGACCGCACGAAGTACTTGATGTTCTGGAAGTCGATCCCGGACAGGTCCGAGCCCCAGTCGGGCATCGGCTTCTTGCCGAAGACCTGCAGCGCCTTGAGGCGCTTCTCCAGCATCCACTCGGGCTCGTTCTTGCGGCGGGAGATGTCGCGGACGACGTCCTCGTTGATGCCACGGGTGGCCGAGGCCCCCGCGACGTCGGTGTCCGCCCAGCCGTACTGGTACGTGCCGAGCGAGTCGATCGTCTCGTCCTGCGTCATCGGCGTGCTGGGCACCGGCTGCGTGGTGGTCATGCGGGGGTCCTCTCCCGGTCGATCGAGGGGGTGCTCAGGGTGCTGGCGCCGGCTCCGGGAGCCGTGGCGCGACCAGCAGGTACAGGGCCCATCGGGCGGGCTTTGTTCCCGGCGCGCGTCGTCGGCTGGGCCGTCGACGGGACGCGCTGGGTGGGGATGTGCGTGGTGCAGATGCCGTCGCCGTGGGCGATGGTCGCCAGCCGCTGGACGTGCGTGCCGACCAGCCGGCTGATCACCGCGGTCTCGGCCTCGCACAGCTGCGGGAACTCGGCGGCCACGTGCGCCACCGGGCAGTGGTGCTGGCACAGCTGGCCACCGCTGGAGATCGCCGAGGCGGTCGCGGCGTAGCCCTCCGCGGTGAGCGCGGTGGCGAGCACCTGGGCCCGGTCGACCGGCTGGGTGCCGGCCTCCTCCACCGCGATGTCGACGGCGGTGGAACACCGCTGGGCCAGGCCTGCCAGCTGCTGCTCGGCGACCGCACGGACGGCGTCGGGGCCGCCGTGCTGGGCGACGAACCGCAGCGCGGTCAGCGCCAGGTCGTCATAGGCGTGCGGGAAGCCCGAGCGGCCGGCGTCGGTGAGGGTGAACCGGCGGGCCGGTCGTCCCCTCCCCCGCTGGCCACCGGGCGCCTCGCGCTCGGCGACGCGGCCCGCGGCGACCAGGCCGTCGAGGTGCCGCCGGACGGCGGCCGGGCTGACGCCCAGCCGGGCCGCCAGCTCGGTCGCCGACTGGGGGCCGTGCTCCAACAGGAGCGCGCCCACCCGGTCACGGGTACGGCCGTCCTCGGCCGGCGCACCGGCGGGGACGGCAGCAGCCGCAGTGGATTCCACAACACGATTGTGTGCTTAATCCGAGAGCCCGCAAGCAAGGTGACCCTTGCTTGCGGGCTCTCTGGGACCAACGTCACGCAGCCGTGCCTGCGGAGGCCGGACCACATCGGGTCCAGGCACCCGACCTGGGCGGTGTGGGGGTGGGCACCACGGTCGAC
Organism: Modestobacter sp. L9-4; assembly: GCF_019112525.1. Taxonomy (NCBI): domain Bacteria; kingdom Bacillati; phylum Actinomycetota; class Actinomycetes; order Geodermatophilales; family Geodermatophilaceae; genus Modestobacter; species Modestobacter sp. L9-4. The sequence goes on from NZ_CP077800.1 coordinate 543,304, forward strand.
CGCGGCACCCACCCCCACACCGCCGCCGTCAGACGGCGGCCGGCGTCTCCGCCTCGGCCACGGTGTTCGGGGCGCTGGTGACCTGCAGGTCCAGCTCGCCGTCGGTGACGCCGACCGTCACGTGCCGACCGGCGCCCAGCTCACCGCTCAGGACCAGCCGGGAGAGCCGGTTGTCGACCTCCCGCTGGATCGCCCGGCGCAGCGGCCGGGCACCGAAGGCCGGCTCGTGACCGCGCTCGGCCAGCCAGGCCACGGCCTCGGGGGTGAACTCGATGCCGATGCCCTGCACCGCCAGCCGGCTGCGGGTCTCGTCCAGCAGCAGGTCGGTGATCCGGGTCAGCTGCTCGGTCTCCAGCTGCCGGAACACGACGATCTCGTCGATCCGGTTGAGGAACTCCGGCCGGAAGGCGTCGCGCAGCCGCCGCATCACCTGGTCGCGGAGGTCGTCCCCGCCGCCGTTGGCGGTGAAGCCCAGCGGGCCGCGGCCGGCGTTGACGATCGCCTCCGAGCCGAGGTTGCTGGTCATGATCACCACGGTGTTGCTGAAGTCGACCGTGCGGCCCTGGGAGTCGGTGAGCCGGCCGGCGTCCAGCAGCTGCAGCAGCGTGTTGAACACGTCGGGGTGCGCCTTCTCGATCTCGTCGAGCAGCACCACCGAGTACGGACGACGGCGCACGGCCTCGGTGAGCTGACCGGCGTCCTCGTACCCGACGTAGCCGGGAGGCGAGCCGACCAGCCGGCTGACCGTGTGCCGCTCCTGGAACTCGCTCATGTCCAGCCGCACCATCCGGTCGCTGTCACCGAACAACGCCTCCGCCAGCGCCCGGGCCAGCTCGGTCTTGCCCACCCCGGTCGGGCCGAGGAACAGGAAGCTGCCGATCGGCCGGTCCGGGTCGCCCAGGCCCGCCCGCGAGCGCCGGATGGCCTCGGCGACCACCTCGACCGCCTCGTCCTGGCCGACCACCCGCTCGTGCAGGTGCGCCTCCAGGCCCAGCAGGCGCGCGCGCTCCTCCTGGGTCAGCTGGGCCACCGGCACACCGGTCGCCCGGGAGACGACCTCGGCGATGTCGGTCGCGCCGACCTCGGGGATGCCGGCCTCGCCACCGCCCTGCGCGCGCTCCAGGGCGGCCTGCGCCGTGGACAGCTCGTCCCGCAGCGCCGAGGCACGCTCGTACCGCTCGGCGGCGACGGCCTGGTCCTTCTCCCGCTGCAGCCGCTGCACCTCCTGCTCCAGCTCGCGCAGGTCGGTGGTGGGCCGCTTGACCTGCAGCCGGGTGCGGGCGCCGGCCTGGTCGATCAGGTCGATGGCCTTGTCCGGCAGGTGCCGGTCGGTGATGTAACGCGCCGACAGCTCCGCCGCGGCGACCAGCGCCTCGTCGGTGAAGCGCACCTGGTGGTGGGCCTCGTAGCGGTCCCGCAGCCCACGCAGGATCTCGATGGTGTCCGCGGTGCTGGGCTCGGGGACGACGACCGGCTGGAAGCGCCGCTCCAGGGCCGGGTCCTTCTCGATGTTGCGGCGGTACTCGTCCAGCGTGGTGGCGCCGATGACGTGCAGCTCGCCGCGGGCCAGCGCCGGCTTGAGCATGTTGCCCGCGCCGGCCGAGCCCTCCGAGCCACCGGCAGCCACGACGGTGTGCAGCTCGTCGATGAAGACGACGACCTCGTCGCTGTGCTCGCGGATCTCGTCCATCACCTTCTTGAGCCGCTCCTCGAAGTCACCGCGGTAGCGGGTGCCGGCGACCAGGCCGGTGAGGTCGAGCTCGACCAGCCGGCGGCCGCGGAGGGAGTCCGGGACGTCGCCGTCGACGATCTGCAGGGCGATGCCCTCGACGATCGCGGTCTTGCCGACGCCGGCCTCGCCGATCAGCACCGGGTTGTTCTTGTTCCGGCGGGAGAGCACCTCGATGGTCTGCTCGATCTCCTGCGCGCGGCCGATGACCGGGTCGATCTTCCCGTCCCGGGCCAGCGCGGTGAGGTCGCGGCCGTACTCGTCGAGGGTGGGGGTGTTCGACGGCGCCGGCGCAGCGCCACCGGCACCGCCGGCGCCGCCCCGGGTCGGGACCGGTCCGCCGGCCGCCGCCTGCTGCAGTGCCTCGGGGGTCACCCGGGCGCCACCGAGCACGCGCCCGGCACCGGACTCGGGGTTCACCGAGAGGGCGAAGAGCAGGTGCTCGGGGCCGATGTAGGTGGAGCCGCTGGCGCGGGACACCTGGTGGGCGTCGAGCAGGGCCCGCTTCGCCGCCGGGGTCAGCGACACCGGCCGGCCGGTCGGCTCGCCCTGGCGGAGCTGGGACTCCAGTGCGGCCCGCAGCTGGGCCGGGTCGGTGCCGGCCCGCTGGAGCAGGGTGCTGGTGGGCTCGTGCCCGGCGAGCGCCCAGAGCAGGTGCTCGGTGTCCAGGTCGGCACTGCCCCACTGGGAGGCCGCCTGGGCCGCCGCGGACACCACCTCGCGGGAGTGGTCGCTGAGCAGCTGGGTGATGTCCACCCGCTGCATGCCCCGGCGGGCGCCGGGGCCGCCGTCACCGGAGGCGAAGAAGGCGGAGAAGAAGTCGTCGAAGGGGCTGCCCCCGAAGGGACCACCCGGGAAACCACTGGTCATGGCGAACAGGGACCTCTCGTGTCGGATGTGGGAGTGCTCACCTCTCCACCCGGCTCACGGCGTCCCGAGGGCCCGGTTCCGGGCTCGGGGACGTCTGCTGCGTCGGGGTGGACGCCGGGCGGCTGATCGGGCCGGGCGGCGGGGGCACTGACGTAAGTAGCATCGGTGCGGTGACGGTTCTTCCCGCGTCGTTCCGCTCTCGGATGAACCCCTCCATGGTCTCCCGCATTGCCCTGGCCAACGTGATCGCCAACGGCGTGATCGTCGTGACCGGCGGCGCCGTGCGGCTGACCGGGTCGGGTCTGGGCTGCCCCACCTGGCCCGAGTGCACCGACGGCAGCATCCGGCCCACCCCCGAGCTCGCCGGCCACGGTCTGATCGAGTTCGGCAACCGGCTGCTCACCTTCGCCGTGACCGTCGTCGCCATCGCGATCGTGGTCGCCGTCTTCGCCTCGGTCCGCAAGGACCTGCGCAAGCTCGCCGTGCTGAGCTTCCTGGGCATCCCGGCGCAGGCGCTGCTCGGTGGCGTCACCGTGCTGACCGGCCTCAACCCGTGGACGGTCGCCGCGCACTTCCTCGTGTCCGCGGTGCTCGTCGCGATCGCCACGGTCCTGTGGCTGCGCTCGCGGGAACCCGGCGTCGGCCAGCTGGTGGTCCGGCGGCCGTTCGCGCTGCTGGTCACCGGCATCGCTGCCACGGTCGCCGCCGTGCAGGTGGTCGGCACCGTGGTCACCGGCAGCGGGCCGCACAGCGGCGACCCGGGCGCCGGGCGCACCGGGTTCGACCCCGAGCTGGTCAGCCAGCTGCACGCCGACTTCGTGTTCCTGCTGATCGGGCTGACCGTCGCGCTGCTGGTCGCGCTGGCCGCCACCGACTCCCCCGGCCGGGTCCGCCGGGCCGCCCGCGACCTGCTCGTGGTCGAGCTCCTGCAGGGCGTCATCGGCTACGTGCAGTACTTCACGCACCTGCCCGTGGTCGCGGTGCTGCTGCACATGGCCGGGGCGGTGCTGATCACCGTCTACACCGCGCGGCTGGTGTGGTCGGTGCGCGGCCCGGCCTCCGAGGTGCCGCTGGAGTCGGCCCACCCGGTCTCCGCCGCCGTCCGCTGACGGCGGGCCGGGCGGCCGAGGCGCCGTCCGGCACCGCGCCTGATGGGCGCTGCGGGACACCCCTTCGCACCGGACCCGGCGCGGCAACACGCCGGCCGCGACACCTGGTGTCGTGCGGCGTCCGTGACTCGTCGTCCGGATCGAACCCGTCCGGCCGACTGCCGCGCTGGACCGTGAGGGCGAATCAGCCGTCACGTCGTCCCGGACGTCCGCGCTCGACCGTGAGAGCCGAACCCTCCGGAAGGCCGTAGCCGGACGTCCGCGCGGGACCGTGAGAGGCGAGTCGGCCGTGACGTCGTACCCGGACGCCTGCGCTCGACCGTGAGAGGTGAGCCCTTCGTGACGTCGTACCCGGACGTCCGCACTCGACCGTGAAGTCCGAGTCCTCCGTGACGTCGTACCTGGACGTCCGCGCTGTGACGTCGTACCGGACGTCCGCACTCGACCGTGAGGGCCGCGTCGGCCGTCACGTCATACCCGGATGTCCGCCGCCGTCGCGCGCCACGGACGGCGGACGTCGTCCGGTCACGCGCCCGGACGCCCCCGCGCCGGTCGTGGGCACTGTGCGGCGGGTGCCCGTTCCCGGCGAGGAGTGGGCTCGTGGGGCACAGCGTCGGCCGGCTCACCGCGGCGCAGGGCGCCGGTGGGCCGGGTGGGTCCGTCCTCAGACGAGGACGTCAGCGACCAGGGCGATCGACAGCAGCGTCATGTAGGTGATCGACACCGAGAACAGCTTCATCGGCCGGTCGGGACCGCCGGAGCGGATCCGCCGCAGCCAGGCGTGGGACTCCGCCACGTACCAGAGCCCCAGGCCGAGCGTGGACAGCCCGGTGATCCAGCCGAGCTGCGGGGTGACGGGCACCATCAGCAGGGAGGTGCCCAGGGTGCCCCAGGCCCACGCGACCGACTGCTGCCCGACGGTGACCGGACCCGCGACCACCGACAGCATCGGCACCCCGGCGCGGAAGTAGTCGAAGCGGAAGCGGCTGGCCAGCGCCCAGAAGTGCGGCATCTGCCAGCAGAAGACGATCCCGAAGAACACCACCGCCGGCCAGTCCAGCGACCCGGTGACCGCGGCCCAGCCGATGAGCACGGGGGCCGCGCCCGGCAGGCCGCCGAAGACGGTGTTGTGGTGGGTGCGGCGCTTGAGCACCATCGTGTAGAGCACCGAGTAGGCCAGCACCGCCGCGGCGGCCAGCGCGGTGGCCAGCGGCGTGGTGAACAGGCCCAGCAGCACCAGCGAGACCCACGCCAGGATGACGCCGAAGACCAGCGCGTTGCGCGGGCTGATGACCCCGCTGGGGATCGGCCGGTCGCGGGTTCGCGACATCAGCCGGTCGATGTCGCGGTCGAACCAGCAGTTGATGGTGTTGGCGGCCCCGGCGGCGAGCATCCCGCCCACCAGGGTGGCCAGCACCAGGCCGGTGCCCGGCCAGCCGCCGGAGGCCAGCATCATCGCCGGCAGCGTGGTGACCAGCAGCAGCTCGACGAGCTTGGGCTTGGTCAGCGACACGTAGGCGGCCACCGTCGCGCGGGTGGACCGCAGGGCCTGGGCCCGGCTGACGGGCCGGTCGGCGATCGCCGTCACCGGGTGCCCAGGGGCGCGGTCGCGCGCGGGCAGCAGGGCACCGATGAGTCCTTATCCGCCGGGATGTGGTTTGCCTGACAACTGTAACCCGCCTCCCTCTGTGCAGCGCCTGGGATGACTAGGGTTTGATCACGTTGACTCTGCGCGTGATGCGGGTAGGGCGGACGTCGAGGACGACGGCGCGCTTCCGGTCACGACCTCCGACCGCGCCGACCGGGGCGGCCGTGGTGTGCACCGTCGTCCGCCCGGGGCAGGGTCGCCCCCGAGCCCCCGGGTGGGTCCGACATCGACCGATCCCCGAGGGAGCACCGAGCGCCACATGACCACCGACAGCAGCTCCGCCACGCAGTCCACGAACGCCGAGGCACCGGCCGAGGCCGCCAGCGACACCCCCACGGGGTCGCCGCGCCAGCCGCAGCCGACCCTCCCCGAGGGCTTCGGCGACCTGGACCGCAAGGCCATCGACACCGCCCGCGTGCTGGCGATGGACGCCGTCCAGAAGGTCGGCAACGGCCACCCCGGCACCGCGATGAGCATGGCGCCCGTCGCCTACCTGCTCTTCCAGAAGTGGCTCAAGCACGACCCCTCCGACCCCAACTGGCCGGCGCGTGACCGCTTCGTGCTCTCCATGGGCCACTCCAGCCTGACGCTGTACGTCCAGCTCTACCTGGCCGGCTACGGCCTCGAGCTCGAGGACCTGCAGGCGCTGCGCACCTGGGGCTCGAAGACCCCGGGCCACCCCGAGGTCGGCCACACCGCCGGCGTCGAGACCACCACCGGCCCGCTGGGCCAGGGCGTGGGCAACGCGGTGGGCATGGCCATGGCCGCCCGTCGCGAGCGCGGTCTGCTCGACCCCGAGGCCGCCGAGGGCGAGAGCCTGTTCGACCACACCATCTGGGCCTTCGCCTCCGACGGTGACCTCGAGGAGGGCATCTCCGGCGAGGCCTCCTCGCTGGCCGGCACCCAGCAGCTGGGCAACCTCGTGCTGGTCTACGACGACAACAAGATCTCGATCGAGGACGACACCACGATCGCCTTCACCGAGGACGTCGGCGCCCGCTACGCCGCCTACGGCTGGCACGTCCAGCACGTCGCCGACGGTGAGGACCTCGCCTCGATCGACGCTGCCTTCGCCGCCGCCAAGGCCGAGACGACGAAGCCCTCGATCATCGTGCTGCGCACGGTCATCGGCTGGCCGTCGCCGAACAAGCAGAACACCGGCGGGGTCCACGGCTCCGCGCTCGGCGACGCCGAGGTCAAGGCCACCAAGGAGGTGCTCGGCTTCGACCCCGAGAAGACCTTCGACGTCGCCGCCGAGGTCATCGAGCACACCCGCAAGGCCGTCAGCCGCGGCCAGGAGGCCCAGGCCGCCTGGCAGACCCAGTTCGAGGCGTGGCAGCAGGCCAACCCCGAGGCCGCCGCGCTGATGGAGCGGATGACCACCCGCACCCTCCCCGAGGGCTGGCAGGACAAGCTCCCCAGCTGGGACGCCGACCCCAAGGGCGTCGCCACCCGCAAGGCCTCCGGCGAGGTGCTCGCCGCGCTCTACCCCGAGCTCCCCGAGCTGTGGGGCGGCTCGGCCGACCTGGCCGAGAGCAACAACACCGCGGTCAAGGGCGAGCCGTCGTTCCTGCCGGCCAGCCGCCAGACCAAGGCGTGGTCCGGTGGCCCCTACGGCCGCACCCTGCACTTCGGTGTCCGTGAGCACGCCATGGGCGCGGTCATGAACGGCATCGCCCTGCACGGCGGCACCCGCGTCTACGGCGGCACGTTCCTCACCTTCTCCGACTACATGCGCGGTGCGGTGCGCCTGGCCGCCCTCATGCAGCTGCCGGTGACCTACGTGTGGACCCACGACTCCATCGGCCTGGGCGAGGACGGCCCGACCCACCAGCCGATCGAGCACTACGCCGCGCTGCGCGCCATCCCGGGTCTGGACTTCGTCCGCCCGGCCGACGCCAACGAGACCGCGGTCGCGTGGCGGACCATCCTCGAGCACAACGACCGGCCCGCCGGTCTGGCGCTGTCGCGGCAGAACCTGCCGGTCTTCGACCGCACCGAGTTCGGCTCGGCCGAGGGCACCGCCAAGGGCGGTTACGTGCTGGCCGAGGCCTCGACCGGCACGCCCGAGGTCATCCTCATGGGCACCGGCTCAGAGGTGCAGATCGCCGTCGCCGCCCGCGAGCAGCTCGAGGCCGCGGGCGTCCCCACGCGGGTCGTGTCGATCCCGTGCTGGGAGTGGTTCGCCGAGCAGGGCCAGGAGTACCGCGAGCAGGTGCTGCCCCCCTCGGTCAAGGCGCGCGTCAGCGTCGAGGCCGGTGTGCCCATGGGCTGGCGTGAGTTCGTCGGCGACGCCGGCCGGATCGTCGGCATCAACCACTACGGCGCCAGCGCCAGCTACTCCAAGCTCTACGAGGAGTTCGGGCTGACCGGCGAGGCCGTCGTCGCCGCCGCGCGGGAGAGCATCGAGGCAGCCGCCAACGGTGCCAACCCGCCCTCCGGCGCCGCTGTCGCCCGCGGCGGGGTCTACTCCTCGACCGCCACCGGCGACCACTGATGTAAGGACCCCGCTGCCCCCCACGCTTCGCTAGCTCAGCGCGGGCCCCTGCAGCGGGGCCGACAGACACTCTCGGGCGGGGCACCAGGCCTGGTGCCCCGCCCACCCCACGGAAGGCAGTGAGATGGCACAGAACGAGAACCTGGCGAACCTGTCGAAGACGGGGGTCGCCGTCTGGCTCGACGACCTGTCCCGCGACCTGATCCACGGCGGTGACCTGCAGAAGCTGGTCGACGAGTCCAGCGTCGTCGGCGTCACCACCAACCCGAGCATCTTCGCCGCGGCGATCAGCGGCTCGAAGTCCTACGACGACCAGCTGCACGCCCTGGCCGTGCGCAGCGTCAGCGTCGAGGAGGCGCTGCGCACCATCACCGCCGCCGACGTCCGCGACGCCTGCGACCTGCTGGAGCCGGTCTACGCCCGCACCGGCCGTGACGGCCGCGTCTCCCTCGAGGTAGCCCCCGGCCTCGCCCACGACGAGGACGGCACCGCCGCCGAGGCCGCCCACCTGTGGTGGCTCGTCGACCGGCCGAACCTCTTCATCAAGATCCCGGCCACGCTGGCCAGCCTCCCGGCGATCACCACCACGATCGCCAAGGGCATCAGCGTCAACGTGACGCTGATCTTCAGCACCGAGCGCTACCGCGCCGTCATGGACGCCTACCTCGCCGGCCTCGAGCAGCGCCTGGCCGAGGACCCGGAGGCCTCGCTCGAGGGCATCGAGTCCGTCGCCTCGTTCTTCGTGTCCCGCGTGGACACCGAGATCGACAAGCGCCTGGACGCCAGCGGCGCCGACGCCTCGCTCAAGGGCAAGGCCGGCGTGGCCAACGCGCAGCTGGCCTACCAGGCCTACGAGGAGGTCTTCTCCTCCGACCGCTGGAAGGCGCTGGAGGCCAAGGGCGCGAGCAAGCAGCGCCCGCTGTGGGCCTCGACCGGGGTCAAGAACCCGGAGTACTCCGACACCCTGTACCTCTCGGAGCTCACCGCCCCCGACACGGTCAACACGATGCCCGGCAAGACCATGCAGGCCTTCGCCGACCACGGTCAGGTCGGGACCCCGATCCAGTCCTCCTACGCCGCGGCCGAGAAGGTCATGGCCGACGTCGCCGCTGCCGGCATCGACTTCGACGACGTCTTCCGCGTCCTCGAGGAGGAGGCCGTGCAGAAGTTCGTCGACGCGTGGGACGAGCTCACCGCCTCCGTCAAGGAGCAGCTCGAAGACAAGAAGTGACCCGCCGGGGGCGGTGCGTCCGGGCGACCGGACGCACCGCCCCCGCACTCGCCCGCCGCCCGGGTCGCCCGCCGGGCCGGACGGCGGGCGCTCCCCTGCGAGCCCTCGAGGACGGAAACGATGTCCACCAACCCGTTGCGTGACCCGCGGGACCGGCGGCTGCCCCGAGTGCCGGAGCCGTGCGCTCTGGTGGTCTTCGGGATCACCGGCGACCTGTCGCGCAAGAAGCTCCTGCCGGCCGTCTACGACCTGGCCAACCGGGGCCTGCTGCCCACCAACTTCGCGCTGCTGGGCTTCGCCCGTCGCGACTGGGGCGACTCGGAGTTCTCCGAGCTGGCCCGCTCCGCCGCCCGCGAGCACGCCCGCACCCCGTGGCGCGAGGAGGTCTGGGAGCGCCTCGCCAGCAGCGTCCGCTTCATCCAGGGCTCCTTCGACGACGACGCCGCCTTCGACGAGCTCGCCGCCAACCTGGCCGAGCTCGAGGGCAGCCACGGCATCGGCGGCAACGCCGCCTTCTACCTCTCCATCCCCCCGGCCATGTTCCCCACCGTGCTCAAGCAGATGGAGCGCACCGGGATGGCGGAGAGCACCCCCGACCGCTGGCGCCGCGTGGTCGTGGAGAAGCCCTTCGGCAACGACCTGGCCTCCAGTCGCGAGCTCAACTCGCTGGTCGACTCGGTGTTCACCGCCGACGACGTCTTCCGGATCGACCACTACCTGGGCAAGGAGACGGTCCAGAACCTGCTGGCGCTGCGCTTCGCCAACGAGCTGTTCGAGCCCGTCTGGAACGGTCACCACGTCGACTCGGTGCAGATCACCATGGCCGAGGACGTCGGGATCGGCGGCCGGGCCGGCTTCTACGAGAAGACCGGCGCCGCCCGCGACGTGCTGCAGAACCACCTGCTCCAGTTGCTGGCGCTCACCGCCATGGAGGAGCCGGTGGAGTTCTCCGCCGAGGAGATCCGCACCGAGAAGCTCAAGGTGCTGCGCGCGGTCTCCGTCCCCGCGCCCGAGGACATGGAGCGCGACGCCGTCCGCGGCCAGTACGAGCAGGGCTGGCTGGCCGGGCAGCGCGCCACCGGCTACCGGCAGGAGACCGGTGTCGCCGACGACTCGACCACCGAGACCTACGCCGCCGTCCGGCTGGGCGTGGAGACCCGGCGCTGGGCCGGCGTGCCGTTCTACCTGCGCACCGGCAAGCGGCTCCCCCGCCGGGTCACCGAGATCGCCCTGGTGTTCAAACGCGCACCGCACCTGCCCTTCGCGCCCACCGACACCGAGGAGCTGGGCCACAACCAGCTGGTGATCCGGGTGCAGCCCGACGAGGGCATGACGCTGAAGTTCGGCTCCAAGGTGCCCGGCAGCGTCATGGAGGTCCGCGACGTCGCGATGGACTTCCTCTACGGCGAGCAGTTCACCGAGGCCAGCCCCGAGGCCTACGAGCGGCTGCTGCTGGACGTGCTGCTCGGCGACGCCACGCTGTTCCCCCGCAACGCCGAGGTCGAGGCCTCCTGGGCGGTCATCGACCCGCTCGAGGAGTACTGGGCCGACACCACCCCGCAGCCCTACCGGGCCGGGGAGTGGGGCCCGAAGGCCGCCGACGACATGCTGGCCGCCGAGGGCCGCTCGTGGCGCCGGCCGTGACCGGAACGACGACGGACGCACCGGCCGCCGCGCACCCGACCTACGAGAGAGGCCTGTCGTGACGACGCTGTGGGACACCACCGGATCCGCGGTGGTCAAGGAGCTGGCCGCCCAGCGGCGCACCGGCGGTGCGGTGATGAGCGGTGTCGCACTGACCCTGGTGGTCGTCGCCGACGAGAGCCGGGTCGCCGAGGCCGAAGAGGCCGCCAGCGCCGCCGCCGAGGTCAACCCCTGCCGGCTGCTGATCGTGGTGCGCCGGCAGGTCGAGGCACCGGTCCCCCGCCTCGACGCCGAGGTGGTCGTGGGCGGGCGGCTCGGCCCCGGTGAAGCGGTGGTGATGCGCATGTACGGCCGGCTCGGCCTGCACGCGGAGTCCGTCGTCCTGCCGCTGCTGGCCGCCGACGCCCCGGTGATCACCTGGTGGCACGCCCCGCCGCCGGAGCGGGTCTCCACCGACGCGCTCGGCGTGATCGCCGACCGCCGGATCAGCGACTCCTCCATGTCGGACGACCCGATCGGTGCCCTGAACATCCGGGCCCGTGACTACGCCCCCGGCGACACCGACCTGACCTGGACCCGCAGCACCCCCTGGCGCGCGACCCTGGCCTCCACGCTGGACTCCGTGTCCGGTCGCCGGGCCGAGGCCGTGCGGATCCTGGGTGGCGAGGTGCAGGGCGACGTCGACAACGCCACCGCGCAGCTCGTCGCCGGCTGGCTGTCCTCCCGGTCGGGCACCTCCATCCGCGTCGTCCCCAGCACCCGCGTGCCGGGGCCGGCCGGCATCGACTCGGTGGTGCTGCGGCTGGACCAGGACGAGGAGGTGCGCCTGCAGGACGACCGCAAGGGCGGTGCGGTCATCCAGCAGCCGAACCGGCCCGAGGCCGTCGTCGCGCTGCCGGACCGCTCGCTGGGCGAGCTGATCGGTGAGGAGCTGCGCCGGCTGGACCAGGACGAACCGTTCAGCGAGGCGCTCGAGGTGGTGACCGGCCAGACCGGTCTCGCCGCCCGTCCGGCGCTGCGCGAGCACGTCTGGTTCGACCCGATGCGCAACAAGCCCGTGGTCGGTGAGGAGCCGGACGAGCCGACCGGTGCGGCCGCACCGCTGCCGACCGTCCCGCCGTCCTCGGAGGGCACCGACGAGGTGGCCCTGAGCGGTGAGCACGACGACCCGGCCGACGACTCCGACGAGCAGTCGATGGTCCAGGACGCCGACGCGCCCGCCGCCGACGCCGCCACCGGCAAGAAGGGCGGGAAGCGATGAGCCAGGAGTCCCCCGGGGAGCAGGTCGACGAGGCCCTGGCCGAGGCCGGCCTGGCCACCCCCGACGTGGTGATCGAGCCCGACGCCGACACCCTCGCCCGGTCGGTGGCCTCCGCGCTGGTCGCGCGGCTGGCCGCCGCCCAGGCGGTGCACGGGACGGCGTCGGTGGTGCTCACCGGCGGGGGCATCGGCACCGCCGTGCTCCAGCGGGTCGCCGCGCTGGCGGCCGAGCCGGAGCGGGAGGTCGTCGACTGGACCGCGGTGCACGTCTGGTGGGGTGACGAGCGCTGGGTGCCCGTCGACCACCCGGACCGCAACGAGCTCGGCGCGCAGCAGGCGTTGCTCGACCACGTCACCGTCGACCCGGAGAAGGTGCACCCGATGCCCTCCTCCGACGCCGGCTACGACTCCCCCGAGGACGCCGCGGCCTGGTACGCCGAGCAGCTAGCGGCGGTGGCCGAGGACGGCGCGGCCGTGCCGCGGATCGACGTGCTGCTGCTGGGCATGGGACCCGAGGGCCACGTGGCCTCGATCTTCCCGGACTCCCCCGCCGCCACCGACGACCGCCCGGTCGTCGCGGTGCACGACTGCCCGAAGCCGCCGCCGACCCGGGTGAGCCTCGGGTTCACGGCGATCACCGCGGCCGAGGAGGTCTGGCTGCTGGTCAGCGGGCAGGGCAAGGCCGCGGCCGTCGCCCGCGCGCTGGGCGGCGCCGCACCGGTCGACCTCCCCGCAGCGGGTGCACGCGGACGGCAGGCCACCCGCTGGCTGCTCGACGCCGACGCGGCCAGCGAGCTCCCCGGCCGCTGACCGGCGAGCCCCGGACGACACCGGCCCGGTCACCCCAGCTGCTCATGGGGTGACCGGGCCGGTGTCGTACCGCCTCGCTGCAGTGAGCAGCGGGTTCCTCCGTCAGCCGCCGCGGCGGGCCTTCAGCCGGGCGAGCGCCTCCTGCAGGAGGGCGTCACCGTCCTCGTCCGAGCGGCGCTCCCGCACGTAGGCCAGGTGCGTCTTGTACGGCTCCGTCCGCGGTGCGGGCGGAGGGTTCTGCTGATCGGTGCCGGCCGGCAGCCCGCAGCGCGGACAGTCCCAGCACTCCGGCACCTCGATGTCGGCCGCGAAGGCGATCCGCGACTCGTGCCCGTTCGCACACCAGAAGCCGACCCGGTTGCGCGGCGCTGCCTCGCCCCGTTCGACCTCGCCCATCGGACCTGCACCGACCCGGCTCCCCCGGATCGCGTTCCCACCTGCCACGAGCGGCCCCCTGATCGTCGCGTCGTCGCGGTGACTGAGTGATCACCGCCCGCGCAGTCTAGGGCCTCACAGGGAGTCTCAGGTCACGATCCGGCGTCCCCCGGTACCGGCACACGATCGTCTCGAACCGGGATGAGTTGGGGCCGCGCCCGGCCCCCTCGCAGGGTCCCGCCGCGAGCGGAGCGAGGGGTGGAGGGTGAGGTGGTCCTCGCTCAGGCCTTGATCAGGATGCCCAGGCCGATGATGCAGACGGCCCAGAGCAGACCGGCGATCACGGTGATCCGGTTCAGGTTCTTCTCCACCACGGAGCTGCCGGACAGCTGCGAGGAGACGGCGCCACCGAACATCGACGACAGCCCGCCGCCCTTGCCGCGGTGCAGCAGGATGAGCACGATCAGCAGGACGCTGGTCAGCGCCAGCAGCACGTTGAGGAACAGTTCCATCGTCGTCCGTCTCCTGTCCTCTGCCCACGCCGGCGGGTGAGGTTCCACCCACGTGGTCCGGGGCTCTCAGCGGACCAGCCTAACGGACCCCGCGCCCGGCCCGGCCGACCCGCCACGGATCCGGTCAGCCGACGCCGGCGGTGGCGACGTCGTAGCTGCCGTAGGGCTGCATGACCACACCGTTGCGCAGCCGCTGACCGGCCAGCAGCTGCACCCGCGTCTCGACCAGTGGCACGTAGGCCGCGGTCTGCTGGACCGCCTCGGCCACCTGGCGCCAGGCGTCCGCGGCGGCCGCGGGGTCCGGAGCCGCACGGGCCGCGTCGACCAGGCCGTTGACCCCGGCGTCGTCGAGCCGGGCGTAGTTGATGTTGCCCACCGTGCGGATGGAGTGCCCGTCGACCAGTGGCACCAGGAAGGACGCCGCGGTCGAGAAGTCCGCCCGCCAGTTGGCCAGCACGATCCCGTAGCCGGCCGTGGTGACCGCGGCCGGGTTGCTGATCTCGGCGTAGAACGTGCTCGGGTCCAGCGGCCGGACCTCCGCGGTGATCGACACCTCGGCCAGCGCGGCGGACAGCACCCGGGCCACCTCGACGCTCGCCGGCACGTCGGGGACGGCGAGCACCGTGCTGAACCCCTCGGGGTGGCCGCAGGTGGCGAGCGAGGCACGGGCGGCGACCGGGTCGGGCCGGGGCTCGGCGTCCTGCGGCCCACCGGCCAGCACGCTGGGCCACAGGCGGGCGATGGGGTCGGCGTTGCTGGGGCCCTGCAGCGCCTGCTGCACGGCCGCCCGGTCGACCACGGCGGCCACGGCCGCGCGGCAGTCCCGGTTGTCCATCGGGGCGACCGTCGTCGGCATGGCCAGCAGCCGGACCGACCCGGTGGTCACGTCGTCGATCCGCCCGGCCAGCGCGTCGTCGGCGAGCCTGCTGGTGGTGGCCTGCTGCACGCCGGTGCCGGACAGGTCGAGGTCGGCGGAGCCGGCCAGCAGCGCCTGGTCGCGGGCCACCCCGGACAGCCCGGTGCGCACCAGCACCGTGTCCGGCAGCGCCGTGCGCACGTCGTCGGTGGCCGGGTCCCACTGCGGGTTGCGCTGCAGCGCGATGCCGGCCTGGGCGTCCACCGAGGTGATCATGTACGGCCCGGAGCTGATCGGGTGGTCGCCGTACGCCCCGCCGGTGTCGCTCTCCGCCGGCACCGGGCTGCTGGAGGGCAGCGCCAGGACGAACGGGAAGTCCACGCTGGGGCTGGTCAGGGTGAACACGATCGTCCGGTCGTCCGGCGTCGTGACCGACCGGAGGCCCAGCCGGTCGGGCGTCTCGTCCACGTAGGGGCCGGGGTAGGGGTCGGCGTCGTCGTCGAGCAGGTCGACCACGTAGGTGGGACCGCCGACGACGACCTCGGAGGCGAAGGACCGCTCGATGCCGTACTTGACGTCGCGGGAGGTGATCGACCGGCCGTTCTCGAACCGGACGCCCTCGCGGAGGGTGAAGGTCCAGGTGCGGCCGCCGTCGGGGGTGGTGCCCAGGTCGGTGGCCAGGTCGGGCACCAGCTGACCGGTGTTGCCGGGGGTCGCGGGGTAGGTGACCAGGGTGCGGGTGTACAGCCGCATCAGGTTCCAGACCCCAGGGGTGTAGGACCGCTGCGGGTCCAGGCTGTCGACCTGGCCGGCGACCAGCCGCAGCGTGCCGCCGGGGGTCTCCGACGGTGCGCGGACGCCGGTCACCCCGCTGTCGGGCTCACCGGCCTGGGTGGGCACCGCGGCAGCACCGGTGTTGGTGCCGTTGCACCCGGTGAGCACCGCCAGCGCGACCAGCACGGCGAGCACGACGGCCGACCGCCTCGCCCCCGGAGCGGGGGCGGGGCCGGTCGGCCGGCGTGCGGTGCGGTACGTCAACGTGGCTGAGCTCCACCCGGTCGGTGCCGGCGGCGGTCAGCTGCCGTCGGCGGCGGTACGACAGATCTGCGCGAACTGGTCGGCGTCCAGGCTGGCCCCGCCGACGAGCGCACCGTCGACGTCCGGGCCGGCGAGGATCCCGGCCGTGTTGTCGGCCTTGACCGAACCCCCGTAGAGGATACGGACGGCCGCGGCCAGCTCGGGGCCGTGACGCTCGGCGAGCCGCGCCCGCAACGCCCCACAGACCTCCTGCGCATCGTCGGGGGTGGCGACCTCACCGGTGCCGATCGCCCAGACCGGCTCGTAGGCGACCACGATCTCCGACCCCGGGCCGGCGCCCTGCAGCTGCTCGGTGCTCAGCCCGGCCAGGGCGCGGTCGAGCTGGTCGGTGCAGTGCTGGACCTGCGCATCAGCCCGGCGCACCTCGAGCCCCTCCCCCACGCACAGCACGGGCACGAGCCCGTGCCGCAGCGCCGCCTGCAGCTTGGTGGCGACGACGGCGTCGTCCTCACCGTGCCGCGTGCGCCGCTCGGAGTGCCCGACCAGGACGTACCGGCAGGCCAGCGCGGCGAGCATCGCCCCGCTGACCTCGCCGGTGTAGGCGCCCTCGTCGGCGGCGGAGAGGTCCTGGGCCCCGTACCCGATCTCCAGCTTGTCGCCGGCCACCAGCGTCTGCACGCTGCGCAGCGCGGTGAACGGCGGGACGACGACGACCTCGGCCGCCTCGAGCTGCGGGTCGGTGAGCGAGAAGGCCAGCTTCTGCACCAGCCCGATCGCCTCGAGGTGGGTCAGGTTCATCTTCCAGTTGCCGGCGATCAGCGGACGCCGGCCCTCCCGGACCGGCGTCGCCTTCGTCCGCGCCATCGTCGCCGGCCTCAGTCGGCCAGGACCGCGAGACCGGGGAGCTCCCGGCCCTCGAGGAACTCCAGCGACGCGCCGCCACCGGTGCTGATGTGGCCGTAGGCGGCCTCGTCGAGCCCCAGCGTGCGCACGGAGGCAGCCGAGTCGCCACCGCCGACGACGGACAGACCGTCGACGGCGGCCACGGCCTGCGCCACGCCCCGCGTGCCGGCCTGGAAGGGGGCCAGCTCGAAGACGCCGACCGGGCCGTTCCAGAACACGGTGCGGGCGCCGGCGAGCTGCTGGGTGAACAGCTCGATGGTCGCCGGACCGATGTCCAGGCACTCCTCGTCGGCCGGGATGCCGTCGAAGGGCACGACCCGCGTGGTGGCCTCGGCGCTGAACTCGGTGGAGCTGATCAGGTCGACGGGCAGCACGAGCCGGTCACCGGCCTCGGCCAGCAGCCGGCGGCACGTGTCGACCTGGTCGGCCTCCAGCAGCGACTTCCCGACCTCCAGGCCCTGGGCGGCCAGGAAGGTGTAGGTCATCCCGCCACCGATCAGCAGCTTGTCGACCCGGGGCAGCAGCGCCTCGATGACGCCGAGCTTGTCGCTGACCTTCGAGCCGCCGAGCACGACCACGTAGGGGCGCTCGGGGCTCTCGGTGAGCTTCGTCAGCACGTCCAGCTCGCGGGCGACCAGCCGACCGGCCGCGTGCGGGAGGCGCAGCGCGACGTCGTACACCGAGGCGTGCTTGCGGTGCACGGCGCCGAACGCGTCGTCGACGTAGAGGTCGGCCAGCGCGGCCAGGCGGTCGGCCAGCTCACCGCGGACCGCGTCGTCCTTGGACGTCTCGGCCGCCTCGAAGCGGACGTTCTCCAGCATCAGCACGTCGCCGTCGGCGAGCCCGGCCACCTTCGCGGTGGCGTCGGTGCCGGCGACGTCGCCGGCCAGGGTCACCGGGGCACCCAGCATCTCGCCCAGCCGCGCGGCGACCGGGGCGAGGGAGAACTGCGGGTCCGGGGCGCCCTTCGGGCGGCCCAGGTGCGCGGCCACGACGACGCGGGCACCGGCGGCCTGCAGCGCCTGCAGCGTGGGCAGGCTGGCGCGGATCCGGCCGTCGTCGGTGATCGCGCCGGTCTTCTTGTCCAGCGGGACGTTCAGGTCGGCGCGCAGCAGCACGCGCCGACCCGAGACCCCGTCGGCGATGAGCTCGTCGACGGACCGCATCAGGAGAGCTTCGAGCCGACCAGGACGACGGAGTCGACCAGGCGGTTGGAGTAGCCCCACTCGTTGTCGTACCAGCCGACGACCTTGACCTGGTTGCCGAAGACCTTGGTCAGGCCGGAGTCGAAGATGCACGACGCCGGGTCGGTGACGATGTCGGAGGAGACGATCGGGGCGTCGGTGTAGACCAGGTACGGGGCCAGCGGGCCGTCGGCGGCCGCCTTGTAGGCCGCGTTGACCTCCTCGACGGTGACGTCGCGGCCCACGGTGACGGTGAGGTCGGTGGCCGAGCCGGTCGGGACCGGGACGCGGAGCGCGTAGCCGTCGAGCTTGCCCTTGAGCTCGGGCAGGACCAGGCCGATGGCCTTGGCCGCACCGGTGCTGGTGGGGACGATGTTCAACGCGGCGGCGCGGGCGCGGCGGAGGTCCTTGTGCGGGCCGTCCTGCAGGTTCTGGTCGGCGGTGTAGGCGTGGATCGTGGTCATCAGGCCACGCTCGATGCCGAACGCGTCGTTGAGGACCTTGGCCAGCGGGGCCAGGCAGTTGGTGGTGCAGGACGCGTTGCTGATGATCGTCTGCGAGCCGTCGTACTGCTCGTGGTTGACGCCCATGACGATCGTCAGGTCGTCACCGGTGGCCGGCGCGGAGATGATGACCTTCTTGGCGCCACCGGCGTCGACGTGCTTGCGCGCGTCCTCGGCCTTGGTGAAGAAGCCGGTCGACTCCACGACGATGTCGACGCCCAGCTCGCCCCAGGGCAGGTTGGCCGGGTCGCGCTCGGCGAGCACCTTGACGGTCTTCTCGCCGACCTTGATGCCGTCGCCGGAGACCGAGACGTCCTCGGGCAGCTTGCCCAGGATGGAGTCGTACTTGAGCAGGTGCGCCAGCGTCTCGGGCGTGGTCAGGTCGTTGACCGCCACGATCTCGACGTCCGCGCCGCTCGCTGCGACTGCGCGGTAGAAGTTGCGGCCGATCCTGCCGAACCCGTTGATCCCGACCCGTACCGTCACTGCGGCCTCCCAGACCTCGTCGCCCAGCCGGGCCCGGTCGGCCCAGCGGAACCGTCGGCCGCACGTGTGCGCGGCCACATTTCGCACGCAGCCTAACGGGCTCCGCTGAGCGCCCCGACCGGGCGGTCCGACGCTCCACCGGACCCCGCACAGACGTCCGCGACGTCTCCCCGGCTCACACGGGCAGACGTCGCGGACGTATCGAGTTCTGGGCCCGACAGCAGCAACCAGCGGGTACAGCCCGTCTGCAGGGCCCCGGCGCCCGGCCCCCTCGCGGGGGCCCGCGCCGAGCCTGCGAGGCGTGGGGGGCGAGGGGGTCCTTCGACTACTGGGCGAGCATGTCGTCGGTGACGACGGACTCCGTGTCGGGGATGCCGAGGTCCTTGGCCCGCTTGTCGGCCATTGCCAGCAGACGCCGTATGCGCCCGGCGACGGCGTCCTTGGTCATCGGCGGGTCGGCGCGCTGGCCGAGCTCCTCCAGCGAGGCCTGCCCGAACTCCAGCCGCAGCCGGCCGGCGACGAGCAGGTGCTCGGGTGCCTCGTCGGCCAGGATCTCCAGGGCGCGCTCGACCCGGGCGCTGGCGGCGACCGCGGCCCGCGCCGAGCGGCGCAGGTTGGCGTCATCGAAGTTGGCCAGCCGGTTGGCCGTGGCCCGCACCTCGCGGCGCATCCGCCGCTCCTCCCAGGCGAGCACCGCGTCGTGGGCGCCCATCCGGGTCAACAGCGCGCTGATCGCGTCGCCGTCGCGGACGACGACCCGGTCGGTGCCCCGCACCTCGCGCGCCTTGGCCGCGATGCCCAGCCGGCGGGCGGCGCCCACCAGCGCCATCGCCGCCTCCGGCCCGGGGCAGGTGACCTCCAGGGACGACGAGCGCCCCGGCTCGGTCAGCGAGCCGTGGGCGAGGAAGGCCCCGCGCCAGGCGGCCTCGGCGTCGCCGATCCCACCGGAGACCACCGACGGCGGCAGCCCGCGCACCGGCCGGCCGCGCTGGTCGACCAGCCCGGTCTGCCGGGCCAGGCCCTCGCCGTGCTTGGCGATCCGGACCAGGTAGCGCACACCGCGGCGGATGTTGCCGCCGGCGAGCACGCTGACCCCGCTGGTGTAGCCATAGACCTCGCTGATGTCGCGGCGCAGTCGCCGGGCCACCGAGCCGGTGTCCAGCTCGGCCTCGATGACCACGCGGCCACCCACGATGTGCAGGCCACCGGAGAAGCGCAGCAGCGCCGTCACCTCGGCCTTGCGCTCGGAGGTCTTCGTGCACTCCACGCGGGAGAGCTCGTCCTTCACCATCGCAGTCATCGCCATGAGCGGTGTTCCTCTCCCCCTGTGTGCCGGCAGGTGCACCGGTCGTCCCGGTGCGCAGCCACTCCCCCGGCGGTCACCGGGCACCGACCACGGAGGCCAGTGCGGCGGCGAGCCGAGGAGGATCGTGCCGTGCTGCGTCGTCGGGCGCAGCGACCGGAGCCAGGACCAGCTCCGCTCCGCACCCCTGCACAGCAGACAGCAGACCACGCCGGTCAACAACCGCAGCAGCATCCGCGATGACAGTGTGCAACGACACGCCTTCCAGGTGTGCGAGCAGGACCCCCAGGTGCTCCTCCGGGGAGAACCCGTCGGTCTCCCCGGGCTGGGGTTCGAGGTTGAGCACGACGACCACCCGGGCTGGTGTCGCGGCCAGCGCCGCACGCAGCCGGGGCACCAGCAGGTGCGGCAGCACGGAGGTGTACCAGGAGCCCGGGCCGAGGGTGACGACGTCGGCCCCGGCGATGGCGGACAGCACGTCGGGGTGCACCGGTGGGTCGGCCGGGGAGACGCGGATGTCGCGCACCCGGCCGGGCGTGGAGGCGATCGCGACCTGGCCGCGGATCCGCCGGGTCTCCCGCGGGTCGTCGGGGTCGACGCTGGCCACGGTCGCCACCAGGTCCAGCGGGACGTCGGCCATCGGCAGCACCCGGCCCACGGAGCCCAGCAGCTCCTCCAGCGCGCGCAGGGCCCGCACGGTGTCGCCGTGGTGGAGCTCGGTCCAGCCGGTGAGCATCAGGTTGCCGACGGGGTGCCCGGCCAGCGCGCCCTCGCCGCCGATCCGGTGCTGCAGCAGCGCAGCCATCTCCTGGGTCCGCGGCTCGTCGCCGGCCAGCGCGGCCAGCGCCATCCGCAGGTCGCCGGGGGGCAGGACGGGCAGCTCGCGCCGGATCCGCCCCGAGCTGCCGCCGTCGTCGGCGACGGTCACGACCGCCGTCAGGTTGCCGGTGAGCAGCCGCCAGGCGGCCAGCGCGGCGGCGAGCCCGTGCCCGCCGCCCAGCGCCACGACCCGCGGTCCGTCGCCGGGACCGGGCGCGCGGGCGGGCCGGGTGGCCGGCACCGGGGGCGGCGTGGTGATCCGCACCGGCCCAGCGGCGTCGCTCACTCGCGCCCCAGGTCGCGGTGCCGGGCCGTGGCGGCCACGCCCTCGGTGGAGAGCCGGCGGGCGAACTCCTCGGCGATCGCCACGCTGCGGTGCTTCCCGCCGGTGCAGCCCACGGCCAGGGTGAGATAGCGCTTGCCCTCCCGCCGGTAGCCGGGCAGCAGCAGGGCGAGCACCTTCATGTACTCGTCGAGGAACTCCCCGGCGTGGTCCTGGCCCAGCACGTAGTCGCGCACCTCCGCGTCCCGGCCGGTCATCGGGCGCAGCTCGGGGATCCAGTGCGGGTTGGGCAGGAAGCGGGCGTCGACGACCAGGTCGGCGTCCAGCGGCAGGCCGTACTTGAAGCCGAAGCTCAGCACCGTCGCCGTCACCTCGGGGGCGGCGCCGTGGGCGACGAACGAGGACTCCAGCGTGGCCCGCAGCTGGTGGACGTTGAGGTCGCTGGTGTCGACCCACAGGTCCGCCTCGCCGGCGATGCCGGTGAGCAGCTCCCGCTCGGCGTCGATGCCGTCGACCAGCCGGCCGCTGCCCTGCAGCGGGTGCTCGCGCCGGTTGGACTCGTAGCGCCGGATGAGCACCTCGTTGCGGGCGTGCACGTAGACCACCCGCGGACGGTGCCCGGCCTCGGCGAGCTGGCGGATCGACTCCTGCAGGTCGCTGGAGAACGCCCGGCTGCGGACGTCGACGACGGCGGCGAACCGGCGCACGTCACCGCGGGCGCCCAGCTCCACCATCGGCTGCAGCAGCGCCGGCGGGAGGTTGTCGACGACGAAGAAGCCGAGGTCCTCGAGCACCCGGCCGGCGGTGTTCTTGCCCGCACCGGACAGGCCGGTGACCACGACGACGTCCAGCGGCGCCGGCTCGGCGACCGCCGCGTCGTCCGGCGGCGGGACGTCCTCGGGCACCCCGGCCGGACCGGGCTCCGGCGCGGCGGTCACGAGCTGCTCCCCGCCACCGGGTGGACCCGGCCGATCTCGGCGGTGTCGCCGGCGGCCGCACCGTGCACCGGCGGCGCCGCGGCGGCGTGCACCGGCAGTGCGGCGGCGCCGACCGGCGCCTCCTCCAGCTCGACGGCGTCCTCGGCCACCACGTCGGGGGCGCGGTCGGCCGCCGAACCCGGCTCGACGGGCTCGGCCACGGCCGCGAGCACCGCCTCGGCCGTGCGCCGGCCGATGCCGGGCACCGCCGTCAGCTCCTCGACGGTCGCGGCACGCAGCCGCTTGAGCGATCCGAACTGCTTCATCAGGGCCTTCCGACGGGTCTCGCCGAGCCCCGGGACGTCGTCCAGGAGCGAGACCAACATGGTGCTGGATCGCTTCTGCCGGTGGTAGGTGATCGCGAACCGGTGCGCCTCGTCGCGGACGCGCTGCAGCAGGTAGAGCGCCTCGGAGGTGCGCGGCAGGATGACCGGGTCGGGGTCGTCGGGCAGCCACACCTCCTCCATGCGCTTGGCCAGCCCGCAGACGGCGATGTCGACGACGCCCAGCTCGGCCAGCGACCGGCTGGCCGCAGCGACCTGCGGCTGGCCGCCGTCGACGACGAGCAGGTTGGGCGGGTAGGCGAACCGGCGCGGCCGGCCCTCCTCGGCGGCGACGCCCTGCTCGTCGCGCCGGTCGGCCTCGTCCTTGAGGTGCCGGGCGAACCGGCGGCGGACGACCTCGGCCATCGCCGCGGTGTCGTCGGTGCCGGCCGCCACGGCGAACCGGCGGTAGTCGGACTTCTTGGCCATGCCGTCCTCGAACACGACCATGCTGGCCACCACGTTGGTGCCCTGGACGTGCGAGATGTCGATGCACTCGATCCGCAGCGGGGCGTCGGGCAGGTCGAGCGCCTCCTGGATCTCCGACAGCGCCAGCGAGCGCGCGGTGAGGTCGCTGGCCCGCTTCACCCGGTGCCGGGCGAAGGACTCCTTGGCGTTGCGCTCGACGGTCTCCATCAGGCTGCGCTTGTCGCCGCGCTGGGGCACCCGCAGCGACACCTGGGAACCGCGCAGCTCGCTGAGCAGCTCGGTGTAGACGTCGGCGTCGTCGGGGAGCTCGGGGACCAGCACCTCACGGGGCACGGCCTCGCCGACCTCGCCGGTGCCGGTCTGCTCGTCGACCCCGCCGTAGACCTGCAGCAGGAACTGCTCGACGAGCTGGCCGGTGGTGACGTCCTCGACCTTGTCGATGATCCAGCCGCGCTGGCCGCGGACCCGGCCGCCGCGGACGTGGAAGACCTGGACGGCGGCCTCCAGCTCGTCCTGGGCGAAGGCGACCACGTCGGCGTCGGTGCCGTCACCGAGGACGACGGCCTGCTTCTCCATCGCCCGGCGCAGCGCACCCAGGTCGTCGCGCAGCCGGGCGGCCTTCTCGTACTCCATCGCCTCGGCGGCCTCGGCCATCTGACGCTCAAGCCTGCGCGTCATCTGCTCGGTGCGGCCGCCCATGAAGTCGCAGAAGTCGTCGACGATCTCGCGGTGCTCCTCGGCGCTGACCCGGCCGACGCAGGGGGCCGCGCACTTGCCGATGTAGCCCAGCAGGCACGGCCGGCCGATCTGGGCGGCCCGCTTGAACACGCCGTTGGAGCAGGTGCGGGCGGGGAAGACCCGGGTCAGGGTGTCGAGGGTCTCCCGGATCGCCCAGGCGTGGGCGTAGGGGCCGAAGTAGCGGACGCCCTTGCGCTTGGGCCCGCGCATCACCTGCAGCCGCGGGAACTCCTCGTTCAGCGTCACGGCGAGGCTGGGGTAGCTCTTGTCGTCGCGGTACCGGACGTTGAACCGCGGGTCGAACTCCTTGATCCAGTTGTACTCGAGCTGGAGCGCCTCGACCTCGGTGCCGACGACGGTCCACTCGACGCTGGCCGCGGTGGTGACCATCTGCCGGGTGCGCGGGTGCAGGCCGTACACGTCGGCGAAGTAGCTGTTGAGCCGCTGCCGGAGGCTCTTGGCCTTGCCGACGTAGATGACCCGGCCGGCCGGGTCGCGGAACTTGTAGACCCCCGGGCTCTCGGGGATGCTGCCGACCGCTGGGCGGTACGAGGACGGATCGGCCATGGGTCCAGATTAGGTCGGTCCACCGACAGTCCGGCGGGCCGGCCGCCACCTGCCCGCCGCTCCCCCGCCGGGCGGGCCGCTGACCTGCACGACTCCGGCGGGCGCCGCCCGGGCACGGGTGTCGACGACGACCGGGACCCTGCCCCGAGGACGGACGACGGCCCGTCGGCCGCACCCTCACGGGCGCGGCCGACGGGCCGTCAGGACGGGGTCGGACCGGTCAGCTGGCCTTGTCCCCGGCCGACACGGTGGCCAGCTGCGGCTTCTTCCGGGCCCGCTTCTTCGGCCCCTCGGCCGCCGCGGCGACCGCGTCGGCGTCCAGGATCTCGGCCAGGAACCGGCCGGTGTGGCTCTCCGGCACGGTGGCGACGAACTCCGGCGTCCCCTCGGCGACCACCTGGCCGCCACGGAAACCGCCCTCGGGGCCCATGTCGATGACCCAGTCGGCGCTCTTGATCACGTCGAGGTTGTGCTCGATGACGACGACCGAGTTGCCCTTGTCGACCAGACCCTGGACGACCTGCAGCAGCTTGTTGATGTCCTCGAAGTGCAGGCCGGTGGTCGGCTCGTCGAGCACGTAGATCGTGCGGCCGTTGGACCGCTTCTGCAGCTCGCTGGCCAGCTTGACCCGCTGCGCCTCACCACCGGAGAGGGTGGTGGCCGGCTGGCCGAGCCGGACGTAGCCCAGGCCGACGTCGGTGAGGGTGCGCATGTACCGGGCGATGGCGGGGATCGCGGCGAAGAAGTCCGCGGCCTCCTCGATCGGCATGTTGAGCACCTCGGCGACCGTCTTGCCCTTGTAGTGCACCTCGAGGGTCTCCCGGTTGAACCGGGCGCCCTTGCACACCTCGCAGGGGACGTAGACGTCGGGCAGGAAGTTCATCTCGATCTTCAGCGTGCCGTCGCCGGAGCACGCCTCGCACCGGCCGCCCTTGACGTTGAAGGAGAACCGGCCCGGCTGGTAGCCGCGGACCTTGGCCTCCGACGTGCTGGCGAACAGCTTGCGGACGTGGTCCCAGACCCCGGTGTAGGTGGCCGGGTTGGAGCGCGGCGTGCGCCCGATCGGCGACTGGTCGACACCGACGACCTTGTCCAGCTGGTCCAGCCCGGTGATCGTGCGGTGCCGGCCCGGGACCATCCGCGCGCGGTTCAGCTCGTTGGCCAGGGTCGTGTAGAGGATGTCGTTGACCAGGCTGGACTTGCCCGACCCGGAGACCCCGGTGACCGCGACCAGCATGCCCAGCGGGAACGCCACGTCGATGCCGCGCAGGGTGTTCTCCCGCGCGCCCTTGACCACCAGCTCGCGGCCCGGCGTCCGCTCGCGGCGGATCTTGGGGATGGTGATCTCCCGGCGACCGGACAGGTACTGGCCGGTGATCGACCGCTCGCTGGCGAGCAGGTCCGCGTAGCTGCCGCTGACCACGACCTCGCCACCGTGCTCGCCGGCGCCCGGACCGATGTCGACGATCCAGTCGGCCTGCTTGATGGTGTCCTCGTCGTGCTCCACGACGATGAGCGTGTTGCCCATGTCGCGCAGCCGGACCAGCGTCTCGATCAGCCGGACGTTGTCGCGCTGGTGCAGCCCGATCGACGGCTCGTCGAGCACGTAGAGGACGCCGACCAGCCCGGAGCCGATCTGGGTGGCCAGCCGGATGCGCTGCGCCTCCCCACCGGCCAGCGTGGCGGCCGGGCGGTCCAGGGACAGGTAGTCCAGCCCGACGGAGACGAGGAAGGACAGCCGGGCCTGGATCTCCCGGAGCACCTGGACGGCGATCGCCCGCTCGCGCTCACCGAGCTCGAGGGCGTTGAGCCACTCGGAGGCCTCCCCGATCGACAGCCCGGTGACCTCGGCGATGGAGCGGCCCATCATCTTGACGGCCAGGATCTCCGGCTTGAGCCGGGTGCCGTGACAGACCGGGCAGGGCACGTCGCGCATGTAGCCCTCGTACTTGTCCTTCATGAACTCGCTGTCGGTGTCCTCGTGGCGGCGCTCGAGGAAGGGCAGCACGCCCTCGAAGGCGGCGTAGTAGCTGCGCTCGCGGCCGTAGCGGTTCTTGTACTTCACGTGCACCTGGTCGGGGGACCCGTGCAGCACCGACTTCTGCACCTTCGCGGGGAGCTCCTCCCACGGGGTGTTCATCGAGAAGCCGTTCATGTCGGCGAGCCCGCCGAGCAGCCGCTGGAAGTACTCGTTGCTCATCGAGCCGGCCCACGGCGCGATCGCGCCCTCACCCAGGCTCTTCCCCGGGTCCGGGACGACGAGCTCGGGGTCGACCTCCTTGCGGGTGCCGATGCCGGTGCACTCCGGGCACGCGCCGAAGGGCGAGTTGAAGGAGAAGGAGCGCGGCTCGAGCGCCTCGAAGGACAGGCCGTCGTCGATGCAGGCCAGGTGCTCGGAGAAGGTGCGCTCCCGCTCCGGGTCGCCCTCGGGCAGGTCGACGAAGTCGAGCACGACCAGCCCGCCGGCGAGGCCGAGTGCGGTCTCGACGGAGTCGGTGAGCCGCCGCTTGGCGCTCTCCTTGACCGTGAGCCGGTCGACGATCACCTCGATCGTGTGCTTCTCCTGCTTCTTGAGCTTCGGCGGCTCGGTCAGCGGGTGGATCGTGCCGTCGACGCGGACGCGGGAGAAGCCCTGGGTCTGCAGCGAGCTGAACAGGTCGACGTACTCGCCCTTGCGGGCGCGCACGACCGGGGCCAGCACCTGGAAGCGGGTGCCCTCGGTCATGGCCAGGACCTGGTCGACGATCTGCTGGGGCGTCTGGCGGGAGATCGGCTTGCCGCAGTTGGGGCAGTGCGGCTGCCCGGCGCGGGCGTAGAGCAGGCGGAGGTAGTCGTAGACCTCGGTGATGGTGCCGACGGTCGACCGCGGGTTGCGGTTGGTCGACTTCTGGTCGATCGAGACGGCCGGCGACAGCCCCTCGATGAAGTCGACGTCGGGCTTGTCCATCTGGCCGAGGAACTGGCGGGCGTAGGCCGACAGCGACTCGACGTAGCGGCGCTGGCCCTCGGCGAAGATCGTGTCGAACGCGAGGCTCGACTTGCCTGATCCGGAGAGCCCCGTGAACACGATCATCGCGTCGCGGGGCAGGTCGAGGTGGACGTCCTTGAGGTTGTGCTCACGGGCGCCGCGGACGACGAGCCTGTCCATGTGATCCCTGTCGGTCGCAGTGGTCCGGTGCGGCCCGCCCGCTCGGGGCGGTGGCCGGTGGTGCGTGGTGGCGGTGCGCGGGTGGTCCGTCACCCAGGGGAACGGGCCCCTGGGAGCCGGCCTTCCCGGCGGTCGGTGTCGGCTGGGTCTCCCCCGCCGGCCCGGTCGGCCGGACCGCTCGGCCGGACCCCGCTCGCACGTCGGGTACGGGAGCGGGCCGCCGCCGGGGCAGCAGCCGTGCCGGCTCTCCGCCCAGCCAGGGTAGACGCGTCCGGGGACCGGGCGACCCGGCCGGGAGGACCCGGCGGCGGGCCGGGCACGACCCCGGGCCGGCGGGCGCCACCGGCGGGTGCAGACCACCCGCGGGCGCCGGCACGGGTCACCGGAGGACGGCGCCGGGCAGGGCCGGCGGCTGCACCCGCACCTGCCCCGGAGTCCATGATGGGCAACCTAGCCGGGACCGCCGACAGTTCTCGATCGGAGCAGGATGAGCCAGCAGTACACCGGGGACGTCGAGGTCGGTGGCCCGCCGCAGCGGCGTGAGCTGCCCGGGCTGACCGTGACCAAGCTGGCCGTCAGCGAGATGGCGAACGACGTCTACCTGCTGACCAGCACGGCCACCGGGGAGTCGCTGCTCGTCGACGCCGCGGCCGACCCGGCGGCGCTCCTGGCGCTCATCGGGGACGCCGACGTGCGCACCGTGGTCACCACCCACGGGCACTGGGACCACCACCGGGCCCTCGCCGACGTCGTCCGGGCGACCGGCGCGCAGACCGTCGCCCACCCCGCGGACGCCGGCGACCTGCCGGTGCCGGTGACGCGGCCGGTCGAGCACGGCGACACCGTCGAGGTCGGTGACCAGGTGCTCGAGGTGGTGCACCTGCGCGGGCACACCCCGGGCAGCATCGCCCTGGTCTGGCGGGGCGCCGACGGCGCGGACACGCTCGTGTTCACCGGCGACAGCCTCTTCCCGGGCGGGGTGGGCAACACCCAGGGCGACAGCGCGCGGTTCACCAGCCTGATCGACGACGTGGAGCAGCGGCTGTTCGACGTCCTGCCCGACGACACGTGGGTGCACCCGGGGCACGGGGCGGACACCACGCTCGGCGCCGAGCGGCCGCACCTGGCGGAGTGGCGCGCCCGCGGGTGGTGAGGGTCAGCCGGGCAGCTCGTCGCTGCGCCGCGTCCGTCCGGCGTGCAGCTGGGCCGCGCTGACCACCAGTCCGAAGTGGCTGAAGGCCTGCGGGGTGTTGCCCAGCTGCCGCCCGGTCCCGGGGTCCCACTCCTCCGACAGCAGGCCGACGTCGTTGCGGCAGTCCAGCAGCCGCTCGAACAGCGCCGCGGCCTCCGCCCGCCGTCCGGCGCCGTGCAGGGCGTCGACCAGCCAGAACGAGCAGGCCAGGAAGACGCCCTCGTCACCCGGCAGCCCGTCGCCGGCCGCGGTGGTGCGGTAGCGCAGCACCAGGCCGTCGCGGGTGAGCTCGCGCTGGACGGCGTCGACGGTGGCCACGACGCGCGGGTCGTCGCCGGGCAGGAAGCCCACGCGCGGGACGAGCAGCAGGGCGGCGTCCAGCTCGGTGGAGCCGTAGGACTGGACGAAGTGGCCGTCGACGACCCCCTGGTCGAGCACCTCGGCCCTGATCGTGTCCCGCAGCTGCGCCCAGCGGTCGGCCGGCCCGGGCAGGCCGTGGTCGCGCACGCCGCGGACCATCCGGTCGGCGGCCACCCAGCACATGACCTTGCTGTGCACGAAGTGGCGCCGGTCGCCGCGCATCTCCCACAGGCCGTCGTCCGGCTCCTGCCAGTGGTCCTCCAGGTGCTCCATCAGCGCGGTCTGCAGCTCCCACGCGGCGTCGGTCGTGCCCAGGCCGGCCTCCCGCGCCAGGTGCAGCCCGTCGAGCACCTCACCCCAGACGTCGAGCTGGAGCTGACCGGCGGCCGCGTTGCCGGTGCGCACCGGTCGGGAGCCCTCGTACCCGCGCAGCCACGGCAGCTCGAGCTCCGGCAGCCGGCGGGTGCCGTCCACGGCGTACATGATCTGCAGGTCCGCGGGGTCCCCCGCCACCGCGCGCAGCAGCCAGTCCCGCCACTGCCGGGCCTCCTCGGTGTGGCCGGCGACCAGCAGCGCCTGCAGCGTGTACGTCGAGTCGCGCAGCCAGCTGAACCGGTAGTCCCAGTTCCGCGGACCGCCCGGCTGCTCGGGCAGTGACGTCGTCGCGGCGGCCACGATGCCACCGGTCGGGGCGTAGGTCAGCGCCTTGAGCGTGACCAGCGACCGGGTGACCGCCGCGGCGTGGCGCCCGCCCACGCGTTCACCGGCCCCCACCCAGCGCTCCCAGAAGGCGACCGTCCGGGCCAGCTCCTCCTCGGCGTCCACGGGTGCGGGGGCCGGGCGGTGACCCGGGGCCCAGGTGAGCACGAAGGGGACCCGGTCACCGGCGCGCACGGTGAACTCCGAGACCGTCGACCGGTCCTGTTCCTCGACCGGGGCGGGGGTGTCCAGCCACAGCGCGTCGGGACCGGCCAGGGCCTGCACCCGGCCGTCGTGACGGCGGACCCACGGCACGACCCGGCCGTAGTCGAAGCGGATCCGCAGCTCCCCGCGCATCGGCACCGCACCGGACAGCCCCTCCACGATCCGGACGACGGTGGGGTCACCGCTGCGGGGCGGCATGAGGTCGACGACCCGCACGCGGCCCTCCGGGGTGTCCCACTCGGTCTCCAGCACCAGGGTGTCGCCGCGGTGGCGCCGGGCGCTGCACACCCCACCCGCGGCGGGTGCGAGCAGCCACCGCCCGGCGTCGGGGGTGTCCAGCAGTGCCGCGAAGCACGCCGGGGAGTCGAAGCGCGGGAGGCAGAGCCAGTCGATCGACCCCTCGGTGGTCACCAGGGCGGCGGTGTGCAGGTCACCCAGCAGGGCGTGGTCCTCGATCCGGGGCATGCACCTCTCGTCGGCGCCCGGCACCCGACGGAAACGCCGGGCCGGCTGGAGGTCTCCTGCGGGTCCCCTGGGAGCGGGCGTGCCGGTCCCGGCCCCGGGTAGCGCGGCGGGCAGGCGCAGCTGCGCCCACCGCTCGCGAGGACGAGGAGACCGTTGTGCTGCTGGAGGGCAAGACACTGATCGTGACCGGGGGCAACAGCGGGATCGGCGCGGCGATCGTGCGCGCCGCCGCCGCCGAGGGCGCCAGCATCGTCATCGACTACGTGTCCCACGGGGACGCGACCGAGACGATCATCGCCGAGGTCGAGGCGGCCGGCGGGCGGGCCGTGGGCGTCGAGGCGGACGTGAGCCGGCCCGCCGACCTGCACCGCATGGTGCAGACCGCGGTGGACTCCTTCGGCCGGCTGGACGTGCTGGTCAACAACGCCGGCATCGAGACCCGGACGTCGATCCTGGACACCTCGGAGGACGACTTCCGCAGGGTCATGGACATCAACCTCACCAGCGCCTTCTTCGGCACCCAGTTCGCCGCCAAGCAGTTCATCGCCCAGGGCACCCCGGGGCTGGTGCTGAACATCTCCTCGGTGCACGAGGACTGGCCGATGCCCGGCAACGTCGCCTACTGCGTGAGCAAGGGCGGGCTGCGGATGCTGACCCGGACCGCCGGGGTCGAGCTGGGCGAGCACGGCATCCGGGTGGTGAACATCGCCCCGGGCGCCGTGCGGACCCCGATCAACACCTCGACCGAGCAGGACCCGGCGGCGCTGCGGACGCTGGACGCGGCGATCCCGCTCGGCCGGATGGCCGACCCGGCGGAGATCGCCGACCTGGTCGTCTTCCTCGCCTCGGGGAGGGCCTCGTACATGACCGCGACCACCGTGTTCGTCGACGGCGGGATCATGCAGGGCAGCGTCGGGCTCTGAGCGGCGGCCGGTCCCGGCCGGACCGGGGGCGGGCGGACGCCGGGCGGTTCGCGAACAGTCAACCGGGTAGTGCGCGATCGATGCCGCGGCGGGAGCCGCGGGGTCCAGGTGCCGGGCCACCCCCGCGCCTCCGTCCGAGCTGAGGAGACACCCATGAGCATGTCGAACACCGATGCAGCCACCGGCCAGCGGGACATCAAGACGCAGGGCAGCACCAGCTTCGCCGACCTCGGCAAGGAGATGTGGTCCTACCTCACCGGCAAGGGTGCCGCCATCAACTACGAGTTCGTCGACATGACGGTCGAGGTGCCCCGCGAGACCGGTGCCGACGCCCCCCGCGCCACCTGGCGGCTCAACGGCACGCTGCGCATCACCACCGCCGAGAACGCCTCCCGGGGATGATCCCGGAGGTGGGCCGCCTCGACCTGACGGGCGACCTGACGCTCGAGGTCGACGGCGCACCGGTGCGGATCACCGCACGGGGCGGTGACGTGGACGTCGTCGCCGACGACGTCCGCGGCTTCGTGCTGGGCCTCCGCGCCGCGGCCACCGCCCGGACCGGCACCCGCCCGGGCCGGGCGGACGTCGGCTCCCTGGCCGGGGCGCTCGCCGACGTCGGGCTCACCGCCCGGCTGCGCTCCCCCGCCCAGCACGTCGTCACGATCGGTGCCGGGGTCGACTCCGCGCTGTGCGGGGCACTGCTGGGCACCCGGCTGGCCCGTCCCGACGCGCTCGGCGTCCTGCGGGCCAGTGCCCGGGCGCGCGAGGTCGAGGCAGTGGCCGCAGCGGTGCTCGTGCTGCTCGGCGCCGTGGTGCTCCGGCGCCGCGGACGCTGACCGGCCGGTCCGGCCGCCGGACCTCCCGGCGGCCGGACCGGAGGCAGGTCAGTCCAGCTCGTCCTCGTCGTCGAACAGGGCGATGAGCTCGTCCGCCGTCCCGGGGACGTGCAGCGGCAGGACCGAGATCGTCCAGTCCGGACGCCGGTCGTCGAGTTCCAGCGCGAGCTCGAAGGCCGCAGGGGCCGCCATGGGGCCGAACGACACGCCGTCGTCGTCGTCATCGGCCTCGATCTGCACCAGCCAGGTGTCGGACAGGTCGGCGGCGAGCTCCTCGAACACCGGCTCCGAGTCCTCATCGGGCTCGGGAGCGTCGGACCGGATCGGGTAGATGAGCGCCATGCCTGCACGTTAGGGCCTCGGCCGGTGATCCGACGACCGCGGCCCCGGGTCAGTACGCCGCGTCGAGGTACAGCAGGGCGTAGGCGGCCAGCCAGTGCTCCACCATGTAGTCGCTGCCACTGACGTGCGGCAGCGCGGCCGCGGCGTGCTCGGCGGCGGAGGCCAGCAGCGGCTCCCGGTGCTGCGGCAGCGCGTCGGCCAGCCGCCGCAGGCACCATGCCCGGCTCAGGTTCAGCCCGTGCAGGTGCGCGGTCTGCCCGTCGGAGGCGTCGCCCACCACCACCGGGGTCAGCGCCACGCCGTCCGGCAGGAAGCCCGCCAGCCACGGGCCGGCGTCCGGGAGCACCGCCGTCATCAGCACGGCCTCGACCAGCGCCGGGGACAGGAAGTCCGACCCCGAGGGCTCCCAGCGCAGCGGGGCCCCGGTGTCGGGGCCGAACCACCGGCGGGCGGCGTCGGTGAACAGCCCGTCGACGCCGGCCCGGCGGGCGGCCGGCAGCGCCATCAGCAGCCCGAAGGCACCGTTGGGGTGCAGCCCGTACCGCACCGGGAAGGTCACGGCCGGCAGCCAGCGGGCGTAGGCGGTGAGGAGGTGGTCGGCCAGCGGCTGCAGCACCGCGCTCCAGCGTCGCGCGTCCTCGTCGCCCTCGGCGGCCCAGGAGGCGAGCTCCTCGTGCAGCGTCAGCGCCCAGGCCCAGCCGTAGGGCCGCTCCCAGCCCGGTGACGACGCGGCGAAGGCGACCTCGGCCGCGATCGCCGCCGGCGTCCAGTGCTCGTCGAACAGGGCACGGATGTCCGCAGCGGGGACCTGCGCCGGGGCGACCCGCAGCAGCCGCGCCAGCACCCAGTGCATCTCCACGGCGGAGTGCCAGTCGTAGCTGCCGTAGAACGCCGGGTGCCGGTCACGCGGCCGGTGCGGCGCGTCGCCGGGACGGGCGTAGTCGACGCGCAGCGCGTTGGGGAACTCCTCCCGCACCGTCCGCAGCGCGGTGGCCGCCAGCTCCGGCGCCGCGGCGAGCAGCTCGGGCGTCGTCACGGCAGCCGGGTCGCCTGGACGGTGAGCGGCTCGGCCGCCGGTGACGACCCGGCCGACGACCCGGACGGGACGGACGACGACCGCCCGGCCGGCAGCTCGGCCACCGCGGAGGTGTTCTGTGTCGTCGGCAGCCAGCGGCCCCACCAGCGCAGCACGTGCTCCAGCCGCGCCCGGCGGTGCCCCGGCGTCCCCGAGCGGGACAGCTCGTGCCCCTCCCCCGGGAACAGCAGCAGCTCGGTGGGCACCCCGCGCCGCTTGAGCTCCACGAAGAGCCGGGTCCCCTGCTCCAGCGGGCAGCGCCAGTCCTCCTCGGAGTGGATGACCAGCGTCGGGGTCGTGATCCGGTGGGCGCCGGCCATCGGCGACTGGGCCGCGACCCGCTCGGGGTCGGTGCCCACGTACTCGTCGGGGAAGAAGAACCCGATGTCGGAGGAGCCGACGAAGCTCACCGGGTCGTTGAACCCGCGCTCGCTGATGCCGGCGACGAAGCGGTCGGTCCGGCCCAGCAGCAGCGTGGTCATGAAGCCGCCGTAGGAGCCGCCCATGATGCCCACCCGCGAGGCGTCCAGCGCCGGGTCCTGCAGGGCGGCGTCCAGGAAGGCGAGCACGTCGT
This sequence comes from Modestobacter sp. L9-4, assembly GCF_019112525.1. NCBI lineage: Bacteria > Bacillati > Actinomycetota > Actinomycetes > Geodermatophilales > Geodermatophilaceae > Modestobacter > Modestobacter sp. L9-4. Next base: position 577,237 of record NZ_CP077800.1, read on the forward strand.
CGGCGTCCAGCTCGCCCATGTGCTCCTTGATCACCCGGCCGTGCGCCTGGCCGTAGCCCGAGGAGCCGCGCGGGTTGCACTTGACCACCGCGTACCCGGCCTCGACGTAGGCCTGCGTCTCGTCGAACAGCGTCCAGCCGTACTGGGCGAACGGGCCGCCGTGCACGGTGAGCAGCACCGGGTGTGGGCCGGGACCGGGCGGGGTGGTGACCCAGCCGTGCACCGGGTACCCGTCGGGCGCGGTCGCCGTGGTCTCCCGCAGCCGGTGCAGCCGGCCGGTGGCCTGCAGCGGCGCACCGAAGCCGGTGATCAGCCGGCGCCGGCCCGGGGTGATGGCGATGAGCTCGCCGGCCGAGCGGTCGTGGGCCACGGTGGCGACGACGACGCCGCCGCCCACCCCGATGCCGCGCACCGTGTACGGGCCGTCGACCAGCGGCTCCGCCGGGCCGCCGTCCAGCGGCACGCGCAGCAGCTCGACCGCGCCGCGCCGCTGGACACCGAAGAACACCGCCCCGTCGGCCACCACGGTCGCCGGGGTCTCGTCGCCGCGGTCGTGCTGCTCCGGGTCCAGCAGCGGCACGACCGGGCCACCGGCGGCGTCCACCCGCACCAGCGTCGAGTTGCGGCCGACGAAGTCCCGGCCCAGCGGCCCGAGGTCGGGGACAGCCGTCGCGTAGATCGTGCGGCCGGTGGGGTCGTACGCCGGGTGGGACACCGCCGCGCGGGAGTCGGTGACCCGGCGCAGCCCCGTGCCGTCGGGCCGGACGGCGTACACGTCGCTGACGCGGTCGGAGTCCGCGCCCTCGTGCCGGGCGGAGACGAACGCCAGCTCGCTGCCGTCCGGGCGCCAGGTGACGTCGGAGTCGTCGAACTCGCCGTCGGTCACCTGGAACGGCACGGGCCGCTCGACGGCGTCCTCGGCGGTGTCGGCCGGCAGGTCGACGACGAACACGTGCGGACGCCGGTCGGTGGTGAAGCCCACCCCGTCGGCGCGGTACTTGAGCGTGGTGATCAGCCGCGGCGCCTCCGCGGCCGGGGCCACACCGGGGTCGGTGCCGTAGCGGCCGGCCTCCGGGACCCGGGCCACATAGGCGATCCGGCGGGAGTCCGGCGACCACACCGGCACGCCCGCACCCAGGTGGTGGTCGGTCAGGGACCGGGCCGCTCCCCCGCCGGTGGCCAGCACGTGCAGCTGCGCCGGGCCCTCGGGGCCGGCCGACAGGTAGGCCAGCCAGCGTCCGTCGGGTGAGAAGGCCGGGGCGGAGTCGCGGTGGCCGTGGGTGAGCGGCCGGGCCGGTGCGGAGCCGTCGGTGGGCACGGTCCAGAGCTGGCTGCGGTACTCGTCGGCCTCCAGGTCCAGCCGGCTGACGGCGACGACGGCCGTCGTCCCGTCCGGGGACACCGCCGCGACGCCGGGGGTGCGCAGCAGGGACAGGTCGGTGGGCCGCATGACGGCACGCTAACCCAGCTGCAGCGGGCGTCCCGAGCCCGAGTGACGCTGACGGGTGACGTCCTAGGCTCCCGGCATGACCCGACGCGTGTTCTCCGGTGGCCAGGTCCTCGACGGCACGGGCGCCCCGGCGGCCCCCGCGGACGTCGCCGTGCAGGACGGCCGGATCGTGGAGGTGGGCGTCGGCCTGGACGGCGACGAGGTCGTCGACTGCACCGGGGCGACCGTGCTGCCGGGCCTGTTCGACTGCCACGTGCACGTGATGATGAGCGGCGTCGACCTGATGCGGACGCTGCAGACGCCGTTCAGCTACGGCTTCTACGAGGCGCTGCACAACCTGCGCCGCACCCTCGCGCTGGGCATCACCTCGGTGCGCGACGCCGGCGGTGCCGACCTGGGCGTCGCGGAGGCCGTGCGCAGGGGCCTGATCAGCGGCCCGCGGATGCAGATCGCGATCAGCATGCTGTCCCAGACCGGCGGGCACGGCGACGGCTGGCACGTCTGCGGCGCCGAGCTGCCGCTGATGGGCCCGCACCCGGGGCGGCCGCGCACGATCGTCGACGGGCCCGACGAGATGCGCCGCACCGTCCGCGAGCTGCTGCGGGCCGGCGCCGACGTGATCAAGGTGGCCACCAGCGGCGGCGTGCTCTCCGCCCGGGACGACCCGCGGCACCCGCACTTCCGCCCGGAGGAGCTGGACGTGCTGGTCGAGGAGGCGAACGCCGCGCACGTCGCCGTCATGGCGCACGCGCAGGGCGCCGAGGGCATCAAGTCCGCCGTGCGGGCCGGCATCCGCTCCATCGAGCACGGCATCTACCTCGACGACGAGGCCATCGACCTGATGCTGGCCCACGGCACCTGGCTGGTGCCCACGCTGGCCGCCCCGCGCGCGGTGCTCGCCGCGGTGGCCGGCGGCGCCCAGCTGCCGACCGCGGTGGTGGACAAGGCCCGCGCCGTGCAGGCGGTGCACGACGAGTCGGTGACCCGGGCCATCGCGGCCGGCGTGAAGGTGGCCATGGGCACCGACAGCGGGGTCGGGCCGCACGGGGACAACCTGGTCGAGCTGGGCCTGATGGCCGACTGCGGGTTCACCCCGGAGCAGGCCTGGCACGCCACCACGCTGTCGGCGGCCGAGCTGCTGGGCGTGGCCGGCGAGCTGGGCAGCCTGGAGCCCGGCAAGCGCGCCGACGTCGTCGTCCTGGACGGCGACGCCACCGACCTGTCGGGTCTGGCCGGGCGGGTGCGGGAGGTCTGGCGGGACGGCGAGCTGGTGGCCGTCGGCGGTGCGACCGTCGAGCGCGGGGTCGTGCCCCCGCGCTGACGGTCGCACCGGGGCTCAGTCCCCGCTGACGACGCCGGTGCCGCTGCCGCCCTCGGGGTCCTCCGCCTGGCTGGGCTCCTCGCCCTTGGCCAGAAAGCGCGCGTAGAAGAAGGCCGCGGCGATGCCACCGACGAGCGGCCCGAGCACGTAGGCCCAGACGCCGTCGAACTGGCCGGAGACGAGCATCGGGCCGAGCGCCCGGGCCGGGTTCACCGCGCCGCCGGACAGCGGACCGGCGACGAGGACGCAGACGGCCAGGGTGAAGCCCACCGACAGCCCGGCCACCGACTGCTGCACCCGCGGATCGGTGGCCACCGAGACGATGGTCAGCACGAGGAAGAACGTGACGATCGCCTCGATGGCGAGAACGGTGACCTGGCTGGTGTCGGCCGCCGGCAGGGTGGCCGCGAGGGACGCCTCGTCCCGCGCCGCGTCCCCGAACGTCGCCCACACGGTGAGGCTGGCCAGGACAGCACCGACGACCTGCGCCACGAGGTAGGCCGGGACGTAGGACCACGGGAACTTGCCGGTGACGGCGAGTCCGAGGGTGACCGCGGGGTTGAAGTGCGCGCCGGAGACGTGCCCCAGCGCGTTGACCAGGGCCACCAGGGCCAGGCCGAAGGCCAGGGCGACGGTCAGCGTGTCCGCCGGCCCGCCGGCGACCGGCCGGCCCAGGACCGCGGTGACCGCGACCGAGGTGCCGGCCAGCACCAGGAAGTAGGTGCCGATCAGCTCGGCGAGGGCGACCCTGGGGATGTTCTGGGTGGTGCTGCTGCCATACAGGCCGGCCATGACTCGCTGTGCTCACCTTCAGTGACGGGAGGACCCGCCATGTCGGCGGGCCGCGTCAGTCTCGGTGATCACCCAGCGGCTCGCGCGGCGAGACCGGGGCCGGGCCGCTGTTCGGCGCGGTGCGGCCGGTGCTGTCGGTGTCGACCTCGGGTGCGCCGGCCGGGGTCTCGTCGGCGTCGGCGGTCTCCCCGCGGGTCTTGAGCAGGCTGGCCACCGTGGCGACGACGAGCACCCCGAGGATCACGGTGAGTGACAACCAGGTCGGGATCGTGGGCACGCTCTCCAGCGGCTCGCGGTGGCCGGCGAAGGGGTACTGGTTCTCGTGCAGCGCCTCGAGGATCAGCTTGACGCCGATGAAGGCGAGGATGACCGCCAGGCCGAGGGACAGGTAGACCAGCCGCTTGAGCAGGCCACCGAGCAGGAAGTACAGCTGGCGCAGGCCCATCAGCGCGAAGATGTTCGCGGTGAACACGATGAACGGCTCGCGGGTGAGGCCGAAGATGGCCGGGATGCTGTCCAGGGCGAAGAGCAGGTCGGTGGTGCCGAGCGCCAGGAACACCACGATCATCGGCGTCCAGAGCTTCTTGCCGTTCTCGCTGACCCGGATCTTGTTCTCGCGGAAACCGGAGGTCATCGGCAGCACCTTGCGGATGCGCCGGATGAAGCCGTTCTCCTCGTAGTCCTCGTCCTCGTCGCGGTTCCGGACCAGGTTGATCGCGGTGTAGACGAGGAAGGCGCCGAAGAGGAAGAACACCCAGATGAAGCGCTCGATCACCGCGGCGCCGGCCAGGATGAACAGGCCGCGCAGCACCAGCGCGATGATGATCCCGACCATCAGGACCTCTTGCTGCAGCTTCCTGGGCACCTGGAAGCGGGCCATGATGATCACGAAGACGAAGAGGTTGTCGACCGAGAGCGAGTACTCGGTCAGCCAGCCCGCGTAGAACTCGGTCGCGAACGTGCCGTTCGTGACGGCGAGCACGATCAGCCCGAACAGCAGTGCCAGCGTCACGTAGAAGACGACCCAGCCGGTCGCCTCCTTCGCGGAGGGCTCGTGCGGGCGACGGACGACGAGGGCGAGGTCGGCCAGCAGCAGGACGGTCAGCCCTACGAACGTCGCGATCTCGAACCAGACGGGGAGCTCCACGGGAGGCGACTGTACGGGGCGCACCGCGGGTGCAGAGGCCAACGAGTCGCAGTCCCGGTGGCGGTTGCACGACGGGCCGGGGACGACGTCGGTCGTCCCCGGCCCGGGGTGGTGCTGTGCCCGCCGTGTGGGCGGGCTGTGCGGTCAGTCCCTCGGGAGGGGCGCCGCCGGTCGGCCGGACTCGACCGGCTCCGGCGTCGCGTCGGACACCGGGTGCTGCCCGGCAGCAGCGGTGCGCGCGGCCTTGGCGGCACGCACCTTCTTGTCGTGCCGGAGGCTGGTGACCGTGGTGACCAGCAGGGTCACCAGGATGACCGCCAGCGACAGCCAGGTCGGGATCTCCGGGACCGCGGTGACGTGCTCACCGCCGTTGATCCAGGACAGCTCGTTGGTGTGCAGGGCGTGGATGACGAGCTTGGCGCCGATGAAGCCCAGGATCACGGCCAGGCCGTAGGCCAGGTAGACCAGCCGGTCGAGCAGGCCGTCGATGAGGAAGAACAGCTGCCGCAGGCCCAGCAGGGAGAAGGCGTTGGCGGCGAAGACCAGGTAGGTCTCCTGGGTCAGGCCGAAGATCGCCGGGATGGAGTCGACGGCGAAGATGACGTCGGCGGTGCCGATGGCGATCAGCGCGATGGCCAGCGGGGTGATGTACCGCTTGCCCTGCAGCTTGACCGTCATCCGGTCCTCGTGGTGCTCCTCGGTGGTGGGCACCAGCTTGCGGACCAGCCGGATGACGCCGTTCTCCTTGAACTCCTCCTGCTCCTCGGAGTGGCCGCCACTGCGGGCCTGCACCCAGGCGGTGTAGATGAGGATCGCGCCGAACAGGTAGAAGACCCAGCTGAAGTTCTCGATGGCCGCGGCGCCCACGAGGATGAAGATCGTGCGCAGGACCAGCGCGAAGGTGATGCCGAAGAGCAGCACCTTCTGCTGGGCGATCCGCGGGACGCCGAAGCTGGCCATGATCAGCACGAAGACGAAGAGGTTGTCGACCGACAGGCTCTTCTCGGTGATGTAGCCGGCGAAGTACTCACCGCCGTACTGGCCCCCGGCGAAGACGAGCACGCCGAGGCCGAACAGGACGGCGATGCCGACGTAGACCGCCGACCAGATGGCCGACTCGCGGAGCGTGGGGGCGTGCGGGGTGCGCACGTGGCCGACGAAGTCGAACACCAGCATCCCGACGATGCCGGCGATCGTGATCGCCCAGACCCAGAAGGGGACGTCCATACGGTGTACCTCCGGTAGACAAGCGTGTGTCAGTACCGGAGGTCTCTCCCGCCGACCGTCCTCGGTCGACCAGCAGCGCCGGAGGTCATCGGACCTCGTGTTGACGACGTTGCCGCGTAGGGATACTCCCCTCCACGAACCACCCGGGCGCAGGTCATCGACGCCGTACCCAGCCGGTTCACAGCGCCCAACGGGCGGGACGTCCGGAGAGTTCCCGGCCGGTCGGCGGAATCTGGGCCCACTCGTCGACGGACGTCAGCCCGATGTCCCCTGACGCTCCCGACCGGTGTCGAAGTAGGCGTCCAGGTACGGGTCGGTGTCCCTGGGGTCCACCCTGATCAACGAGAACACCTCGGCTCCGTGGCCCGGGACGTCCGACAGCGTGTAGGCCTGAGCAAGGTCGGTCGAGCGGGCGGGTGGGAACAGGGCGGCGTACTCCGCCGCCTCCTCCAGGGCGAGGGCGATGGCGGCTTCGAAGGAATCCGCACGCCACATGGTCACGCGCTCCTCGTACAGCCGTCCCTCCTCCACACCCCCGAGGTCGATCACGCAGCGCACCCCGTACCAGCCGGGCTCCTCGACGGTGGTCATGCGCTCAGGATCGCCGAAGCCCCGGTGTCGGTCGAGGGCGCGGAACCGGTTGCCGGCTGCACGGCAGCACCCGGCGACGCCCCACCATCCGTGCCGGATGGTGGGGACGTCACCTCAGGCGTGCGCGGCGTCGAACTGGCGCAGCTCCCGCTTGAGCTCGTTGAGCTCGTCGCGCAGGCGGGCCGCGACCTCGAACTGCAGCTCCCGCGCGGCGGCGAGCATCTGCTCGTTCATGTTCGTGATCATGTCGGCCAGCTCGTTGCGCGGCAGGCCCTGGACGTCGATCGACCCGGCCTTGGCGCGGCTCTTCGACGACAGCCCGGGAACCGGCGACTTGCCCCGCGACTGCTGCCGGCCCGAGCCACCCAGCAGCTCGGTGGTGCCCTCGGTGTCCTCCGCGGCCTGGTAGATGCCGTCGAGGATGTCGACGATCTTCTTGCGCAGCGGCGTGGGGTCGATCCCGTGCTCGAGGTTGTAGGCGACCTGCCGCTCACGGCGCCGGGTCGTCTCGTCGATGGCCTGGGCCATGGACGGGGTGATCTTGTCGGCGTACATGTGCACCTCGCCGGAGACGTTGCGTGCCGCCCGCCCGATGGTCTGGATCAGCGAGGTCGCCGAGCGGAGGAAGCCCTCCTTGTCCGCGTCGAGGATCGCCACCAGCGAGACCTCGGGCAGGTCGAGCCCCTCGCGCAGCAGGTTGATCCCGACCAGCACGTCGTACTCGCCCTGCCGCAGCTCCCGCAGCAGCTCCACCCGGCGCAGGGTGTCGACCTCGGAGTGCAGGTACCGCACCTTGATCCCGAGCTCGAGCAGGTAGTCGGTGAGGTCCTCGGACATCTTCTTGGTCAGCGTGGTGACCAGGATCCGCTCGTCCTTCTCGGTGCGGACCCGGATCTCGTGCACCAGGTCGTCGATCTGGCCCTTGGTGGGCTTGACGACCACCTGCGGGTCGACCAGGCCGGTCGGGCGGATGACCTGCTCGACGACGTCGCCCTGGACCTTGCCCAGCTCGTAGTGCCCGGGCGTCGCGGACAGGTAGACGCTCTGGTGGATCCGGTCGGTGAACTCCTCCCACTTCAGCGGGCGGTTGTCCATCGCGGAGGGCAGCCGGAAGCCGTGCTCGACCAGCGTGCGCTTGCGGCTCATGTCGCCCTCGTACATGCCGCCGATCTGCGGCACCGTCACGTGCGACTCGTCGATGACGAGCAGGAAGTCGTCGGGGAAGTAGTCGATCAGGCAGGCGCCGGCCGAACCGGGGGCGCGGCCGTCGATGTGCCGGGAGTAGTTCTCGATGCCCGAGCAGAACCCGACCTGGCGCATCATCTCGATGTCGTAGGTGGTGCGCATGCGCAGCCGCTGGGACTCCAGCAGCTTGCCCTGCTTGTCCAGCTCGGCCAGCCGCTGCTCCAGCTCGGCCTCGATGTTGCCGATCGCCCGCTCCATGCGCTCCGGGCCCGCGACGTAGTGCGTGGCCGGGAACACGAACAGCTCGTCGACCTCGCGCACGACCTCACCGGTGAGCGGGTGCAGGTAGTACAGCCGCTCGATCTCGTCGCCGAACATCTCGATCCGGCAGGCGAGCTCCTCGTACACGGGGAAGATCTCGATCGTGTCGCCCCGCACCCGGAACGTGCCGCGGGTGAAGGCGAGGTCGTTGCGGGTGTACTGCTCGGTGACCAGGGTGCGCAGCAGCTCCTCCTGGGACCGCTGCTCCCCCACCTTGACCTTGAGCGCGCGCTCGACGTACTCCTGCGGCGTGCCCAGGCCGTAGATGCAAGAGACCGTCGAGACCACGATGACGTCGCGGCGGGTGAGCAGGCTGTTGGTCGCCGAGTGCCGCAGCCGCTCCACCTCCTCGTTCACCGAGGAGTCCTTCTCGATGTAGGTGTCCGTCTGCGGGACGTAGGCCTCGGGCTGGTAGTAGTCGTAGTAGGAGACGAAGTACTCGACGGCGGCGTCGGGCAGCAGCTCCTTGAACTCGTTGGCCAGCTGCGCGGCGAGGGTCTTGTTCGGCGCCATCACCAGGGTGGGCCGCTGCACCTGCTCGATCAGCCAGGCCGTGGTGGCCGACTTGCCCGTACCGGTCGCGCCCAGCAGCACGGTGTCGGTCTCCCCGGCGTTCACCCGCTCCGCGAGGGCCTTGATCGCGGTGGGCTGGTCGCCCGAGGGCTGGAACTCGCTGACGACGCGGAACCGGCCCTTCGTGGGCCGGAGCTCGGTTGATGCGGTCACGGCGTCGACGGTACGACGACCCTCCGACACAACGCCCGCCGTCGCGCACGCGCGCTCCTGCTGCGCCTGGGACGGGTGGTGTGCCGCCCGCGCGCGACACGGCCGCGCCGACTTGTCCCCCCGGCACCCGGCCCCCTACCGTGCTCCCCGCAGGACGAACAGACGGTGCCCACCAGCGCCACCCGTACGCGGGCGAGGTCGGTGGCACCGACGTCCTCGGCACTGCGTGCGACGCCCTCCGTGACCCCGTCACGGAGGGCGTCGTCGTGTCCGGGCCCGGCCGCCCGGCGCCCGTCGGCCGCCGTCATGTCGTTGATCACCCCAGGTGTGCGGAGGGCCCCGGGCGGGCATGCGCTGCGCGACCCCACCGGACCGCGACCGCGCGGTCCCCGGCCCCGATCACCGGGGCCACCCAGCGCAGGAGGAAACACAGCCCATGACCACCCAGGTGTGGCCCGGTTCCGCTTACCCCCTCGGTGCCACGTACGACGGCACCGGCACCAACTTCGCGATCTTCAGCGAGGTGGCCGAGAAGGTCGAGCTGTGCCTGTTCGACGAGCAGGGCAACGAGGAGCGCGTCCGCCTCCCCGAGATGGACGCCTACGTCTGGCACGCCTTCCTCCCCGGCATCCAGCCCGGCCAGCGCTACGGCTTCCGCGTGCACGGGCCGAACGACCCCGCGCAGGGCCACCGCTGCAACCCGAACAAGCTGCTGCTGGACCCCTACGCCAAGGCCATCGACGGCCAGATCGACTGGGACGAGTCGGTCTTCGGCTACCGCTTCGAGGACGGCTCGCCGAACGACGACGACTCCGCGGCGCACATGCCGAAGTCCGTCGTGGTCAACCCATTCTTCGACTGGGGCGTCGACCGTCCCCCGCGCACCCCGTACAACAAGACGGTCATCTACGAGGCCCACGTCAAGGGCCTGACCATGACCCACCCCCGGGTGCCCGAGGACCTCCGCGGCACCTACGCCGGCGTCGCGCACCCGGCGGTCATCGAGCACCTCACCGACCTGGGCATCACCGCCATCGAGCTCATGCCGGTGCACCAGTTCGTGCAGGACGACACCTTGCTGCAGAAGGGCCTGCGCAACTACTGGGGCTACAACACGATCGGCTTCTTCGCCCCGCACGACGAGTACGCGCAGAACACCGACGGCCAGCAGGTGCAGGAGTTCAAGGGCATGGTCCGCGCCCTGCACGAGGCGGGCATCGAGGTCATCCTCGACGTGGTCTACAACCACACCGCCGAGGGCAACCACATGGGCCCGACGCTGTCCTTCCGCGGCATCGACAACGCGGCGTACTACCGCCTGGTCGAGGACGACAAGCAGTACTACATGGACACCACCGGCACCGGGAACTCGCTGAACGTCGCGACCCCGCAGTCGCTGCAGCTGATCATGGACTCGCTGCGCTACTGGGTCACCGAGATGCACGTCGACGGCTTCCGCTTCGACCTCGCCTCCTCCCTGGCCCGCCAGTTCCACGAGGTCGACCGCCTGTCGGCGTTCTTCGACCTGGTCCACCAGGACCCGATCGTCAGCCAGGTCAAGCTCATCGCCGAGCCCTGGGACATCGGTGACGGCGGCTACCAGGTCGGCAACTTCCCCGCGCTGTGGACGGAGTGGAACGGCAAGTACCGCGACACCGTCCGCGACTTCTGGCGGGGCGAGGACGCCACGATCGGCGAGTTCGCCGCGCGCATCTCCGGCTCGGCCGACCTCTACCAGGGCTCGGGCCGCCGCCCCGTGGCGAGCATCAACTTCGTCACCGCCCACGACGGCTTCACCCTCAACGACCTCGTGTCCTACAACGAGAAGCACAACGAGGCCAACGGCGAGGACAACAACGACGGCGAGAGCCACAACCGCAGCTGGAACGGTGGCGTCGAGGGCGAGACCGACGACCCGGAGATCCTCGCGCTGCGGGCGCAGCAGCGGCGCAACTTCATCGCCACGCTGATGCTGAGCCAGGGCGTGCCGATGCTGCTGCACGGTGACGAGCTGGGCCGCACCCAGGGCGGCAACAACAACGGCTACTGCCAGGACGACGAGATCACCTGGATCGACTGGGAGAACATCGACGAGGGCCTCCTCGAGTTCACCAAGCTGGTCACCAAGCTGCGCACCGACCACCCGACGTTCCGCCGCCGGCGGTTCTTCCACGGTCGCCCGGTGCGCCGCGAGGAGGGCGACCCCGTCCAGGACATCGCCTGGCTGACCCCGGCCGGTGAGCTGATGAGCGACGAGGACTGGGACGCCGGCTACGCGAAGTCGATGGCCATGTACCTCAACGGCCACGGCATCCGCGAGACCGACGAGCGCGGCGAGGACCTGGTCGACGACTGCTTCGTGCTGGCCTTCAACGCCCACCACGAGCCGATCGAGTTCACCATGCCCAGCGACGACTACGCCGCCGGCTGGACCGTCGTGGCCGACACCGCGGAGCTGGAGGAGGTCGAGCCGGTGACCGTCAAGGCCGGCGAGACCCTCACCGTCGCCGCCCGCGCCACCGTCGTCCTGCAGGCCCAGGCGTGACCGGGCCGGCCACCGACGCGAACCGGCGGCGTTCGGTGCCCGCGGGCACCTACCGGCTGCAGGTGACCGCCGACTTCACCCTCGACGACGCCGCGGCGGTGGCCGGCTACCTGGCCGACCTGGGCGTCACCCACGCGTACTCCTCGCCGCTGCTGCGTTCGGCGGCGGGGAGCACGCACGGGTACGACACCACCGACCACGCGCACATCGACGAGCCGCGCGGCGGGCAGGCCGGCTTCGACCGGTTCGTCGCGCAGCTCCACGAGCACGGCCTCGGTCTGGTGCTGGACCTCGTCCCCAACCACATGGGCGTGGCCGACGCGCACGAGTCCGGCTGGTGGTGGGACGTGCTGCAGCACGGCCGCGACAGCGCGCACGCCGACGCCTTCGACATCGACTGGGACTTCGGGGGCGGGAAGATCCGCATCCCGACCCTGGGCAGTGCCGACGACGTCTCCGCGCTGGAGGTGGTCGACGGGGAGCTGCGGTACTACGACAACCGCTTCCCCATCGCCCCGGGCACCGAGCACGGCACCCCGCAGGAGGTGCACGGCCGGCAGCACTACGAGCTGGTCGACTGGCGCCGCGCGGACGACCAGCTCAACTACCGCCGGTTCTTCGCCATCAACACCCTCGCCGGCCTGCGGGTGGAGGACCCGGAGGTCTTCCGGGCCACCCACGCGCTGATCGTGCAGCTGGTGGAGAACGGCTCGGTCGACGCACTGCGGATCGACCACCCCGACGGCCTGGCCGACCCCAAGGGCTACCTGGACCGCCTCGCCGACGCCACCGGCGACCGGTGGACCGTCGTGGAGAAGATCCTGGAGCCGGGCGAGGAGATGCCCGACTCCTGGAAGACCGCCGGGACGACGGGCTACGACGCGCTGTCCGAGGTCGACGAGGTGCTGGTGGACCCGGCCGGCGAGGCGGCGTTCACCGCCCTGGACAGCGAGCTGGCCGGGCACCCGGTCGACTACGCCCAGCTGGTCCACGACTGCAAGCGCGAGGTCACCGACGGCATGCTCGGCTCGGAGGTGGCCCGGCTGCAGCGCATCGTCGGCGACCTGACCGGTGTGCCGGCCGACCAGGTGACCGAGGGCCTGGCCGAGCTGCTGGCCAGCTTCCCGGTCTACCGCAGCTACCTGCCCGACGGCCGCCCGTACCTGGACGAGACGGTGGCGGCGGTCAAGGCCCGCCGGCCGGAGCTCGCCGCCGCCGTCGACGCCCTGCACCCGCTGCTGGGCAGCGCCGGCACCGAGCTGGCCACCCGGTTCGAGCAGACCTCGGGCCCGGTCATGGCCAAGGGCGTGGAGGACAGCGCCTACTACCGGTGGGCGCGGTTCGTCATGCTCAACGAGGTCGGCGGTGACCCGGCCGAGTTCGGGACGACGGTCGCCACCTTCCACGAGGCGCAGCAGCGCCGCGCGGAGCGCCGCCCGGCGTCGATGACCACGCTGTCGACGCACGACACCAAGCGCAGCGAGGACGTGCGCAGCCGCCTGGCCGTGCTGGCCGAGCTGCCCGAGGAGTGGGCGCAGCTGGTGCGGGGCCTCATCGCCCGGCACCCGCTGGCCGACGCCTCACTGGCGCACCTGGTGTGGCAGAACCTCATCGGTGCGTGGCCGCTGTCGAGGGAGCGGGCGCACGCCTACGTGGAGAAGGCGGCCCGTGAGGCCGGCACCTCGACCACCTGGACCAACCCGGTGCAGGAGTTCGAGGACCAGCTGCACGCGCTGGTCGACGCCGCCTTCGACGACGCCACCACGAACGCCGAGATCACCGCGTTCGTGCAGCGGATCGCACCGCTGGGGTACAGCAACTCGCTGTCCCAGAAGCTGCTGCAGCTGACCATCGCCGGGGTGCCCGACGTCTACCAGGGCACCGAGCTGTGGGACTTCTCCCTGGTCGACCCGGACAACCGCCGTCCGGTCGACTACGACCAGCGCCGCGAGCTGCTCGCCCGGCTGGACGGCGGCTGGGTGCCCGAGGTCGACGAGACCGGTGCGGCCAAGCTGCTGGTGGTCTCCCGCGCCCTGCGGCACCGCCGTGACCACCCGGAGGCCTTCGCCGGGTACGCCCCGGTGACGGCCAGCGGCACGGCGGCCGACCACGTGGTGGCCTTCGACCGCGGTGGCGTCGTCACCGTCGCCACCCGGCTGCCGGCCCACCTGGCGGAGACCGGCTGGGGCGACACGACCCTGCCGCTGCCCACGGGCGCGTGGCGGGACCTGCTGACCGGCGCCCGGGTCGTCTCCGACGCCTCCGGGGTGCAGCTGTCCGAGCTGCTGTCCGCCCTCCCTGTGGCGCTGCTCGTCCGCGACTGACGCACGGTCCTGCGGTCCCTCCGGGCACAGGGCGTCACCGGCCCCCTCGACCACCCGGTCGAGGGGGCCGGTGTGCGTCCTGACGTCCCCCTGGTGGCGGCACCACCGGTCGTGGACGGTCGGGCACCCACCCCCGACCGGTGGTGCGGACCCCGGTGTCAACCCGTGTTCCCACCGGTGTGTCGACAGGTCGACCTGTCGACAGTGCGTAACGAAATGGTCTCGGAGGGCGTTGGACGGTGCGCATGTCGTCACATTTCCGCCGCGACGCGCCGTCGATCCGCGACACGCCGCTCGCCAGTTGGCAGTTGTCCACCTACCGTCGTCCTCGCGTTCGGGCCTTCCTGGCCGAGCGCGGCACCGGACCGCTCAGCCCCGTCCGCCGGTGACCTCAACCAGACCCTTCCGGACGGGGGCGGGGGACCCACATCCGACGCGCCGCCCATCCAGCGCCGCGCGTCTACGGGGTGAAGCCGCAGATCTGCGGCCGGGCACCGATCGCCCGAACCCGACAGCTCACCTCGCAGGCGGTGATCGGAGGAACACGCATGTCCAAGCACTCTCAGCCCCGTCACGCCCTCGCTCGTCGCGTCCTGCGCGGCGGTGTGGTCACCGTCGGGGCCGCCGCTGTCGGCCTCGGTGCCACCGTCGGCATCGGGACGGCGACGGCATCCGCCGCCGAGCACGACTGGAGCGGCGTCGCTGCCTGCGAGTCCGGCGGCAACTGGAGCATCAACACCGGCAACGGCTACTACGGCGGCCTGCAGTTCAACCAGGGCACCTGGGCCGCCTACGGCGGCACCGCCTACGCCCCGCGCGCCGACCAGGCCTCCGCCGGTGAGCAGATCGCCGTGGCCGAGAAGGTCCTCGCCGGCCAGGGTGTCGGCGCATGGCCGACCTGCGGCAAGCGCCTGACCGGCGGCAGCACCGCCGTCCCGGCCGAGCAGAAGGCCGCCCCGGCTCCGAAGGCCGCCCCCCAGGCCGCCGCCCCGGCTCCGAAGGCCGCCGCTCCCAAGGCCGCCCCGGCGCCGAAGGCCGCTGCCCCCAAGGCCGCCCCGGCGCCGAAGGCCGCTGCTCCCAAGGCTGCCGCCAAGGCTGCCGCCGCGCGGGAGACCACGGCCGCCACCCGCTCCACCCGTCAGGCGCCGGCCGCGACCGCAGCCGGCAACTACACGGTGAAGCCGGGCGACACCCTGAACAAGATCGCGGCCGCCAACGGCACCAGCTGGCAGTCGCTGTACGCCAAGAACCGCGGCATCGTCAGCAACCCGAACCTGATCTTCGTCGGTCAGCTGCTCGCCGTCTGATCCACCCCGGGGCTCGCCCCGGACCCGCACGGCACGAACGGCCGGGCACCCCAGCGTGGGGGTGCCCGGCCGTTCGCCGTCCCGGGGCGGGTGACGGGTGCGACGGTTCGCCAGCCGCCTGGGCGGGCATGATCGATCCGCTCTCCCACTCCCCCCGCACCACCGCCCGGAGGTCCTCCATGCCCCAGCCCGTCGAGTTCTCCGTCTGGGCTCCGCTCCCCGAGCGGGTCCGCCTCTCCCTCGACGGGCAGGTGCACGACATGCAGCGGGACGACGCCGGCTGGTGGCGCGTGACCGCACCGGCCGAGCCCGAGTCCGACTACGGCTTCCTGCTCGACGACACCGAGCCCGCGCGCCCCGACCCGCGCTCCCGCCGGCAGCCCGACGGCGTGCACGGGCTGTCCCGCCGCTTCGACCCCGCCGCGTACAGCTGGGGCGACGGCGCCTGGACCGGGCGCCCGCTCGCCGGCGGCGTCGTCTACGAGCTGCACGTGGGCACCTTCACCCGCGAGGGCACCTTCGACGCCGTGATCCGCAACCTCGACCACCTGGTCGACCTCGGTGTCGACTTCGTCGAGCTGCTGCCGGTCAACGGCTTCAACGGCACGCACAACTGGGGCTACGACGGCGTCGCCTGGTACGCGGTCCAGGAGAGCTACGGCGGTCCGGCCGGCTACCAGCGCCTCGTCGACGCCTGCCACCAGCGCGGCATCGGCGTCATCCAGGACGTCGTCTACAACCACCTCGGGCCCTCGGGCAACTACCTGCCCGAGTTCTTCCCGATCTTCGCCGAGGGCGGGGCGAACAGCTGGGGCAACTCGATCAACCTGGCCGGCCCCGACTCCGACGAGGTGCGCCGCTACATCATCGACAACGCCCTGATGTGGCTGCGGGACATGCACGTCGACGGGCTGCGGCTCGACGCCGTGCACGCCCTCGTCGACGAGCGGGCCACCCACGTGCTCGAGGAGATGGCCACCGAGGTGGAGAAGCTCTCCGTCGCCGAGGGCCGCCCGCTGACGCTGATCGCCGAGAGCGACCTCAACGACCCGGGCATGGTCACGCCGCGCGTCGCCGGCGGCAAGGGCCTGGACGCGCAGTGGAGCGACGACTTCCACCACTCGCTGCACACCCAGCTGACCGGCGAGGCGCAGGGCTACTACGCCGATTTCGCCGCCGGCGGTCTGGGCGGGCTGGCCAAGGTGCTCACCGGTGCCTACTTCCACGCCGGCGACTGGTCCAGCTTCCGTCGCCGCCACCACGGCCGCCCGGTCGACACCAAGGCGCTGCCGGGCTGGAAGTTCGTGGGCTACCTGCAGGACCACGACCAGATCGGCAACCGCGCGGTCGGGGACCGGATCTCCGCGACCCTCTCCCCCGGCCTGCTCGGTGTCGGCGCGACGCTGGTGCTCACCAGCCCGTTCACGCCGATGATCTTCATGGGCGAGGAGTGGGGCGCCTCGACGCCGTGGCAGTTCTTCACCAGCCACCCCGAGCCCGAGCTGGGCAAGGCCACCGCCGAGGGCCGGATCGGTGAGTTCGCCGAGCACGGCTGGGACGCCGACGTCGTCCCCGACCCGCAGGACCCGGAGACCTTCACCCGGTCCAAGCTGGACTGGGCCGAGGTCGCCGAGGAGCCGCACGCGCACGTGCTCGCGGTGCACAAGGCGCTGATCGCGCTGCGCCGGGCGCACCCGGACCTGGTCGACCCCGACCTGGACGCCGTGGCGGTCAGCTGGGACGACGCCGACCGCTGGCTGGTGGTGCGCCGCGGGTCGCTGCGGGTGGTGGCCAACCTCTCCGGCCAGCCGCGCGAGATCGACCTGGACGTCGACGCCGACGAGGTGCTGTTCGCCAGTGGCGAGATGCCGACCCTCGACGGCGGCGTGGTGACCATGCCGGCGGAGAGCGCCGCGGTGCTGTCCACCCGCCGCTGACCCGTGCGGCGACTGCTGCCCGACCCCGGCCCGCTCGACGGCGACGCCGAGCTGGCTGGGGCCTACCGGCTCCCCGCCGGGCGGCACCTGCGGGTCAACTTCGTCGCTGCGCTCGACGGCGCGATCCGCGTCGACGGGCGCAGCGGCGGGCTCGGCTCCCCCGGTGACCGCCGGGTGTTCCAGGTGCTGCGCGCGCTGACCGACGTCGTGCTGGTCGGGGCCGGGACGGCGGCCGCGGAGGGCTACCGCCCGGTGCTCCCCGACTCCGCGGTCGGGCGGCTGCGGACCGCGCTCGACCGGCCGCCGGTGGCCCCGATCGCGGTGGTGTCGCGGCGGGCGTCGCTGTCACCGGAGGACCAGCTCGTCACCGACGCCGTCGTCCCCACCCTGCTGGTGACCTGCGCGGCCGCCGACCCCGACCGGCTCGCCGCCCTGGCCGCGGCCGGGGTCGTGGTGCTGGTCTGCGGGGACGACGACGTCGACCTGCCCACCGCGCTGGACGGCCTCGCCGACCGTGGCCTGGCGCAGGTGCTGTGCGAGGGCGGTCCGGCGCTGTTCGCCGCCGCGCTGGCCGCCGGGGTGGTCGACGAGCTGGACCTGTCGATCGCCCCGCTGCTGGTGGGCGGCGGGTCCGGTCTGCTGCCCACTCCCCTGCCCGTGCCCGCGGGCGGGCGGCTGACGCAGGTGCTGACCGAGGACGACGTGCTGTTCACCCGGTACGCCCTGGGCAGCTGACGGGCGCACGGCTCAGGCCTGGGCGAACGGGCGTTCCTCGGCCGGCACCGGCACCGGGCGCTCGTCGCGCAGCGGTGACGGCTCGACCCGCAGCACCCGCGCCAGGCCGGCGGGCAGCCACCAGTTCCACTTGCCGAACAGGCTGACCAGCGCCGGCACCAGCAGCGCCCGCACCAGCGTCGCGTCGATGAGGATGCCGACGCCCAGCGCCGTCCCGAGCACCTTGATGTCGACGCCGGGTGAGGACGCCAACGCGGCGAAGGAGAAGAACAGGATCAGCGCGGCGGAGGTGACCAGCCGGCCGGTGCGGCCCAGCCCGGTGACCACCGCCGCCGACGTGCTGCCGGTGTCGTCGTACTCCTCCCGCATGCGGGCGAGGATGAAGACCTCGTAGTCCATCGACAGGCCGAACAGGAACGCGAAGATGATCACCGGCAGCCAGAAGGTGATCGCGCCGGTCGGTGAGACCCCGAACAGGGCGTCGGAGCCGTGGCCCTCCTGCCAGAAGAACGTCACCGCGCCGAACACCGCGGCCAGCGAGACCAGGTTGAGCAGCACCGCCTTGACCGGCAGCAGCACCGACCGGAACGTGCGCACCAGCAGCACGAAGGTGATCAGCGCGATCAGCGCCAGCACGTACGGGAAGTTGTCGTACACGGCCCGGAAGTAGTCCTGCACGATCGCACCGGTGCCGGCGACGCCCACCTCGCCGCCGGTCGCACCCTCGACCGCCGTGCGGACGTCGTCGACCACCTGGTTGCTCGCGCTGTCGACCGTCTCCTGCTCCGGCACCACGTCGACGACCGTCGTGCCGTTCCGGCTGCCGCCCGGCACCGCCATCCGGACGCCGTCCACCCCCGCCGCCGCGTCGGCGGCCGTCCGCGCCTGGTCGTCGGGCACCAGCAGCGCGATGGGGGTGAGCACGCCGCTGCCGACCCCGCCGGCCTCGAGGGTCTGCAGCGCGTCGAAGGACGGCCCGCTGCGCGCCAGCGACCCGGTGTTCGCCTGCCCGATCTTCAGCCCGAACACCGGCGCGATGACCAGTCCGAGCACCACCAGCGCCACGCCCGCGGCCACCCAGCGGCGCCGCACGATCAGCCGCGCCCACGCCGTCCAGCCCCGTGCGGCCACCGCGTCGTGCCGGATCCGCGGCCAGTCGACCCGGGGACCGATCTTGGACAGCAGCGCCGGGAGCAGCGTGAGCACGACGGCCACGCTGACCAGCGGGATGAGCATCCCGCCCAGGCCCATGCTCCGCAGGAACGGCACCGGGACGACGATCAGCGCCAGCAGGCTGATCGCCACCGTCACCCCGGAGGCCAGCACCGCGTGCCCGGCGGTGCGGGCGGCGATCACCACCGCCTCGTCGTTGGTGTGCCCGTGCGCCCGCTCCTCCCGCCAGCGCGACACCAGCAGCAGCGAGTAGTCGATCGCCACCCCCAGCCCGACCAGCGCGATGAGGAACTGCACCACGAAGCTGACGTCGGTCAGGTAGGTCAGCCCCAGCACGAGCAGGAACGTGGTCAGGATCGACACCGCCGCGATGAGCAGCGGCACCAGCGCCAGGAACGACGCGAAGACGAACAGCAGCACGGCGAGCGCACCGACCGCGCCGAACAGCGTCTCGACCAGCACGCTGGGGCCCTCGGTCTCCCCACCGGCGGCCAGCAGCACGTAGGAGGTCAGCCCGGTGTCCAGCCCGGCGGCCGCGGCGGCCTGCTCGAACACCGGCTGCAGCTGTGTCTCGATGCCGGGCCCGAACCCCTGGGGCAGCGGCGCCTGCACCAGGGCGAACGTGCTCCGGCCGTCATCGGTGACGAACCGGGCGTCCCCGGTGCTGGCCAGGTCGACGACCCGCGCCTGCGGCAGCGCGGCACGGACCGCGTCGTACACGCCGGCGACGTCCGCGGCCCGCTCGGTCACGGTGCTGCCCTCGGGCACGGTCAGCACCGGCACCAGGGTGTCGGCGGTGCTCGCGCCGAAGGTGGCGATGAGCTGCTCCTCCGCCTCGTACCCGGGCTGGCCGGGCAGCGAGAAGTCGAAGGTGAGGCGGTCGGTGACCGTGCCGGCGACCGAGCCGCCGGCGACCATGAGCACCAGCCAGCCGAGGACGACGAACAGCCGGTGGCGGATGACGAACCGGGCGAGGGACTCCACGGGTGGCTCCTTGGGCAGCCGGGGACGGGCGATGAGAGCGCTCCCCCCGTGCGCCGGCGACGCTAGCGGTCCCGGCGGCCGCACGGGGCGCTCCCGGCCGCGCCGTCCGCGGGCACGCCCGCGCCACGCCGGGGAACTGCTTGACTGACGCCATGGACCTGCCCGTGAACCCCCCGGTCAAGCCGATGCTCGCCAAGCCCGCGGCCACCCTGCCGGTGGGCGAGGACTGGTTCTACGAGCCGAAGTGGGACGGGTTCCGCTGCATCGTCTTCCGCGACGGCGACGAGGTGGAGCTGGGCAGCCGCAACGAGCGCCCGCTCACCCGCTACTTCCCCGAGGTGGTCGCCGCCGCCCTGGAGCACCTGCCCGAACGGTGCGTCGTCGACGGCGAGATCGTCGTCCCGCGCGGGGACCGGCTGGACTTCGAGTCGCTGCTCCAGCGCATCCACCCCGCGGCGTCCCGGGTGGCGAAGCTGGCCGCGGAGACCCCGGCGTCCTTCGTCGCCTTCGACCTGCTCGCACTGGGCGACGAGTCGCTGATGGACGCCCCGTACGCCCAGCGCCAGCTGCGGCTGCGCGAGGCGCTGGCCGGGGTGCGGGCGCCGGTGTACGTCAGCACCGTCACCGCCGACCCCGCGGTGGGGCAGCGCTGGTTCCGCGAGTTCGAGGGCGCGGGCCTGGACGGGGTGATCGCCAAGCGTGGTGACCAGCCCTACTCCCCCGACCAGCGGGTGCTGGCCAAGGTCAAGCACGTGCGCACGGCCGACTGCGTGGTCGCCGGGTTCCGCTGGCACAAGAGCGGGCCCATCGTCGGCTCGCTGCTGCTCGGCCTCTACGACGACGACGGCACGCTGCAGCACATCGGCGTCGCGGCGTCCTTCACCACCAAGCGGCGCGGCGAGCTGGTCGAGGAGCTGGCCCCCTACCGGGCGCAGGCCCTCGACGGGCACCCGTGGCAGGACTGGGCCAACGCGGTCACCGGCGAGGACGGCGAGCACCGGATGCCCGGGGCGACCAGCCGCTGGAACGCCGGCAAGGACCTGTCGTGGGTGCCGCTGCGTCCGGAGCTGGTGGTGGAGATCCGCTACGACCAGCTGGAAGGCAGCCGGCTGCGGCACACCGGGCAGTTCCAGCGGTGGCGTCCCGACCGCGACGCCCGGTCCTGCACGTACGAGCAGCTGGAGGTGCCGGTGCACTACGACCTCGCCGAGGTGCTGGGCGGCTGAGGCGCGGGGCGTGGCTGCCCGGCACAGCTCCGGCTCCTACCCTGGGGTGATCATGACCGGACACCGCCGCCTGGCCGCCGCCGTCGTCCTGCTCGCCCTCACCCTCACCGGGTGCACCTCCGGAGGGGACGACACGGCCACGGCCGCCTCGTCGTCGGCGGCGCCGGCCGCGCCGGTCGCCCAGCCTGTCCAGTGGACCGACTGCGACGCCGACATCGACACGATCATCGCCGGGCGGCCCGGCGCCGACCGCGACATCGCCTTCTCGTGCGGGACGACGACCGTGCCGGCCAGCTACGACGACCCCGCCGGCGGCCCGCTGGACCTGTTCCTGGTGCGCGCCACGCTGGCCGGGCAGACCGACCGGATCGGCTCGCTCCTGGTCAACCCCGGCGGCCCGGGCCAGTCGGCCACCGACGCGGCGGTGCAGTCGGCCCTCACCCTGCCCGAGGACGTGCTGCGCCGCTTCGACGTCGTCGGCCTCGACCCCCGCGGCGCGGGTCTGTCGACCCCGGTCGAGTGCATCTCCGACCAGCAGAAGGACCAGCTGTTCTCCGTCGACCCGCGCACCGCCGACGCCGCCGCGCTGGACACCGCCTTCGCCCAGGTCGACGCGGTCGCCGCCGGTTGCGCGGACAAGTACAAGGACGCCCTCGGCGCCTTCGACACCGTCGACAGTGCCCGCGACATGGACCTGGTGCGGGAGTCCCTCGGCGACGAGCAGCTGACCTTCCTCGGGTACTCCTACGGGACGACGCTCGGCTCGACCTACGCGGAGCTGTTCCCCGCGCGGGTGCGGGCGCTGGTGCTCGACGGCGCGGTCGACCCCGACGCAGGCGGTCAGGAGTTCGCCGAGCAGCAGGCACAGGGCTTCGAGGCCGCCTTCGACGCGTTCGCCGCCAACTGCACCGGGCTGCTCGCCGGCTGCCCGATCGGCGGCGACCCGCGCGCCTTCGTCACCGACCTGCTGACCCAGGCCGCCACCACCCCGGTCCCGAGCACCCGCGCCGGGGAGACCCGGCAGGCCACCCCCGGGCTGGTGCTCAACGGGATCCGGTCCGCGCTCTACCAGCCGAGCGCCTGGCCGCAGCTGGCCCAGTCGCTGGCCGCCGCCCGCAACGGTGACGCCGCCGGCATCCTCACCCTCGCCGACACATACACCGGGCGCAACGACGACGGCACCTACACCAACGTCGTCGACGCCAACGTGGCCGTGACCTGCGCCGACACCGACGAGCGGTTCACCGCCGACCAGGTGCGCACCGTGCTGGCCGACTGGAACACGAAGTACCCGCTGTTCGGCGCCGACGCCGCGCT
The DNA here is from genome assembly GCF_019112525.1 of Modestobacter sp. L9-4. Classification (NCBI taxonomy): domain Bacteria; kingdom Bacillati; phylum Actinomycetota; class Actinomycetes; order Geodermatophilales; family Geodermatophilaceae; genus Modestobacter; species Modestobacter sp. L9-4. Next base: position 599,545 of record NZ_CP077800.1, read on the forward strand.
GGGGCTCTACACCTGCTCGCCGTGGCAGGCACCCCGCACGCCACTGCCCGCCCGCGACGCCGCCGGCAGCGCGCCGATCCTGGTCGTCGGCACCAAGGGCGACCCGGTCACCCCGCTGGCCGGCGCAGAGGACATGGCCGCGGGCCTGGCGAGCGGCACCCTCCTCACCTGGGAGGGCAACGGGCACACTGCCTATCCCAAGACCGACTGCGTGACGGCGGCGGTGGACGCCTACCTGGTCGACCTGGTCGTCCCGGCCGAGGGGACCACCTGCCCCGCCTGACGCCACCCGCCCGACCGATCGGAGCCGCATGGCCAGCAGCAAGGACGCCGTCGTCCTGACCCTCGACGGGCACGAGGTGCGGGTCAGCAGCCCGGAGAAGCCCTACTTCGGCGACAAGGGCGTCCGCAAGATCGACGTCGTGAACTACTTCGTCTCCGTCGGCGAGGGCATCCTGTTCGCGCTGCGCGACCGGCCGACGACGCTGGAGCGCTGGCCCGGCGGGGTGTTCGAGGGCGCGCGGCTGTCGACCCGGATGGACAACACCGGCGACGCGTTCTACCAGAAGCGGGTGCCCAAGAACGCCCCGGAGTGGGTGCAGACCGCGCACATCACCTTCCCCAGCGGCCGCACCGCCGACGAGATCGCGCCGGACTCCGTCGCCGTCGTCGCGTGGTGCGCGAACCTGGGCACGCTGACCTTCCACCCGTGGCCGGTGACGAAGGCCGACGTCGAGGCGCCCGACCAGATCCGCATCGACCTGGACCCCCAGCCGGGCACCGACTTCTCCGACGCCGTCTGGGTCGCCCCGCACGTGCGGGAGCTGCTGCACGAGTTCGGCATGGAGGGCTGGCCGAAGACCTCCGGCGGGCGCGGGGTGCACGTCTACGTGCCGATCCTGCCGCGCTGGACCTTCCCCGAGGTGCGCCGGGCGGTGATCGCCTTCGGCCGCGAGCTGGAGCGGCGCATCCCCGACCGCGTGACCATGAACTGGTGGAAGGAGGAGCGCGGCGAGAAGATCTTCATCGACTACAACCAGATGGCCCGGGACCGCACGATCGCCAGCGCCTACTCGATCCGGGCGAGGTCGCACGCCCCGGTGAGCGCCCCGGTCGACTGGGACGAGCTGCCCGACGTCACGCCGTTCGACTTCGACGTCCTCACCATGCCGGCCCGCTTCGCCGCCGTCGGGGACAAGCACGCCGGGCTCGCCGACCACGCCTACGACCTGACGCCGCTGGTCGAGCTGGCCGACCGTCAGGAGCGCGACCTGGGCCTGGGCGAGATGCCCTATCCCCCCGACTACCCGAAGATGCCGGGCGAGCCGATGCGCGTGCAGCCCAGCCGGGCGCGGAAGGTGCCGGCGGAGGACGACTGACCGGTGGCCGGACGGCGCTGCGCCACGCAGGTGTCGTGCGCGCTGCGCGGGTAGACCCCGGTCATGGCCACCGACGAGAACACCCCTGACACCGTGAGCAAGGACGACGCCCGGACCGGCCCGATGGGTCAGCGGTTCCTGGCCGGCACGGACACCGTGGCGCTGCGGCTGTGGGACGACCAGCAGCCGGGCGAGGCCGAGCCGCCGGTCGCCCGCGACTACGAGACGGTCGGCTACGTCGTGTCCGGTCGGGTCGAGCTCACCCTCGGCACGACCGTGCTCGACCTGGGCCCGGGTGACTCCTGGGCGGTGCCGCGCGGCGCCGAGCACAGCTACCGGGTGGTCGAGGCGCTCACGGCGGTCGAGGCGACGTCGCCGCCGGCACAGACCCGGCTCTGACCGGCGCGGGCAGGCCGGCCCGGTGCCGGCCTGCTCCCCCGGCGGTGGACCGCCGCGGGGCGGTGGGATGCTCCGGCTGTGAACCAGCTCACCGACCCCGCCGCCGTCGCCGCCGCGCTGGAGGCGACCGGCTACCTGCCCGACGAGGGCCTGGCGACGGCGGCGTACCTGGCGCTGGCCCTGCACCGCCCGCTGTTCCTCGAAGGCGAGGCCGGCGTCGGGAAGACCGCACTGGCCCACGCGCTGGCCGAGGTCACCGGCCGGCCGCTGTACCGGCTGCAGTGCTACGAGGGGCTCGAGGCCAGCTCCGCCCTCTATGACTGGGACTTCGGCCGCCAGCTGCTGCACCTGCGCGCCGCCGAGGCCGCCGGCACCGCCACCGACCCGGCGGAGCTCGAGGCCGGCCTGTACGACCGCCGCTTCCTGCTCGCCCGTCCCCTGCTGCAGGCGCTGGAGGACTCCCCGGCGGTGCTGCTCATCGACGAGGTCGACCGGGCCGACGACGAGTTCGAGGCGTTCCTGCTCGAGATGCTCAGCGACTTCACCATCACCATCCCCGAGCTCGGGACCGTGCGGGCGCAGACGCCGCCGCTGGTGCTGCTCACCTCCAACCGCACCCGCGAGGTGCACGACGCGCTCAAGCGCCGGTGCCTGTACCACTGGCTCGAGCACCCGGACTTCACCCGCGAGGTGGCGATCCTGCGCCGCCGGCTGCCGGAGGTCACCGAGACCCTCGCCCGCCAGGTCGCCTCCGCCACCGCCCGGCTGCGCGCGCTGGACCTGCTCAAGCCCCCCGGTGTCGCCGAGGCGATGGACTGGGCGAGCGCACTGCACGCCCTGGGTGCCCGGGAGCTGGACCCCGACACCGCGGCCCGCACGCTGGGGGCGGTGCTGAAGTACCGCGAGGACGGCGAGCGGGTCCGCGCTGCGGGCCCGGGGGTGCTGTTCGGTGCCGGCTGACGGAGGACCCCGTCCTCCGCACCGCTCGTCGGCCCGCGGCGGGTCTCGGGACAGGGCCGAGCGGGACGTGGTCACGAGCGTGCTCGGGTTCGCCCGCACGCTGCGGCACGCGGGGGTCGCGGCCTCCCCCGACCGGGTGGCGGCGATGCTCGACGCCGTCGCGCACCTCGACGTGCTCGACCCGGCCGCCGTCTACTGGGCCGGCCGGCTGACCCTGTGCGGCAGCCCCGACGACCTGGACCGCTACGACGCCGCCTTCCCCGCCTGGTTCGGCGGCGTGGTCCCGCGTGCCCGCCCGGCCGTCCCGGCCGCGCGGCCGCGGGTGCTGCGCTCCGCGCCGCTGGACACCGGCGCGGGCACACCGGACGGCGAGGAGCCCGACGACCTCGCCACCCGGGCCAGCGGCGCGGAGGCGCTGCGCCACCGGGACGTCGGCGAGCTCACCGCCGCCGAGCGCACCCAGCTGCGGCGGCTGTTCGCCCTGCTCGCCCCGGCCGCCCCGATGCGGCCCTCCCGGCGCCGGCGACCGGCCCCGCACGGCCCGGTGCACGTCGGGCGGACCGTGCGCGCGGCCCTGCGCGACGGCGGGGAGGTCACCCGGCTGGTGCGCCACCGGGCCCGCCCGCGACCGCGCCGGGTGGTCCTGCTGGTCGACGTCTCCGGCTCGATGACCCCCTACGCCGACGCGCTGCTGCGGTTCGCGCACGCCGCCGTCCGGGCGCGGCCGTCCACCACCGAGGTGTTCACCATCGGCACCCGGCTGACCCGGGTCACCCGTGAGCTGCGGCTGCGCGACCCCGACCGGGCGCTGGCCGCCAGCGGGCAGGCGATCCCCGACTGGTCCGGCGGCACCCGGATCGGCGAGGTGCTGAAGGCGTTCCTGGACCGGTGGGGGCAGCGGGGCACCGCCCGCGGCGCGGTGGTCGTGGTGTGCAGCGACGGCTGGGAGCGGGGCGGGGCCGAGCTGCTGGGCGAGCAGATGGCCCGGCTGCGGCGGCTGGCCCACGCGGTCGTCTGGGTCAACCCGCACAAGGGGCGGCCCGGCTACGAGCCGCTCGCCGCCGGCATGGTCGCGGCACTGCCGAGCGTGGACGCCTTCGTGTCCGGGCACAGCATGGCCGCGTTCGAGGAGCTGGTCGGGGTGATCGAGCGGGTCCCGGCT